>NZ_CP086727.1:2775000-3150000 GCF_020906275.1 Parasphingorhabdus litoris DSM 22379
GGGGAAAATGACATACCCTGTCAGGACATAAGGGATAGAGTACACATTCGTGGGCGTATAACAGCCTCAACCACGCGGGGGCCGTGTGGACTTTCCTATTTCATCTATCGTCCAAGACGTACTTTCGGGCGCCCCGAACAGGTGATCTTTTCCATTCATGGCTATACGCGCAACGCACTACAGCATGCCGTAGTTCTGCAGGAACTGGCGGAAGAAAAAGGGTTGACGATCGTCGTTCCGCATTTCACCCGAAAGAAATTTCGACGCTATCAACAAGTCCGATCACATGGGCATAATCCTTCTCCCGACATCGCACTAATGGAACTGATAGATGAACTGCGAGAGATCGATGATCTTGATCTGTCAACCATCAGGGCAGTTGGCTATTCTGGCGGCGGTCAGTTTCTTCATCGCTTCATCATGCTTCGTCCCGATATAATTGACCGGGCCGTTCTTTTTGCCCCTGGTTGGTACACGATGCCATATAGTGGATACGCCTATCCATTGGGGCTGGGAGATTCCAAGCACCTGGAAAATCGCTCTCTGTCACTGGACGGGTTTCGCAGATCAGAAGTTCTGGTTTTGGTCGGCGATAACGATATAGGGCGGAGCGCAACACTGAATCAAAACAAAGAAATCGACTTTTTGCAGGGCCGCACCCGTGTGGTTAGAGCCAAAACCTGGGTCAAGGCGATGAATGCGGAACTTCCATCAGAATGTAGTCTCAAGTTGCAATTGCTTAAGGGCTTGCGCCATGGCTTCCGCAGGAATTTCGAAACAAAAGGCTATGGCCGCCTTGTTTTTGATCAACTGTTGGATGAAGGTCCGGCACCGTTGAGCACTGAGGAAAGCCAGAGCTCTTGAAGCATGCACTCGGTTTGCTCGCCGGTGGCCTTGTAAGTTGTTCACCGGTTGCTGCCCTTGCAGGTGAGATCAGCGCGGGTTCTGACGGAATCGTATTGGAGTCGGGAGATTTTCGTCTGACACTGGGAGGGAGGCTCCATCTTGACGCAGTGATTTCCGACAATGATGTGACAAATATTGAGGATGAAATCGACATACGCCGGCTGCGCTTCGATGCCACGGTCGAGATTGGCGATGACTGGCGTGCCAAATTTGATACGGATGTTGGAGGCATCTCTACCGGCCTGCGAAACGTCTGGGTCTCCTATAGTGGAATCGACAATCTGACGATCCGGGCGGGTAACTTTACAACGCCATTTCTCGGCGAAAGACAGAAAAGCTCCAACAACTTGAAATTCCTCGAAAGATCGCTGTCGGCGGCGCTGGCCCCGAATTTTCGCGCCGGAGCTTCAGCGACCTATGTTGGCGATAATATCGCTGTAGCAGCCGCCTATGTTGGCAATGCGATTGACGCCGGAGATGACAGGCAGCCGCGGGAAGATGGCACAAGTCTAGTCGGGAAACTAGTCTGGGCGCCGATCAGAAAACGCAGTGAAACTCTATTTGCGGCCGCGGCCATTGATCACCGCGATCTAAACGCCGGAGCCCGGAGCCGCGTGCGTTCGACGCCGGAATTTGGACTCAGTTTTACGCGTCTGATCGACACTGGCAATCTTCGGAATGTGGATGGCTATACAAATATCGCTCTCGAGGCTGGGTTCGCACAGGGCCCATTTGCTGTATCTGGGCAATATTTACATCGCTTCAACGATTCAACTGATCTCGGCAATCCCGAATTCTCGGGCGGGTCGCTTGAAGCTGCTTATGTTCTGACGGGCGAAAGACAAAGGTTTAATCTTTCGAGCGGAAGCTTTGGAGCAATACGGCCATCTGGAAAATGGGGAGCAGTAGAGCTGGCCGCAAGACTGAGCTTTCTTGATCTTGATGATGGCGCAGTAACCGGCGGCAAGGAAACGAATATCAGTTTGGGCGCCAACTGGTACCTAGGAAAAAATGTAAAAATCGCGTTAAACTATGTGCACGCAAGGGCTGATCCGGGTCGTTTTGGATTTTCCGAATCCGTTGATGCTTTGGCGACTCGGTTTCAGCTGACGTTTTAAAGACAAAACCGATGTGTTTGTCATGCCATGTTCACCAGAATAGTCCTATTCCGGCATCTTGGTCAAAACGAATCCCGGAAGGTCGTAGACATGAATCCCTCATTTTATGATAGATTTGAACAAAATGTTTTTTAGCTCTCGCAAATTGAAGATGTCGTTCCGTGTACGGCTGTTTACGACGCTCGGTGCTTTGCTGATACTCGCAATTTCGGCCAGCATAGCGAATTTCTATGGCACAACCCGGTCTAGCTTGCTGTTCGAACGCAACCAACTCGCGAATGATGTCGTCCACAGTTACGGCGAAGCAGCGATGCTCACGGAACGGCTTGTAAAAAAAATGACCGTGGCCGTCTATCAACCACCAAACAGTTCGATCGCGCATATCACCGAAATTAAATTACAGATCCAGACCCAACTCGACATGGCCCGGCAAAATATTGCTAAGGAAGTGGAGCTGGTCGGCAAAATTGAAGATGAAGCAGAAGAGCTGGAACAACTAGCGGGGTTGGAACGGCTGATTAGCAGAGCGATCAACCAGTTTGACGAGATTTTGCTGCTCCGAGATTCCGGCCAAACGGAAATGGCTCAGGAACGATTTATCGCCGTTTTGGCCAGCCAGATTGAAAGCGAGTTTTCGGAATCTATCAACGCCCTGCTTGCTGAAGAACGGTCGGAAATTAACGAAGCACAACGCGATATCGAAGTTCTCGGACAGCAATTGAAGATTTTCGCCAGTATCATAATCGCACTGGCGTTGCTTTTCATCATGCCCGCAGTCCTGCAACTCGCACATATCTTCAACCGGTCAATGAACCAATTGCAGGATGGCCTAGACAAATACGGCCAGAATCGCTTCGACTACAAAATACCACATTTACCGGCACGCGAATTTGACTATCTGGGGCATCGGTTCCACTGGATGGCAGAGCAGATCGGATCGGCACAGGAAAAGCTTCTGACTGCCAATGCCGATCTCGAAGCTACTGTATCCTCGCGCACAGAAGAGCTGGAACAGGCCAACAAATCTCTGGTCGAGAAAGACGAAGGCCGGAAAAGATTGTTTGCTGACATCAGCCACGAATTGCGCACACCGCTCACCGTCATCCGCGGAGAGGCCGAGATCAGTCTAAGGGGAAAAAAGAAAACGCCGGAGGAATATGAGTCCAGTCTGCAGCTGATCGTTGATCAAGCGATTCACACAGGGCGCTTGATAGATGATTTACTATTTGTTGCACGTTCTCAGGCCGGGGAACTGAAACTGGTCAAAAAGCCGCTAGATATAGTCCGCTTGGTTGAAGAGAAACACCACGCGTTCGAAGCTCTTGCCGCTCGAAAGAATATCTCAATGGCGATGGAACGAAATGTATCCGGACTTATAGTTTCAGGAGATAAAGGACGGATTGGCCAAGTTCTTGCTGTTTTGTTGGACAACGCCATTCGATATGCTCCGCAAGGTACTGATATCTCGATCTATTTAAATCGCTCGCCCAGGGGGATCGCAATTATCGTCGACAATGTCTCCGACGCGGTAAGTGAGGAAGATATGCGTTATATTTTTAATCGCTTTTACCGCGGAGGTAATGCCGGAGAGATCGATGAAGGTACCGGATTGGGGCTTCCCGTCGCGAAAGCCATTGTCGAAGCTCATGATGGAACCATCACCATCGAGCAGAAGGACAATGACATAATCTCGGCGACAGTCGTTCTGCCGGCAGAAAAGCAGATGAGGATCGTGTCATGAGAATTTTGATTGTTGAGGATGATCTCCGCGTAGGTGACTTTATCAGTCGCGGACTGAAATCTGAAGGCTATGTGGTAAAGCTGATAGACAATGGCGTGGCTGGATATCGAGATGCGCAATCCAATGAATATGACGTTATTATTTTGGATTTGATGCTGCCGGACATGTCCGGAACCCAAATCTGTCAAGCGTTGCGCAGCGAAGGCATCTCGACGCCTATTATGATGTTGACTGCCATGGATTCGATGAATGACAAAATTACCGGCCTCCGCATGGGCGCTGATGACTATATGACCAAGCCATTTTCATTCGATGAGCTGGTTGCGAGGATAGAGGCTTTGGGACGCCGATCCATTGGTTATAGCGAGGGCAACAGCGTTCTCGAAGTCGATGATCTGAGATTTGATCTCAAATCCGTACGCGTATGGTGCTGTGACAAAGAGCTTACCTTGACTGATAAAGAGCTCGCAATTTTGGAACTTCTGATGAGCAAGCCCGGGGACTTGTTCAGTCGCGAACGGATATTGAGCAATGTTTGGGGTATGGATACCGACCCCCTGACCAATGTTGTCGATGTTTATATCGCCAAGCTACGCAAGAAAATTGATTGTAATCCCAAAGTACCTCATATCGAAACTGTACGTGGCCGCGGTTATCGGCTTTCCAAACGGCATGACTGATGCCGTTTCGATTTCATCCGGGAAAGAAGCAATGGAATCTCTTGAAACTCTCTCTCGAATACATTCCTAACTTCCGCTTAAAAACGACAATGCAAATCGTCAAGCAGGGCTAGTTAGCGGCGGCAGTTTTCTCAAATGCGCGCTTAGCAATATTATGCATCGTCGATGTTGACACGATGCGGCGCAGCAGATGCTGAAATTTCAATTGCGGACTGATCAATTGATGCATGCGGCCGGATGCACTCCCATCAAGAATTGCTGCTACCCGGTTAGCAACGTCCTCGGGAACAATGGGTTGCTTTTGTTCTTTGACATAGCCTTTCATCTGATCGGATTCAGCATCAATCATGGCTGTTTGGACAAAGGGAACGGCGATGGTCGACAGTTTTATGTTCGAGCGCGATAGTTCGATATCGAGTGCTTCGCTAAGATGTTCGACAAAGGCTTTAGTGGCGCTGTAGACCGATAATCCGCCAATGCCATGAATGGTCGAGGCCGAGGACATATTGATGATATGTTTGACGCCGGACCGCTTTTCCAAATGTGGAATTGCCAGGTGACAGCCGTTGACCACTCCGGCAGCATTGACGGCGATGGTCAGATGGTGGTCAGCCAAGGCGACTTCAGTGAAGGGACCATCGCGCAGAATACCAGCGTTGTTGAATATCGCATCGATCCCATTCAGTTCTTCCGCCAATTGATCAATTGCGCCAGAAAGAGAACTGGCATCCGAAACATCAGCACTAGCCACAGCAACTCGGGTATCACCTAGCTGGGTCTTGATCTCAGCAAGACTGTCCTCGCTAAGATCAATCAATCCAACCCGCCAACCGTCAGCACTTAACCTTTTCGCAGTAGCCAGTCCGATTCCAGCCGCACCACCGGTAATGATAATGGATCTTTCTCGAACTCCTGTTTCCATTGGTCACTCTTCCTATTTAGGCAGCGATGATATTGCAGGACCTTCGTCCATCCGGATCGCTGAGTTTACACCGGGAATGTCCCAAGCCTCTGAAATCTTGCCACCCACAATCCGCCAAATCACTGCTGCATCGGTTTCAAAGGATTGTCCGTCCAAGGTCATGTTGGGGAGTGCATGCGCGATCACAAATTCATTTCCGAGCGCTTGAGCATCTTTAATGCGTACGTTGAATGAACCGCCTGTTTTGTTGGCCAGATCAATGAAAAACTGTTTCAAACCTTCAACACCCTCATAGGTCTTGTTGAGTTCGGGCAGATGTTCATTGACATAGTGCCACCGAAAATCGTCCGCAAAATAATCCCGCGCTTCGTCCAGCCGGTCGGGGATAAGTGGCGGGATAGATTTGATCATGTCAACGCTGGCCTGCTCATTATTCATTCTCATTCTCCATGCTTTTCGATGCTCAAACCAAAGCGGCTCAGAACATTGTGGGTGATTTTCTCGATGAAGGGGTTTCTGGCCCTAAGGCCGTGCACCCATTCTGTTGTACCGGCATTGAACACTTCACCCTTGCCACATCGGAAACTGGCCATGACGGCATGACCGCGCATCAACTTGCCGCGGTTGTCCGGGGTATCTTTACCAAACGTCACGCGAGTCAGAATCTCACGATCCTCCAGCGGAATGACCTTTGGAAATGGGCTACGGTCCGATTCCGCCAATGTCGCTGGTGTCATGGCGATAATTTCGAGGTTTTCAGGCACCCCCAGTCCGCCGCCCGGCTTCGGCAAGCCATCTTCTCCAAATTGAATCGGACAGCCGTCATTCTCATAGCCAATCAAAGGCACGTCGCCACCGATTACGTCTCCATAATAGAGATCGGTATCTTCCAGCGCCCAATGTTCATCATTGTAAATTGTGAAGGCCGCACTGCCTCGCGCGGCACACATGGCTATGCGGTGATAACCTCCATAGAGAAAGGATAGACCCAAAAAACGCGCTTCCGGTGCTTCAAATTCGGGATGCGACCAAAGGTGAGTAGCATCCTTCCGAGTTGATGGATTGGCCCAGAGCGGATCATTGTCTTCGCCCGCCCATTTATGAGCGATCATCGTTTGTCCATCATCTTCCCAGCGGACTTTCCAGTAACAGGTATTTCCGGAAAAGCTGATGAAATGACCACCCTGCTGGATAAAATGCTCGACGGCGAAACGCTGGCTCACCGACCAGTATTCGCTGTGACCAACCACCATCGCGGTCTCATATCCGTTAAGAGCATCTGGATTGACCTCAAAATCATGGTCGGTCAGATAATCGATCTCATAGCCCTGCTCCTCGGTCCAACGAGCGAAAACATGTTCCCATTTTTTAAGGAAACAGGCTGATCCATCATAGGGCGTTGGCTGGTATTTCTGCATCCATTCCAGACTGCCCGGTATCGGCATTTCTCCGACATCGCGCGGTTCATAGTTGATGAGACGCGGCGGATCAGCTGGCGGCGCGAACATCGTTTGTGGATAAGGCCGCATCCGAGAAAGCCTTCCAATTGCTCCAGCGCGCGATTCATCCGGAGTGACCGTTCCAGCCATCAAGGCCGCAACGTCGGCATAGGAATTGCGCCCGCCCCAATAATTGTAAGCCGCATAGGTATTTGTCGACAGGATCAGTGCTGCCTTGACCTTGGTGGCTCCATCATCATTGCGAACGCAGAAAAAATGCTGGCTCTTTGTACCGTCTGGTCCTGCCAAGGTTAGATCGTAATAGCCGGTTGACCAGTCTGCGCCAACTTCGAATGAAAAGGCTTCGGGCCACCCGCAGCCATTTACATCCGCATCATCGGGGATATCATGATGATCAATCGTAATGTTTTCAAATTTGGCGACCTGCTTCACCTCTGCGCCGATACGGCTTACCGTCAGTGAACAGGGTGAAGCAGGTGCGCTCGCGAACAAGGTTACCGCGTCTCCCGCCGCGGCGCTTACCTTGTCCGGATAGAACCAGGGATTGTCTGTCATGCTATGTTCTCCTGGTTCGAGGAAGCCGTGATCCGAATTGGTTGAAGGCGAAGAAGTGATATCCCAAGCCAGACCGACCAGAGTGGTGAAAGCAGAACGACCAGCGTCAGAGCAGCATCCGAAGCTTCATCCAGACCAAGGTGCCACAAAGTGAACTGCGCTAGCCAGATAACTGACAGGAACATGGCGCCTAGACCCAGGCCTCTGAGGCCAGCAATCGCCAGTAGTCGGCCGAGACCGCCGAGCCAGACGGCTGCCAACACTGCTTCCAACAACCAATAGCCGCGCCAGTTGCCTGCTATGGTAGCTTGCCATGCAGCAACAGCCTGGGCCTGTTCCGACGCTGATGCGGTTGCATAGCCCCCATACAGGGAATCAAAAGCGCCCGCCATATTCACTGCACCAAATGACCCCAATAGGCAGTAGATGAGCCCGCAAAGGAAACTGATGTCAGTCAGGCTCTCATTAACCTCCCGCAAGATTTTCCATGCATAAATGATCACGGGCAGAAAAATCAGATAATAACCCAATATATCTGTCCACATAGCAGCATAGAACATACTGGCATTATCGGATGCGAGATTCAGCATCTGATGCCCATCATGAAAAATGGCGACATCTCCATCTGAAGCCATCACGAAAAAGAACTGTGTCAGATAGGCAAATGGCATTGATAGGATTGCTGTTATCGCTGCCAGCTTTCTGCCGGGAATTACGGGGTTCAAATATGCCATGGTCATGTGTCCGTCATATGGTTGCGAATTCGGTTCAAGCAGCAAGTTTCTGCTTTTCTTGGTCAAAACGTTTAATGGCACGCTCCACGCTCCAAAGTGCGCTTTCCATATATCCGCCGGACATATAATCACCGCAGAAAGAGACACCGGGTCGCTGATCGACGGAATTCAGAAAAGTGAGCGTCCTCTCATTATGTCCTACAGATGATTGTGGGATAGCATGCTGGTGCCGGGTAACGGCATATCCCTCAACATGGTTGTCGACGTGCGGCAGATATTGAGCGACGTCACGGCGTGCGATTTGCGCTAGCTCATCATCCGTTTTGCTAAGCAAACTCTCAGATTGTGGACTTATAATCCATGCTTGAAGCGTGGCTTTCCCGGATGGGGTATTACCTGGACTTTTTTGGTGGGTATCTACACAGAATGTTACGTTGCTTCGATTTTCTCGATCTTCAAATGGAAAGAAGTAAGTCCAAACATCCTTTTCCAGTTCGCAGTCGAGAAACAGGGAAACCAGAATGGCCGGTGGCATTTCGATACCCGACAGATAGTCTTTTTCCAGCGCCCATTCTGTCGGCAGGATATCGGCTGCTCTAGGTGCATGGGCTGCGACCACCACATGGTCAGCGGCAACGGTATCACCGTTTTCAAGCGTGAGACCAGCAATGTTGCCATTGTCAGTTTGCAGCTTCTTTACTGGGCTATTATAGTGAATATTTGCAAGCCTCGCCAACTCCTGATGCAACGTGGCAGTGCCGCCTTCCAAAGATACATAATCGGTCAACATGATGATCTTCAACAACCGGTAAATCTGAAGCAGATTAACCTGCTTGTCAGCCGGTTCACTCAGTCCGCCAACAAGTGTTAGCATCCGCACGATTTGGTCTTGCACAAATTTGTCTGATGTCGAGTCCATCGCCAATTGTGCGTCATAGGCCGCCTGCTCTACCTCCGCTCCAAAAGTATGAGACCGATTTTTTAGCAGAAGCTTGATCGAATAAAGGGCAACCTTCAAATTTCCGGATAGGCCGCCCGGATTAATCCACGGTAACCGGGGACTCAGTAAATAGCTTTCTCCAGGGCTGCTGCCCGTAAACATACGGCTACTACCTTTGATTTTTTTTAACTTTGGAGTGAGCCCCAGTTCATCGATAATCCGTAGGCCATTGCTGTAATTGGAATGGAAATACTGAGATCCAACATCAGCCCAATCGTTGGTTCCCGGGCGATTGAGTAATTTTCCTCTACCGCCAGCGCGATCCGATGCTTCATAGATTTCTACATCATGGCCACGTTTCGACAATTCGTGGCTAGCAGCCAATCCAGCAATGCCTGCTCCAACAACTGCTATCTTCATCGTTCCACTCCAAAAATATTCTTATCCGAAGGAAAAACCGGCTGAAGCACCGGGTTTTATGTAGCGCGGCGCATCACGCTGCATCATTTGGCATACCCCCATGATTGCCCGCTCAATGGCTCCAGCATCGGTAATGTCGATCAAGTTGTCATCATCATCAAAATTCACATTGGCTCCGGTTACAACCATGAAGCCTTCGGCGCTTTCCGTTGCATCCTTCGGCACAGAGAATTGGTGAATTGAGCCGCCAGGTTCATAAAGATAGCTGCCAGCTGTCTGCTTATCTTCGGGATATTCAACATAGTTCCATGTTCCTTTGGTGGTGAAGAAATGGACTGTGCCGGTGTGGAAATGGCGGGGTAGCAATGTGCCTGGCGGGAATTTGGCATGTAAAACCCAGGTGCCATTTTCCGGGTCAAGAAATAGCGGCTGGATAAAATAGCCATCTGTCGGATGCTGGACAGGCTCCTGTTCATTGATATTGACCGAGAGCAATCTGTCCTGATGATTGATGGTTTCGGGTATAGCCATGTTTCGCTCCTGTGTTTGTTCTAACGCCGGTTTACGCTGGTGTTTTCAATGACCAAAGGTTAGCAAGGGACAATTAGAGATCATTTTCGGACAAGCGCTTTGGACAATCGGCTAGACATATTTGATCGCTCGGTTCTTTCCAACCAAATTGCCAAATTGATGCTAGACATCCTTGAAAGTCAGGGGATCGGTCAAGATGAGCTTTTTGATCGGCTCGATTTTGGCGATGAAAAAATCACCGATAGCGAAGCACTGCTAACCTTTCATGAAATGTTTGCCCTGATTGATGTGGCGCTAAGGCTTTCTCCAACTCCGTGGCTGGGTCTGAAGGTGGGGGATGCAGAAACCGTTGGCACCTGGGGTGCTCTAGGATATGCTATCATGAGCAGTGCGACCGAAAAAGAAGCCGCACAGATCGGCCCCAAATATTATCAGGCCGCGCCCAGCCTTATGCATTCTGAATCAAGCATAGACGCCGGCAAGCAGCGGATTCAAATGCACCCCATTTACCCTAACCAGAGGTTGCTACCCTTTTGTGTCGAAGAAAATATCGTTGGTATATGGCGTGTGTCATCTGAATATCTGGAAGAACCGATGCGACCTTTGGAAATTCACTTGAGCTACCCCAAACCCATCTATGCTAAGAAGTATGACGAATATTTTGACTGCCCTGTTTATTATGAACAGCCGGACAACATCCTGTGGACCAGAGCTCCAACGGATCGTCCTTTGCGAACGTCTGATCCAGCCAGCGCAAAAATTTGCCTCCAGCTGGTTGAACAGATGGTTCAGAGATACCGCGGCGAGGATGATTTCATCTTGCTTATCAGAAGGGAACTATTGCGCAATCCAGGAGAAATGCCGGATATGGAAGAAATTTCCGCTATGCTTGCCATGAGCTCAAGAACATTACACCGCAAGCTCAGCGAACTTGATACTTCCTTCAGAAAAATTCAGGATGATGTCAGGAAAAACCTTGCCATCGACTATATTCAGAACACAGGTATGAGCATCGACCAGATCGCCGCACGACTGGGATATAGTGAGACGACAAACTTCCGCCGCGCTTTCAAGCAATGGACCGGCAAAGCGCCCAGTTTGTATCAGGTATGAAACTTCGCTTTGTATGTAAAAGCGATCATTTGATGCTGCGATATACGGTCTGATCCGCGTTCAACATAGTTGTCAAAAACCCTGCTCCATTTTCTTTTCTTACCACTGCAACTAGGATCAGAACAGCGATAGCAAGTATGAGCCTGTTAATCGATAGCCACAGGAAGTTCCAGAACGCTTGGATATTCGGCATTGTGATGTAACTTAATCTGCGCGACACGGGCATCATCTCGGGTTTCAAATCCGAGCGCGCCGCCCGAGTTGTAGTTCTTCTGTGCAGAAGGATCATTATAAGGACCAACGCTAAGGCGCACCCGCGTTCCTTCGGGTAGCGCCCAGGCATTCCAGAGGAAATTTTTAAATTCATAGGCTTCCACCGCTCCTGGCTTTACCGGTGACGGCTTAAGGCCGTCGCGAAACCTGGCGCGCACGACATCTCCACCGAGGTAAAGCGGCTGGCCATCCGGGAAGATGGCATAGACTGTTACGAAGATATCCGCATCAGGTGCATCCATCTCCAGGTAAAGCTTCAGGCGCATTTTTCCAGCCAAGGTAAGTCCTTTAGCCAAGGGAGGTGAGTGAAAAGTCAGCGTTTCCGGCATGTGGGCTGGTGCTATCGACCGGAGATTACCATCTCGAATAGCATTCCAATCAATATCCGTCAGGTCAGCGGGACTGGTATCCAGAGGATCGCTTTTGAACTGGTGCGGAGTCTCGCCACCTATGGCTGCATCGACAAGATGACCCGAGCGAAACACATCATAAGCTTCATCAGGCGTCGCAGAAAGATAAAGCATGCGTTTTTCGTTGGCGATCTCATCGAGCGCATCGGCATAGCGCCATTCTTCGACTCCTCCGACATAATATACGATCCGGCGTTTCAGAAACTCCGGCTTCGAACCGCGGCCGAGGTGCCAATCAAACCAGTCCAAGTTAAACTTGTCCATATCAAAGACCGCTGCCGGTCCGAATTTAACGCTCTCGCTCAACTTCTGCCTTGGTTCACGGGTTCCGCCATGGCTCCACGGCCCTATGACCAGATAGTGATTTTTCGCGGCACTTTGAGGAGCGCTTGCCTGATGCTCTCGAAAATAGCGAAGTGCGCCTGGTTGGTCGCCGTCATAATGACCAGTAATTGTCAGAACAGGCATTTGCATTCGCACATAGTCTTTTGGCTTCCATGCCGAAGACTCCCAGGCTCCTGGCTCCGAAAGCGTCTTCACCCACGCCTGGAAATGCTCAGATGGCATACCAATAAAGGTATCATACTCATTGAAGGGGAGATGCTCACGATAAGATTTAAGCTCCCGCTCTTTCCAATACTGACGGTCTGCGTAGAAATTTGAATTCATCGCAGAGCCCGCCACAAAACCAAGCCACCCAGCTATATATTTTTGGCTGCGATGACCGCCTACGATAGGAAAATCATGCCCAGGATATACCGACGCAGTAGGGACTATGGTCCTAATCTTATCAGGGCATGACCGCGCGGCCATCCATTGGGTCATGCCGCGATAAGAGCCACCTCGCATCAAGACATTACCATCCGACCACGGCTGTGCCTTAATCCAGGCAATTGCGTCGCAAATGTCGGGACCATGGTCGCTGAATGGAAGAAACTGACCTTTCGATCCGCCTCGTCCGCGAATATCCAGGCTCGCCATAGCATATCCTCGATCGGCATATTTCCGGGCGCGTGGGTGCGCTTCATCCGAGACGTAAGGCGTAGCAACAAGCACGGTCGGATAGCGCTGATTGTCCGACTCAGGTTTCCAGATCGTTATGGCGAGCGCCGTTCTATCTTTAGCCTCAACGGTACTGTGAAGAAGAATATCAATTGGCTTATGGCCCGTTTCTGCCTGTTGTGCGCTGAGCTCGACGCTCCAGGTAAGTGCCATAGAGATAACGGCGATCAATATTAGCAAGTCATGTTTCATACTGACCTCGGTTTCCAAAATTTCAAATTTCGCTGGTGCGTTTCGTCGCGATCCGCAGTTATGGGTTCGATCAGATCATGAGAAAATGTCCAATTGACTATTGGATCCATGTTTTAACCTGAGATTCCGATACATTTCCTCCGCAGAGTATCGTCGCTACTTCTGTCTCTGGGATCGCATCTGGATGTTCGATGAGCGCGGCCAATCCCGCAGCGCCTGACGGTTCAACGAGCAAGCCTAGTTCATTGAAGCAATGCTGCACGGCCTGGATCATGGCTCTATCACTAACCAGGAGCATGTCGTCGGCAAGTTCCTGCATCAATTCCACAGCTTCAGGCACCGGCTCTCTAACAGCAATACCTTCCGCCACCGTCGATGTTTCGGCTGTTGAAATCGGCCTACCCGCTTTCCAGCTCATCGCCATGGCTGGAGCAGCTTCTGAACAAACCCCAACAACACGAATGCCGGGTTGATGCGTTTTAATCCATGAAGCCACACCGTTGAGCAGCGCGCCGTTTCCGACGGGAACATAAACAGCTCCAAATTCTTCTTTGCCGGCGAGCATTTCCATTCCGATCGTTCCCGCCCCGATAGTGATTGCTGACGCAGCGCCATCTTCCACAAATGAATGCCCTTTAGTGTGCGCAAACTCTCTTGCGGCAAATTTGGCCGCATCAAAATCGAAGCCAGTTTGAATAACCGTTGCGCCAAGCGATCGTATCCGATTGACCTTTAGCGGATTTGCATTCTCAGCTAGGAAAACCGTTATCGGTACCTCACGAACGCGCGCTGCATAAGCCATCCCCTGACCAAAATTTCCGACACTCGCACAGACCAATGATGCATTTGGTTTTGCGGCATCGACCAGCAAGCAAGCGCCCCGCCCCTTAAAGGATCTAATGGGATTTATCGTTTCGACCTTCAGTAAAGGTGCTTTTCCCAACTGGGGAAGTAAGGTTTCAGCTTTAAACTGCGGTGTATCCAGAAAGACCTTATCTATACAGGAACGTGCGGTAAGGATTTGATCCTGAATGTTAGCGCTCTCCATTTTCAATGCAGTTTGCCTGCAGCAATTGCAGCGCTTTCCGCTGTAAGCTTGAGAACCACGGCCTCCATACCAAATTTATAGTGGCGCTTTAACTCAAGCGCGAGTTCATCCTGGCGGGCGTCGCGGAGAAGTTCGATAAGCTTGGCATGCTGTTTAACGGATTCTGCTATCAACGCCGTATCTGACATATAGTATGTTTCGTAGCGATAAACTGTACACCTCAGGGTGCTGACCCATGATTGAAGCCGATTATTTCCGCAGCAAGAAATCAGCGTATCGTGCCACATGGAATCAATTTGAATACCTGCGGCAATATTCTTTGCCTCTGCCAGTTTCCTGTTCAAACTTATGAGCTTATCGACGATGGTCGGGAGCAGCGGTCCAGATTCTTCGATTGCAATGACTTCGAGGCCTGCAATCAGAGGGTAAACCTCTCGGGCTTCTCGCTCGGTCAAGGGCGATACTGAAAAACCTGACCCGGATGAGCTGGTTGCAAATCCTTCTTGCTCCAACTTGAACAGTGCTTGCCTGATCGGTGTTCTACTAACCCCAAGAGTTTCAGCCAACCTTGCCTCAACAATCGGCGCGCCTGGCTGAATATCGCCAGCGAGTATCCTATTCAAGATGAGCTCGTAGGCTTCAGTGCCACGTGGCTTTTTGAGATTTTCGTTCTGATCTTTCTTCATCATACCAGCTTTCTTGGCAACAGTGCATTGAGACGGCTCATGAGCGAATAGTGACCGATGCCAGCCTGTTTTGCCACAGCCCTCGGTTCGATTTCCTTATGGTCTGGATCAACCAGTGTGGCGACATCGCCTATGCTGACATCCGGCTTCTCGCTCACATCAACAATCGTATGCGCAGAGCTCATGGAGCCAACTACCGGATAGAGATGATCACCAATCATAACCTTGCAATTGTTCACAGCCGAGCTTGGATAACCATCAGTCGATCCGACTGGGAGCAAAGCTAGTGTCGTTGGTTTTTCAACAGTATATTTAGGTCCAAAACCGACTGTCTCACCCCGTTGAAGCTGCTCAAGCCTAACAATCCGTGCCCGCAATCGCCAAACATATTTCAAGTCGGCCATCGAAACGGCATTCGCATCAGGATATAATCCAAACAATGCCGTCGCGGATCGGACTGAATCGAAACGCGCTTCTGGAAGATAGAAGGTGGTGTAGGAAGGTGATGCGTGGACTAATCCCAGGGGGATATCTTCTTTTCGGGCCTCTGCAATTAGCCGATTGAATCGCATCAACTGTACTTTATCATGCTCAATGTCGTGGATAAACATCGTGTAGATTCCGGCGACCTTGACTGACGGTCGTCGCGCCAGATCTTGCATCCACGGCAGCGCCCGGTCATACGGCATCCCTTCGCGGTTGAGCCCTGTATCGATAAAGAAGTGCACAGGGATAGGTTTGCCTAGCCGTTTGGCAACGCGATCCAATCTCTCGCCTGCGTCATCGAGCCAGCACGTGATCTCAATGTCATTCAAGACGAGCTCTTCAATTTCCTCCTCAGTTACTTCGCTCATGTTCAAGATCGGTTTCCTCACCCCCGCCGCCCGTAACGCGAGCCCCTCTGAAACCCTTACACAGGCAAGTCTCGATACTTCCGGCATAGAAGCGAGAAGCGGCCCAACAACAGTATCACCTAGGCCATAAGCATTGTTTTTGACCGGTGCCATGATTGGTGTACCGCCTGCCATACGCGATACTTCACGAACATTATTCCGAAACGCCTGTGCATCTATCTCGACCCACGGATCATTGCTGTTGGCACTGCCACCTTTTCGCAGACGTGAAATGTTCGCTGCATTGGATATGACGCTCTTGCTCCGAGGTGCGACAGTGCTGTTCGCGCTGCCAGCACTTAAAGCACCTCCTGCACAAGCGGCCATCCCCGCTAAAAAACCGCGTCTCGTCTTGTCCACCGCAAACACTCCCAGCAGCAATTCAATGATTGTATTCAATACATAATAAATTGGATACAATCATTGAATTGCGAGATTGTCAAGTATCGTCATTTCAAGTTGCTTCGGAGCATCGTCCTTGGGTCCGCAGGCTCACCAATCGGCGTTTAAGCAGGATTTACGAACGGCTTCTGAAATGGGGAAGTTTTGGAATGTATCAGATATGCATTTTTATCAGGTTGAAAATGGCAAGGCTTCTGCACATCGGTCAGAAAATCAGAACAGAATCATCGATAGAAGGTGTGCTATTTTTTCTCGGGAGGATTATCTTTTATCCACCAATCATGCATGGCCAAGAACACTGCCTCCAGATCATGCGCACGTTTGGTTGCTCGATATTCCACTCTGGGCGGCACTTCCGCGTAGATTTTTCGCTCAACTAGACCGTCCGCCTCCAGCGCTCGCAATTGTTTCGTGAGCATTGTTTGAGTGACGCCGTCGATCATCCGGCGCAGTTCATTAAAGCGTTTCATGCCGCGAAAGATCAATATTTGCAGAATGATGAGTTTCCATTTTCCTCCAATGAGCTTGGCAATATCTGGCATCGGACAAAGCTCATCTCCATCCTCGGAAAATTGTCGCTTCTCTATTGATATAGGTTTGTTCATTTTAAACTCCGAAAATCCATGTAGGTATCTTTTTTGATACTATATACACTAATTCTGCCTTCTTGCGAAAGAATACCGAATCCATACTTTCTTTGTAGTGACCACCAATTACCAAAGAAAGAGCCCCCCTATGACCATGACAGTATATGCCGTATCTGGTGCGCCTCGACCTTGGAGGGTCTTGGCAGGCCTAACATTCAAAGAACTTGAATATGATATTCACTACATGGAGGCCTCAAAAGCCGAACATAAAGCGCCTGAATATCTGAAAATCAATCCCCGCGGAACCGTACCATCCTTGGTCAAAGGTGATCTTATACTGCGCGACTCAATAGGGATATTGGCCTGGCTGGACCGAGAATATCCAGACAAGCCACTTTTCGGATCGAATGCAAACGAGACCGGCCAAATTTGGCAAAATGTTCTAGAAACAGCGGATTATTTGCGTGCCGCCCACAACAGCGTCTTCTTTTCTATTCTGGTGCAGAATATTTCGGTTGCAGATGCACCATCGGACGAGCGAAAGGCGAAAGAGGAAGCCGCAGATCGCTTGCGATTTGAGTGTGAGCGGCTCGAAACACTACTCATCCAAAACAAGTTTTTATGTGGCGATAACCCGACCGCCGCAGATGCTGTGGCGTTTCCTGACATTCGGTTGATCCAGCGCGCGATGGAAATCAAACCAGATGAACTGGCAATGCTTGGGCTTGATACTCTGAACGATGACTTTCCCAAGCTTGAATCCTGGAAATCTCGCGTCGAATCCTTGCCAGGCATGCAGAAGACGATGCCGCCACATTGGGCTGCATGATTTCGTCCGACGTCGACAGCAGGAATCTCTAGCTTCCCTCCTTTTCTGTAAAACTTACCAATGGAAATCCCCCAATGTCCAAATCTCTCCTGAAAGACAAAATCGCCGTCATATTTGGTGCCGGTGGAAGTCTTGGTTCCGAAGTTACCAAAAAATTTGTCGATATAGGGGCGATAGTTTTTGCCTCCAGCCGATCGCCCGACCCCACTCTGTCGTCGTCTGGAGTGCAGGAATTCCGGACGGTTGATGCACTTGATGAAGATGCAGTCACCCGATATCTCGACGAGATCGTCGCAGCCCATGGCAGGATCGATATTGTTCTGAACCTGGCAACGTCGGATCATGCGGCCTTCAATCACGGCAAACCGGCCAGCGAAACCTCGCTGGAAGAACTGCTCATCCCAGCACGCTCGACATTGGGCCCGCAATTTGTGACGGCAAAGGCGGCACAAAAGCAAATGGCCAACCAGCGATCAGGAGTCATCCTCTTCATCACATCGACGCTCGCTGTGGTGGGATCACCGTGGAGCGCAGCGCTTTCGGCGACGCATGCGGGAATTGAAGGTTTGATGAGATCGCTTGCAAGTGAATGGGGTCCCCAGGGCATTCGGGTGCTCGGCGTTCGATCTGAAGCGATGCCTGATACACCAACAATTGAGTATACCTTTCGCGCAATGGGAGAAAATCTGGGTATCTCGCAAACCGAGATGCAAGGCGCTATCGAACAAAATAAGGTAGCTCTGGGACGACTTCCTGAAAGATCTGAAACCGCCAATGTTCTGGCTTTCGCGGCTTCTGACCTTGCCAGTTTCATGACCGGTACGATGCTTAATCATTCTGGCGGTCACGTTCTCCAATAATCAATTAAACATATCCCAAACATGCAGAGGAAAATCACTATGAAAGCAAACGCTCAACAATTTTTGGAATGGTTTGGAGACGGGTCTGACGGCTCTTCTCCAACCGAAACGCAATGGACGCATATTCTTCAACTACCGGAGAAAAAGCCGGTGACGTTGATCAACTTCTTCAAGCTAAACCAGCGCGCAACCTATCCAGTCGACTTTGGTGATTTCGATACAAATGTAACCGGCGAAGTAGCCTTTAGTCGATATGCTGAAGTAAGCGTCCCGACCATGGAACGGGTTGGCGGCAAGTTTCACCATGTCGGACCGTTCTCCGGCATGTTCATCGGCGAAGATGAGGATTGGGACATCATCGCGATCGGTGCATATCCTGATCTGCATTCCCTCGTCTCGCTTTACGCAGATGCCGGTTATCGGGCAGCCTTTGTGCATCGTACTGCCGCTTGTGAAAGGCAGAAGGTCATCATTGCGGCCGGTTAGTCAATGGCAATCGAAACATGTTCACAAGAGGAGTAGAAGAAAGTGACATCGCAGAATTACAAACGCATCATTACCGTCGAGGCCGATGCTAGAAAAGCATACTGGGCTTTGACGCAGGGAATGCACAAATGGTGGACGACACCGGACGCTCCGATGGTAACGGTTGGAGACCGCTCGACATTCTCCTTCCCACCGGGAAATGGTTACTGGACATTTGAAGCCACCATTCTCAATCCAAATCAGTGTGTCGAGATGATTTGCGTCGACGCTCTGCATTTGCATGAGGGCATGCCCAAGGAAATCGAGACCGAATGGCTGGATACGCGGGTTCGTTGGGATATTCATTCGAAGGGCGACAATACCGAGATCGCGATCGAGCATCAAGGTCTTATTCCGCAACTTCATTGCTATGAAATCTGCGAGGCTGGATGGGACATGTTTTTTGTCGAGAGCCTGAAGGCCTATCTCAACACCGGAATTGGCAACCCTCACCTTGCGCCCTCAACAACTGCGCAAGACTAGCCAAATATCCAAAATGTCGGTTTTGATCGGATAAAGGTCATTTCAGACATAGGCGCTTAATGCTATTCAACGACCATGCCGTTCGATCATTCCATCGCTGTACTGTTGTTCGACAATATGAACGCAATCGATGTGGCTGGCCCCGTCGAGGCTTTCTCGATCATAAAAGAAGATGATGGCACAAGCCGATATTCCATCCAGTTCTGGGGGCTGGAAAAACTCACTTTTGAAACCGAGTCTGGCATGCGAATTTGCGCAGAAAGGATCGCGCCAGAAGACCCGGTTGCGCATACCCTGATCATTCCAGGCGGCGCAGGCGTGCGCCACCCGCAAACTTTATCCTCACTCGCGCATTGGCTTGCCAGGTATCACCATAGGTTCACGCGCATTATTTCAATCTGTACGGGCGCCTATGCGCTGGCCGAAGCGGGCCTGCTGAAAGGACGTGAAGTAACGACCCACTGGGCGCATGCGGACGATTTTGAAAAGCGTTTCCCCCAAGTAAAGTTGAACGCCGATGCGCTCTTTCTGAACGATGGAAAATATTATTCCTCAGGCGGTGTGACAGCTGGAATTGATCTGGCACTTGATCTCATCCAGGATGATTTTGGCCAGGCCGCAGCTGTCGCAGTCGCCCGAGAAATGGTGGTTTTTCTGAGGCGCCCCGGCGCACAGACACAATATTCCTTGCCGTTACGATTGCAATCCGCGACCGATGGCCGTTTGACTGATGTATGTCATTGGGCCGCCAGTAATCTGCAGGAAGACCTGTCGATTGAAAAACTGGCAGACATGGCCGGCCTCAGCGCAAGGCAATTCTCCCGTCGGTTCAAGAAGGCCTTTCATGTTTCGCCGGCCGCCTATATTAAAAATGTCCGCCTTGATCATGGCCGATCGCTGCTAAGTAAAGGTGCCAGCATCGCACAAGTGGCATCCATGGTTGGTTTTGCCAGCCCTGACGGATTCCAACGCGCGTTCACGCAACGATTTGGGGTCCGGCCCAGCACCTACCAGAAACACTTCAATGAAGGTATTGCGCCATGAAGTTCCTCATGTCTCGTAGGACGGTCGTCACCACTGCCCTTTCTATTGCTACTTACTCAAATCTCCTCAGATGTCAGCCAGAACGAACAGCAGAGCGGGAAACTTTTCTCTGCCCTCCATGCGGTTGCGCAATGGATCAGCACATATTCAAAGCACCAGGTCGCTGCCCCGATTGTGGCATGATTCTGAAACCAGCGAAGGAACTGGATTTGGGTTTCCAGCCACATAATCTTCCAACTGGTGCTGGCTATTTCCAGATTGCTGGCGGCAGCGGGCGTGAGAGTCGGCATGTCACAGTGCATTACTACAAACCAAGCCAATTTACGCCTCAATCCCGTATATTAATCGTCATCCCGGGTGCAGGCCGAAATAGCAACAGCTATCGAAACGCTTGGCTCGAAGTGGCCAGTCGCAAGGACATCCTGGTTGCGGCACTGGGCTATCCTGAAGAAACATATGATTTTGCAGCTTATCAAATGGGAGGCGTGGTCAAGGATATCAAACTTAACAACCCAAAATTTATAAGCACGGGCCCCAATGCGCGCATTCTTCAATTGCAAGATAAAGATATTCAAATGAATCCGGAAGCCGACCAGAATAATTGGATATTCTCAGATTTCGATCGCACTTTTGATCTCTTGGCAAAGATCACTGGTTCCAAACGCGCTGGATATGATATTTTTGGTCATTCAGCCGGAGGTCAGATACTCCACCGGCTTGCGCTTTTTCATCCGGCATCCAAGGCTGAGCGCATTGTTGCGGCAAATGCAGGGTTTTATACCCTGCCCTCATTCAGCAAGCCCCCACCCATGGGTATGGAAGGCACTGGAGTGCGCAAAGAACAACTGAGCCAGATATTGGGCGAGCAACTCACAATCCTCTTGGGGGAAGAAGACAATTCCGATGCTGCGGGCGGAACGCTGCTGCACACTCCCCTGATTGACAAACAAGGTAAAAATCGCTTCGCACGTGGCCGAAACTTTTTTCGCACAGGATTGGAAATCTCTAAATCAGAGCAGTTGCAATTCGGCTGGAAGCTTCAATCAGTTCCGCGAACCGGCCATGATTTCGCAAGGATGGCCGAGGTGGCAGCGCAGCTGCTCTACCCATAAACTGCCGAATTCTGGCCTTGAAATTTCATTTTCCAAGCGACTTTTCAAGCTACAGGGCGAACAGTCTATTGGCGTGGTCCCAGACATGGAAATCGAGACATAAGAACCGCGCAGACTGATTGTAGCGATTTTTCTACTACATTTTCACCGCAGCATTTCCACCGTCGGCCCATAGCGCGGAACCAGCTACAAAGCTTGCCATATCACTGGCCAGAAAGAGTGCGGCCTTGGCAATCTCTTCGGGTTCAGCGATCCGCTTCATGGCGTGTAAACTCGCCGCCCATTCCCGCTGTGCGGTGTCTCCGGCCATTGCTGTATTGGTTCCACCTGGCAGTAAGGTGTTGGCTCGGATATTCTGCTCAGCATAATCAGCGGTAATACCCTTAACCAACCCCATCAGAGCAGCCTTGGTCGTTCCATAAGCCGCCATTCCGGGAAGGCCTACGCTGTTTCCAACGAAACTGCTGGTAAAGATTAGCGAGCCGCCACCTCTTTCCAGCATCGCCGGAATTTGGGCGCGTGCGCCAAGAAAAGCGGCGGTTAGATTGACTGCGACAATGTCCAACCATTCAGAGTCTAATATCTCTGCAAGTGGCTTGGCGGGGCCTATCGTACCGGCATTGTTGAAAGCGATATCGAGACCGCCAAATTCGCTTTGAGCTGCAGCAACAAGCTCTTGTTGCGTACGATCATCCGCTGCATCTCCTTCGATGGCAATTGCCTCTCTACCATTGGACCTCATCTCGGCGAGAAGCGCGTCCAACGGCGCTGCTCGACGCGCGTTAAGTACGAGCTTCGCACCAGCGGCCGCAAAAATATGTGCTGCCGAACGACCAATGCCCGAGCTGGCACCTGTAATTATGGCGATTTTTCCTGATAACATGCAGTTGCTTCCTTTGACCCAGTGTTGAGGATCGCTGGATAGAGACAGGTCAAAATTGATGCATCCTATATCTTGTGATCAAACTGAATAACGCGATTGACCTTGGATCCATCAATGGATTCAATTCAGGCCAGGCTGCCAGTCGGGCGGTGCCATTTCAAAATTGGCGAAATCAAACCCCGGGGCAACGGTGCATCCAACAAGTGTCCAAGCCCCCAAACTCCTGGCCATTTGCCAACACCCTGCAGGCACAACAACCATTGGTCTTTCATTTTTTTCAAAACTCAGGCCCAGTTGATGTTTTTCAAAACTACTGCCATCCGATGAAAGCATCAGCTCCAAGGCATCTCCCGCATAGTGATGCCAAAGCTCTGCGCTGCCGTGTACTCTGTGCCAGTGGGAATGTTCGCCCTCCTCCAGCAAGAAGAAAATTGCTGTGGAGGCATCATCACGGAAAGTTTCGACATAGTGTCCACCCTCTGGGTGAGGTTTCATATCCAGTTGTCTAATAATATCAGCGGCGCGCATTTGGTTCATAGGACTCTTCTTTTTTGGGAATTGGTTCAACCATCTTAGGATAGGTCTCATCATCATTGCCAGCGATCGTGACAGGTATTTCTAGCTCAAGCTATATTGGTAAATAGCTAAACTCTCAAAGAGCCCCAATGGGGTGGTGCTTGACAAGTTCTCCCTTCGATGATTGTATTCTATTACTAAAATATTGAATACAATCATCGAAGGGGCGTTGAAAGTGTTTGCGGTGGATAAGACGAGACCCGATTTTCTGATAGGAATAGTCGTCTGCGCCCAGAAAAAGTGACCTAATGAAGCCTTCTTGGAGATTGATATGACCACCCGACCGAAGTTTCAGAAGTTAATGGCAGTCGCCTTATTCCTCAGTTTAAGCGGCGTTGCCGCAGCAGGAGAAAATACTAAAGCAAGTGACAGCCTTGCGCCCGAGGCCACAGAAGAAGAAGTTGCGCTCTCATTCAGCGATGTTCCTTACCTGGAGAAAGCCTTTATCGATACAGCGCCGTCCGACAGAAAAGACTCTATTGCGGTTGGTAAATTGGGTGTGGATGGCGGTAACAAGGACATCATCACCAAGTTGGCTCAGGAAATCGCTGCGGGCGAGCACGGTAGTTATGATAGCCTGCTCATTGCGCACAAGGGCAAGCTCCTGTTTGAATCCTACTACGCCCGCGGACGTGTTGATTTGCCGCATTTTCAAGCTTCAACAACCAAGGCCTATACAAATCTGGCTATCGGCCGAGCAATCCAGATGGGATATTTGACGACGGCAGATCTGAACAGGCCGATTGTCAGCTTTTTGAACAATCTGGACCCCACGAGGTTTGTAGAAGGTGCTGATAAGATCACCCTTCACAAGGCGATGACTATGCGCTCTGGACTGCGTATCAGTAAAGAGCAGAGGGACGAACTCAACCAAGATTCTGGCCAGCTGGTCGGTCAAAATCAGGTCCAAGCCTATCTTGAGCGCAGCGCAGCCATCTCTGCGGATTCTCAGAGCTTTCTCTATCAAGGATCCGATCCACAATTGGTGATGCAAGTGCTCGACGCCGTGGTGCCTGGCACAGCCAAGGATTTTATCAAGACTGAAGTTTTGGATAAAATCGGCATCCCCGATCATGGTTGGCGTATGGATGTGAGTGGCTTACCGAGGGGGCCTTCCGGAGCAAAAATGACATCGCGCGATATGGTCAAGTGGGGACTTCTGGTCCGGAACAAAGGCAAATGGAATGGTGAACAGCTCATTCCAGAGAGGTTTATCGCTAGGTCAACAAACAGCATTGTCCGCATAGGAAACGACGACATCTTTTTCACCGGAAATAATGTCTCCAATCCCGGCTATGGTTATTATTGGTGGCAGGCAGAAATGAAAGTTGGCGACAGGATCTATTTCACAAGATCCGCGCAAGGCGGCGGTGGCCAATATATCATTTTGATTGATGAGTTGGATCTCATGGTTGTTACTACCGGCCATGAAAGAGACGACAAAACCATGCAGATTACGGCAGATAGAATACTGCCTGCCTTTACCAATCAAGCTGCCAAATCTGATGTGGGTCGCGGAAAGACTGAATCTACAGAACTCAGGGGGCCATATCTCGGGCAAACACCCCCAGGTTCAACGCCCAAAGTTTTTGCACCCGGAATTGTCTCGACAGAGCATCGTGATTTCAGCCCCTTTTTCTCTCCCGATATGAAGGAATTCTATTTTACAAGGAAAAATCTCGGGTCTGACAAATGGTCGCTCATTTCTTACAGATCAGAAAATAATCGATGGCGCGAGTCTGTCATAAGGCCAAGAGTGTGGCGCCCGAACATCTCGCCAGATGGTAAGACAATGCATTTGGGTAAATATTATATGGAGCGTATTGGCGATGGCTGGTCAGAAATAAAAAGCCTTGGCCCTATGTTTGACCGGGAAGACTTGGGTATCATGCGTTTATCCGCATCCGCCAGCGGCACCTATATCCTTGACGACTACAAAGGAGACAATGTTATTCGCATTTCCACGCTCAAGGATGGTAAACGCGAAGAACCCAGACCGCTTGGCAAAGAGATAAACACCGGAAAGTTGAATGCCCATCCCTTCATCGCGCCCAATGAATCCTACATAATCTGGGATGGAGAAAGAGATGGGGGATTTGGCGGGATTGACCTGTGGATCAGTTTCAAACAGCAAGATGGCTCTTGGGGTGAGGCAATAAATATGGGCCCGGAAATCAATACGGCCGGCCGGGAAGCCAGTGCGTATGTCACCCCGGATGGGAAATATCTTTTCTTTAATAGAACCATACGCCCAAAAGAAGGGGATATCTATTGGGTAGACGCTCAGGTTATTGAGAATCTCCGGCATAAATAAACGGTGCAAGAATTGAACAATTTCCCGACCGGCGTGGTCTAGAGTTTATCGATTGCACAGGTGTCCGAAGAGTACTTTTCGAAAGCCAATTAATCTCCTGGTTTTTGAAAGATTTAATCACGGCTGATATCAAATATATAGGCTGAGCCCGATTCATTGCCTTGGTCATCATTGCGAGCAGCCGCAACGAGTGCAGCGCTCTCAGAGAGAGCAACGCTCCAACCAAATAGATCACCAGCCGCGCCATCGGCGGCAGTGAGCTTGGTCTGAAGGTTCCAGACTTTACCAGAGCGTTTGAACAAATAGGCTTCACCGGAGTTATCACCTCGATCGTCTCGATGCATTGCGCCAATTAGTGCGATATCTCCGGAAAGCCCAACATCGCGACCAAATCTGTCGTCCGCTACCCCATCAGGGGCAGTGAGCTTCGCTTCTTGACGCCAGATATTCCCGGTACGCGTAAAAATATAGACCGCACCGGCATCAACACCCATTGCTTCATCATCGTCTCGGCGAGCCGAGATTAAAGCAGTATCACCAGACAGGGCGACCCGAACGCCAAAAATATCGGTTTGTGCACCATCGGCAGCGATAAGTTTGGCCTGCTGGTTCCAGCTATTCCCAGTACGCGTAAAAACATATGCAGCACCGGCATCAATTGCTTTTTCATCGTTCAAATCCGCACCGACCAGTATGGTATTGTGAGAAACGGCGACGCTGATTCCAAAAAGGTCGCCTTCTGCGCCATCGGCGGCTGTAAGTTTTGCTTGTTGGTACCAAGTGGTTCCGGAGCGCGTAAACACATAAACCGAACCAGAGCCAATGCCTTTGTCATCATCATGCGGAGCACCAATTACAAGGGTATCGCCGGAAATTGCAATGCTCTGGCCAAATGCATCGCCCTCAGCACCATCAGCCGCGATGAGTTTCATTTGCTGGCTCCAGGTCGTCCCGGAACGAACAAAAACATAAGCTGCGCCCGAGTTATCACCATTCTGATCGTCGCCAATCGCGCCGGCTACTGCCGTTTCCCCCGAAATCGCGACATTACCTCCCAGCGTGTCGCTTGGAGCCCCGTCACTAGCGGTAAGTTTGGCCTGTTGGCGCCAGTCGGCCTCGCTGCGTACGAAAATATAGACTGCGCCGGCATCTACACCGATATCTTCATCGTCAGCTCTAAATGCTCCAGCGACTGCGGTATCACCAGAGATCGCCACACTGAAGCCGAAAAAATCTTCCGATGCGCCGTCTTCAGCAAGCAACTTTTGCTGTTCTATCGGGTTCGCTGCAAGCGTTGGAGCATGAATCAAAGAAAGCATTATCATGAAGATGATCGCGCCACGATTTGTAATCGATCGAAGAATAACACTGATCGTCATATTCTAGACCTTAAAATTATTTAGAGGGTTCATATCTATTTATGCCGTAAATTAAGCCGAATTAGAACAGCCGCTTTGGGAGCAGACTTTGGTATTTGTATAGATTGGCAACCAGGAGAGGAAGCCGATTCTCAACTGTAAACTTGAAAAACTTTAGAAGCAGAGCTGTTCAGGATTTACTGCTGTGATAACATCATTATCACGATTTTTTGGGAATTATCACTTGAATCGAACAACTCACGTCAAAAGCGAAGAGGAGATTTAGCCCTGAAGTCCGTCGGTCCATGAAACTCGACAGCGCAGCGCAATTGATCGCAACAGATGGCATGTCAAGGCTTTCGATGGAAGCCATTGACCAGAAGGTGGATGTCAGCAGATCGCTGATGTATAAGTATTTTATTAGCCTATCGCACCTTTTTAGAGAATTGCTGAAACGTGAGCTAACCATCCGGTAGAAACATCAAGTCGCTGTGGCGGAAAAAGCCAATACATTTGAAGAACTGGTTCGCAGTACAACGCATGTCTATCTCAGCTCTCTCTACATGAGGCAAATTCCCGACACTTGCCAATGAAAGCACCAGCATATCATCCGAGTGTACTTTTTGTTTCCTCAGCATTTTTTTGACGAAGACTCGATCACCCTGCCTCCAGATAATCTGCGCCATCATGGTCACTCGCGCATTTATCCTTAGGAATTTCTCCGAAACTTTTCATGTTTAATAACGCTCCCAGAGGTCAAAAAATAGCCCTATACATAAGATCCCAGGCTGTCCTCGGAGAGAAGCTAATTTCTAGTCATCAAAAGCGGATGGTCGCTTCAACCCCATAAGTGCGCGGTTCCAAAATAACGAATTCCCGGAAACGCCCGACTAGTCGCCCAGCCGAGAGCGCACGCGTAATGTCATCATTGTTGAACAGATTCTTCACATATCCGCGGATTTCCGAGTTGCCGCCATCAGGTGCGAGCAGCAGCTTGAGATCGGTCTGGCCATAGCCATCAAAAATATCGATCGGCTTGCTGAAGATCGAACTTGCAAATTCGCTCTGTAGATAATGGTCGATACGCGGGGTCAATACCCAATCGCCTACCGGGATTTCATATTGCGCCCCAATCGCGATCTTGATGTCAGGGGAAAAGGGTAGAGAATTCCGATCAACATCCTTCAGCACACCCGCGGCTGTGACGTCAGCATCAACCGTGCCCGGCGCAGAACCAAAAGGATCGGTTTCATCGATCGAAGCAAAATCTCTCACCCCGGCATTGAGGTAGGAGAAGCTGCCGTCAACTTGAAAACGATCGCTCGGACGAACGGCAAATTCTGCTTCGACGCCTCAGACTGTGGCGTCTGTATTAACCGTCAGTGCGGCAGTTGCGGTCGTTTGACCGATTTGCAGATCCTTATGGTCATAGTAAAATGCCAACACGCTTCCAGTGAAACTGCCATCGATTGATGAATCCTTGATTCCTACCTCGAACGCATTCAGAAATTCGGGATCAAGGAAGAAGCCAGTGATATGAGTAGTTCTGGCCCGTTTAACTTGCGCTCTGGCATTCCTTATGATGTCGGAGCGACAATACGTGCTGGCACGTTGACAACGCGCGGCAGTCTAACTTTCCTAAGCTCCACCATGGACAGCAAGGTCCGGGCGTTTGATATTCGGACTGGTGAAGCAAAATGGAAAGCGGATTTGCCTAGCAACGGACAATCCACGCCAATGTCTTATCGTGATCGTTCCCAACCCAACCTGGCGATACCCCAGAGACCTTGCGGCAAACCAATATCTCGACTCGTAGGATGTGCGATATGGCAAAGGCGCCTATGTAATTGCCTATGCATTAGACAAAGATTGAACCCTAACCACGGATTGATTTCGTCCAAATCCAGCGATACCAAAAAAATAGGAAAAAATGTTGCGCGGTGCAGTCTTTCTAGAACGGGTCTAGCGCAGTTTTCCCTGTTGCTTCGCTTTTGCAGGGAAATAGATCCAATCTTCCGCTTTGTTGATCAAAGGCACACTATCAAACGCATGAATATCTAGGAATTCAAGGCTCAACATCGAAGATCTTCTCCCAATAATAATAGAGAAGCATAAACGCATTAACAGGAAAATATTCTCTGAATAACAGAGAATTCGAACCAAACCACAGGCTGTGTTTGGTATGTCATTCTGCCAGATGCGGGAGCCAACATATGTTATAGAAGCAGCATAACCAGCAACAATTCGAGATATTTTTGCCATTAGCGGCGTCGCACTTCTTGATCTTATAGCCTGGGAGCCTGCTAGGTATGTCGAAGGCTCTCCAGCCTAAAGGTCGTAGGCACCGACTTGCTCGGTTTACTAACTCCTCGATCACCAAGGATCAGGTGTGAAGTCGAAAGCGGAGGCGTACCGTGGACGACTTCCGGAGAGACACATAACGTGTCCAGAGGAACGATATATAAAGAAACCAGCATATGGCACCAGGATTCAAAAGGTTGCACGCAAGAAATGGACGACAGTGGTCGGTGGTTGCTGGATATAAATGGCAGTGTTCGAAAGCTCATCGGAAAGCACGTGGCCGTTGAGGGTAAGCGTATCGAGTTTGATCTGATCTATGTCGACCGGATTTGGCATCTAGGAAAGCTATTGCGACGGATTTGGTTGACCGGCTCAAGGACCGGAAGATGCATCACGTACGGTGGGCATCTTTTACAGGACGAAGATCGAGAGATGGCATCAGACCCTCACAAACCGCACCTTGCTGGAAAACGATTATCTGCCAGACGTTCTGAAAAAACAGGTCGAGGCGTTCGTCGAGCATAAAAATCACCGCCGCTACCACTAAAGCCTGAAAAACGTAACACCTGCCGATACCTACTTCGGCAGGGCAGCATCAATCATCAAACAACAGATAGCCGCTTGCTTCATCAAAAACAAGCTGCTTACTATCAACCAGACGATGCCAAGCACTCATCAAAGTGAAGAACGCATCTGCCTCACCAACGCTGACGGGGAACAGTTATTTGCAATAAATCCAGTTTGTTGATTTCTTATCGTATTCGAGCTGATATTATTTGATATTCTCCTGTTTCCATAGCTGTTTCTGGATAATCACGATAGCTCCCAGAATGACTGCAAAAATTGCCCAGTAGTAATATCTGAAGTCTGGAGCTTGACCGAAAATAAAATGGGGAGCCAGATACAAAAAGCCTGAACCTGACAATGCCAGCAATACACACCCTTCAGACATCGCACGGGATTTAATTCCGAATAACAATAATATGAACAACCCAATTATCCAGAACCATCCATACATAAAGGGCCATTTCTCCCACAATAATATCCATCGATGCATTGTCGTTGAAGGCACAGGATATGCAGTTTCTACCCCAGCTTGCCTTGCCGGCTGAGGGAAATGTACTTCGCGAAGGTAATAGCCGCGCTCACGACCGATATGCATGAAATTAATGCCAAAGAAAAAGCGGTGCTTGATATAGGCCACTGGATTTTCAGTTACGGACTTTAGCCAGCCCGACTTCAGATCATCCATGGCTGCCGGATTTGATTTTCGCAGTATAATATTGCCGTCAGGGTTCGTGAACAAGATCGATTTAATATCATCAGGTTGGTAGTGTGAAAGTTGGCGTTCCAGATTTGGATTGTCCAGCATAAGGCTGCTCGGTAAAGCAGGATTGCCCCCAAAATATTTGATGCCGGCCAGATCATGTACCATCGCCCTCGAATACGGGTCTGAATAGCTTGGTTTTAAGATTGCTTCATGCGTGATCGCCTTGCCAACGAAAAACAAACCAAAGATAGCGACAACTATGGTGGCATTTGCGATCAATTTTCGCTCTTTTTTGTACGTAATTAGAAAAATGAGCGGAAGCACTGCTAAAACCGCGTTACCACGTACCATCCATCCATACCAAAGCAGGATCAGAAGAAGCAGGCTGTAGCGGCGCGCTTTCTGTGGGAAAAATATCGCAATGATGGAAACAAAGAACCAAGGCAGCGCATTATGCACATCCTTCCAGATAACGCCGGCAAAATTGATACAAAATGGCGCAACTGCACATATGCCAGTGGCCAAAGCCAGCTTATGCGTGCCTTCTTGCTCAAGCTTCGTGAACAGAAGGAACCAGCATGTGAAATATAAGAGTAGTTGCAAAAAGAGTAATGGTTGAGGGCCACCCTTGAGTGGTAGTAACAGGCTCCAAAGTAAGGCCATTGCGGGCGGGTGGTGTTCATCGAATTGGAAAGTTTTTGCTTGTGCATATTGTTCGTAACTGTCCGGGGACATGGTTCCGGGATAAAATCCATACCAAGCCAGTATTGCGAGAAGTAGAAATATGACAAAGGCGACAGTAGGCCTTTTATAATCATATCGCTCTTGTTTGCTTGAATTTTGTGGCAGCCCATCATGCATTACTAATACGTAACCATGGCTGGATGTTCAGTGCCTAGGAACAAGCCCCAATCCTTGAAACTGTGTAAATAAAGATTTCACATACGCCTGAATACTAGTTTTAACAAGGCATAGTTAAGGACAAAAGAGGCGACTATCGAAGCAAAAAGGCGCAAGAGATCTGGCAAGGCACCATCAGCAATCCATAGGCCTGAGACAAATATAATCACAACTCTGACGATCAATACGCCAATTGCGCCAATGTAAGTTTTGAGTAGGCGGCTTATGGAAAATGAGGCTTGGCCGTTTTCAAAAACCCAAAATTCGAAAAAAAGATAGTTGCAAGCAACGGCGACAAGGAAACCGACAGAGGCAGCTACCTCAAGGGAAAGCTGGAATTGAGATCGCAATATGATGGAAACTGCGAGATCGATTACAAGGCCGACAATGACAGCAAGGAGATATCGCAGATTACGGTTGCTGCTCATATCGGATTTTGCGGAAATAACAGGCTCAGATTCGCTCCCTTCCACTTTGGTTCAACCTGAGGAAGGATTTCAAAAAAGTCATAAATATTGTCGATTTTTGCGCCCATGATTGAGATAAGGTTTGGAGCATCGCTATGTTGATGGAACAAAATTGGGCGCCCATCATCTCGTTCATTTTTGGCCAGAACCGTTTTGATCTCAAACAATGATTTTTCATAAAGCGCCCCGTGAAAGCATGGCATGTAACGCTGTGCATCATTTACCATATGTCGCCACCTGCTATCCTTTGGCAGCTTTTTCATGTAAATGTCTGGCGAAATTGCTTTCCCATCATCCATCCAGCTATAGTGCGGTGTATAACGGACATGAGTAAGCGAATGGAGGTTCTCGGAAGGATAAGGCATAGAAGACCAGAATGGGCCATCCATAATAGTAATTGCCAGTTCCTCAAGTTCCTCGGGTGGCGTTATCAGTGCAAGTTCGGCCATTTCATATTTTAATTCTATCGGAGCCAGGCCGCTATTTAAAAGAATATTATTGATATTGGCATAAGTTACATTGAAAGCATTTTTTGCCAGAATTGATTTTTCACCTGGCAGGAATATCCTCAAACCAGCCTGCTTCGAATTTATATTTTCAACGCGTTGATTCAGCATTACATCAATCTTTGCCTGCTCGAGACGTTCAAGCAGTTGATCTCTTATCTTCGACCAATCAAAAGCAAACTCCTGACAAAGGAAAGCTTGTTCGATCAGTTCGTCGTTAAACAAAGCGCTTTGTTGCGGTTTGGCCGGGTAAATTGGTGCAGACATATCTGCATACATTTTGTGAAATCGGCCTGCTGAGACTTTCGAACGTTTGCGTGCAATCGCATACACCATTGAGAAATCATCGATAACGGCCCCGGAAAAGTCTTTAGCGAAACGCGATTGTAAAGTTTTTGACCGCAAGGCTGTTACGAAACTGCGAGGATAGTGAAAGCCGCTGTGTACGCGCGCCTGATTTATCCTCGAGGCGCGGTTCATTATGCCGTAATCTGCCTCTATAAGCGCAACACGATCACTTTTGCTGGCAAGGAATAGAGCGAGGCAGCAGCCATAGAAACCACCGCCGATCACAACTGCGTCATAGTCTGTGGTTTCTGGTTTGGAAGATACGGCCACCTAGCTTGACCTTGATTTGGGATTATATGAACCAAGTAGAGCTTTGAACAGAACCAGCAAAAGATCGAATAGTGGTGCAAGGCCGCGTATCTTGGTCGGAACAGGCTCCTGAGCGGGATACACCCGGCTGGTGGGGATCTCTGTAACAGCGTATCCTAGCTGACTGGCGCGGACCGTCAGATAGGCAAGCAACTCATATTTTTTAAAAATATCTCTGAAAGGCTGGGTTTTTTGATCGAGCAAGAATTCTCGCGAATAGGCACGGAAGCCTTGTGTCGTATCCGTGAACCAGTGTCTGGCGGCCAGGCTTTGCAACGGCGCATGAACAAACCTTATGGCGCAGTAGCGCAACCAGGGAATATTCTTGCTTCGTCCGCCATTTATGAATCTTGACGCTTGGGCATAAGCATAGCCCTTGTCGAGCGCGTCCATAAATTTGGGAATTGCATCGACCCCGTCTTTATCATTGCCATCGATGGTAATGATCCCTTCATAGCCTTCCGAAAGTGCCCAGGCATATCCACACCTTAGCTGAGCAGATAATTTGCCGGGCCCGGTTTTCACTAAGAGCGCGCGCACGCCTTCTTGTTCAAGAAAATCAAGGGCTAATGATCCATCTGTGGATCCGCCATCGACAATTACAGTATCGATGGCATCGCATATACCTTGCTGCTTCATCTTGCGAAGTTGGGATTGTATCCGACCACCTTCGTTGATGACAGGAATGATAATCGCATATTTTGATGTTTTATCACCCAGCAAGGTTGTTTGAAAACCCGGCAGTTGCCATTCCGGGTTGAGCGAAGCATCGGTTCCGGTCATCATTATCCGATGCTCTTATCTGAGGCGGGAGCCATCATAATCATCAACTTCTACGTTAAGATCGCTCGTTTGATCAAAGAAACTGGTATTGGATATTTCGTCACGAATGAGCCCTTCATCGGAACCACGTAGCCGATCATAAATACCAGCCAAGCCCATGCATAACAGGCCTAGTGCCAATGCGATGAAGACCACAGAGCCAGATTGTACGATGGCAGTAGAAAACCAGCCATCTTGTACATTATCAACAGTGAACAAGACCACGCATGCATATATTGCGTATGTCATGGCTAGAATAACGACGAAACACGAAAAGACGGCAAAGCCTCGCAGAATTCTTGGTGCTGAATTTGTGATAAGTTCAAACACCAATTCAAAGCGATCCGACATGGTCGATCGGCTTTGCAGAGAGGTCGGATAGTCCGTTTTCTTGTGTATATAGTTTTCGTTACTCTGCTTCGGTTCAAATACCAGATCGACAGTTGCTGTGGGTGTATTGAGAATCTTTCCGAGCGAAACTCTAGCAATGCCAATCGTCCTCATAACGCGCGCATTGACTTTATATTTTGATACTGCTGCCAAGATAGCATGAAATATGGGCATAGCGATGCGCCTTTTGGCGCGCCACGATAGAATGATGTCGCCAGTTTCATATACTTCTTCTGCGATCTCGGCGAGGCATATATATTCCAGTTCGCGAAAGGATGAAAGAAGCACAACATCACCAATTGTTTCTGATGCAACCAATATGCGGCGGCGATAAAAGCTGAGATCATTGCTAACTACAATGATGCGCAGATTGCTAATTCTTGAAATTGCCGTAGCTTGGAGATCGAGCTTCGAATGGTCCCTCTCATCGACGGCATAGACAATCTCGGAATAACGGAATTTCTTTGAAATTTGCTTTGACAGTTCCTCCAGCTTTGACAAGTCATCGGCAATAGTGCCCTCTTGAATTAGGCCAATAGAAACCAGAAAGTCTTCCCGTTGCATAACGTCGGTCATTTGGCCCCCAGCCGCTTCAATATTTCCGAGCAGTCTTTTAAAGACTTTTCTACCACAGCCAATCCGCTGTTTTCATTGACCAGCATTTCTATAGAAAACCATTTCGAGTAGCCTTTGCAAATGATTTCCAATGCGATTTCTGAAAACACTGCCTTATCTTTTGGGACAGGTTTCAAATCAGGTTCACTTATGTGGATATGCGAAATTTTGGAGGCGGCACTTTCATACAGCTGACCAGTGTTTTTCACTTCATCATTCATCTGGAGCGCCCCAATATCGAAATTTGCAGTAATGGCCGGATGGTCGACCTGCTCAACAAAATCGATCACTTGCTGCGTCGTATTCAAGAAATTTGTGCCATATTCTGCTGGATTGGCCTCAATAGCAAGTGTTACACCGAACCGGTCAGCATAGTCGCCTAGCTCATAAAAAATGTCTTTCGCGCAGGCCGTTGCATCCAAAACGGACATACTTTCCGGAATTACTCTGTTTTTGGGGGATCCTACTACCAAGTTTGGGATATTAACCTGCTTTGCAAGCTGAGTGGCATTTTTCAGGCCAACCTTGAAATTTCTCTGTTCATCTATGCTGCCAAAAAGAAAGGCATCGTCTGCGCCGAATAGCAACGATTGCATGGATACAGGGCAAATATCGTATTTTGAAAGCAAAGACAGAAATCTCTCGATCGCCTCATCGGAAGGAGCAAAAGGGTTCGGTTCTTTGTAAAAGGCCAAGGAAGGTGCGATTTCCAAACCGCGCGCACCATATTTCTGCATGATACCTAGAGCGTCTTCCAGCTTCTCCGCGGGCCATGCAATGTTTGAAATTGCAAGTTTCATTCTGGATCTCTGAATTCAGCACAGAAACGTCTCAAGTCGTTTAGGGTTTCATACTTCTCGTATAAATAATGCCCGCTCGTTCCAAAAATATCAGTGTGATCTGAGCGCACATCTTCGTTAACAGCAGCAGCTTCTGTGTTATTGAATTCCTTACCAGTTAAAAATCTATAGATCTCTCCGGCCTGAGCAGGCGCTGAACATATATTCAGCACATTAATATCATGCGCGATCATACGGTCGATGTCATCGGCTAGTTTTTCCAGGTTGTAATATTGAAAACGGCTTTGACTGTTTGTGAACTGTGTCGCGAGAAAATTTTCATCCCAGAATGCTTCTATCAGTGCCTTGGCGATCTTGCTGTCTTTATACTCATCACGCTTGTAGGCCCACATGTCGATATCGGAATTATAACAATACGCCTGTTGCAGGAAGACACCTTCTTTTGCCGGAAATGCTTGCAGCAACGAATCAAACTTGGCCGGTTTTATGAATGAAGGCTCCGGGTTTAGAATATCGAAAATAAAATTCTTCTTGAGGCCTGAGCCAAATAAAGCTGGAAGGCGAATGATATGTATGCTGTGAAATTTTGAAGCAAGTTCCACCTCCAATTCTCGGCGGTTAAGGCCATAGGCACTCTGCTTCTCGAAATTGGCGTTGCTCTCAGTATATCCTGCAGAAACGTCGTCAAAGACACCAATGGTTGATATCAACACTAGGCAACCAATGTCTGCGCTGCATATGGCATCTGCCAACTGTTGCAGATTGTGCATATCTGCTTGTGGGTTTGCATTGGCGGCCCACATTATTGCCGGTGCTCCAGCACAAACCACAAGGTCAAATTTCTGACCTTTCATTTCTGCAATATTTGCGGAGTTATATAGCTGATCGAATGACCTTGACCGCAGGAGGTTGCCTCCAACGAACCCTGTATATCCAATAAGTGCTGAACGTACCCGCGTGCTCATAGGCTAATTTGTTTATTGACCCCTTATGCCACTATTAGGCGCAAAATGCTTCAATGCTACAAAATTTATAAAGCAACTACAGCTACTTTGGTAGTAAATACGAACACCGCGGTCCTGCCACTTCCGTTTTTGCGCCGCAATATCGGACGTTCCGATGGATTCCGCTATTTCGAAATAGACGGCGCTCACAAGGCTTAGTAATCTGTCACCCAGACCATCTGAGCATACGCAAGTTTGTTGTTGCAGCTGCTTTCAACCATGATCTCTCGAAAACCTCCGACGGAATAGGTTTTGAGATATGCCAGCCCTGCCCGACATCGCATCCAAGTCCGCTCAGCATATCCAGGCATGGCTGGCTTTCCACACCTTCCGCCACAACTTTCAAATTTAGTGCCTTGGCCAATTCGATCGTTGATTTTACCATCAGGCGGTTGGAATCATCGGCGATCATGGTTTTTACGAAGCTTTGGTCGATTTTGATTTCATCAATCGGCAAGCGTTGCAAATAGCTCATGGTCGATTGCCCTGTACCATAGTCGTCAATAGAGACGCTGATACCGGCTTCACGGATACGTTTTAGGGCCAGAATGGACCTCTGCAAGTCGGCCAAGGCAGCGGTCTCGGTCACTTCAAATATGACATGCCCATCTCCGGTATTGACGGCTCCGACCATGGCTATCGCTTTTTCAATGAAGGCATCATTACCGAGCAGTTGGGCAGAAATGTTAACTGAACAGCTTAGGCCCGATTGGCGTGCGCTCCATATCGACAGGTCGTCGAGCGCATTTTTCAGGACATTAAGTGTAAGCTCATCAATCCGCCCTGCCTTTTCCAATATCGGAATGAAAATCTCCGGACTGATAATTCCTCTTTCTGGATGTTCCCAACGGACTAAGGCCTCGGCACCTTCCAGCCGGTCTTCCCGAAGATTCCATTTTGGCTGATAAACTGTCCAAATGTTTCCAAATTCAATGGCTTGCTCCAGCTCAACAAGTAAATTTTGTTTTTGGCCTATTGCGCGAGCCGCTTCCTCATCATGCAAGGCCCAGCGTCTTCCCTTTGCAATAGCTTGTTCGGTAGCAATTTTCGCTTTATCGATCGATTCACCGCTAATGCCAAAAAAGGCGTTCAGTTTGATCTTTGTTCCGCCCGCCATCACTGGAGAATGGAACAGCGCAACAGCCGTATCAAAATGTCCCGATATATCGCTGGCATAATCCTCTTTGATCACCCAACAGACCATATTGGTGTCGAGATGAAAAACACGCTCGCCTTCAGCCAGAAATTTTAGCCTATCAGCTAGGTTTTTAAACAGGTCTACGCGCATTTCTTTATTGGTCACGACTAGTAGTTCGTGAAAATCAGACAGGCGCGCCACGGCAATGTTACGTGCGCCACGGCGATCAAGAAACTGTGACAGGGCTGCTTCATTGGGTAGCGCGCTATCTGCGTTGGAAAACTGACTGCGATTTAAGGCAAAATTGGTTCTCAGGAATTTCTCTATCAGGAGGAAAAAGCCGAGGAAGAACAACGCTGGGACATTGGAAAAAGTAAAAAGAGCCAAGTATTCAGCCACTAGAATGAAGGCGAACAAGGAAAGGCCAATCAAAACGGCAACAGGCGTGATGCTATTATCGTTCGCCCGATTGCGCGAAACCCATATCAGCAATATAACAGCGGCAAAGAGTAAAGACGGCAGATACCCAATGTCCGTTACGTTCGTGCCTTGCACAAGTGTTTCGGCTGCCATGGCCTGAATTACGACACCTGGCATCATACCATAGCGGCTAATGGGATAGCGATCACCCAATTCGATCGCGGTCGCCCCGATCATTATTTTTTTGTTTCTTAAACCCAAATCCTGCCGATCGGACCGCAATATGTCGACAAAGCTGTAGCGTGGGATAGTCGCTGGATTGATCGACTGATCAATGGGGAATTTCTTGTCAATATGACCTGGAGTCTCCGCCACCATACTCGCTAGTGACGGGCGGACGATATTATTTGTGACCGTGCCATAACTATAGTCGTTCAATTGCCCGTTCTTGTCGGGATGGACATTGACTGAGGCGAGAAATGCATGCTTGCCAAACAAATCTATCGGCAAACTCTCCACATATCCACTTTTCGTCGAACTTTGGTCCTGTTTGAAGGTTGGTAGAATAATCGTGGCATCTGAATTTTCCAAGGCTGCCGCAAATCTGCTATCCTGTTCAACCGTGGAATGCGAAGAAAAATCAACATCAAACGCTATTTGCGCGACGCCAGCTGCAGAGAGTTTTTCAACCAGTTCAGCATAATATTTGCGCGGCCAAGGCCAACGATCGAGCGTCTGGATGGATTTGGCATCAATTTCGACAATGGCAATGTCGCCCGATGCAGGCCTTTCGAGCAGTTCAGCACGCAGGTTTTGGAATTGTCGTTCCACCTCGCCGCCTATACCGATAATCGGCAACGCGATTGCAGCTGAAAGCGACAAAGCCCAAGCAAAGAAAATGCGCCATGATGCACGGGCGCGAACAGAGGCAAAAATGGCTCTCAAAAATAACTCCACAAAACGGCTTTGCGGGTTTGTAGGAGATATGTCTCTATTTAGCGTTAACCTTAGGGAAGGCGCACGGCAAAAGTTAAATAATTCGCAAAAATCAGGATTCTTTGCTTCATTGAACAGGCAGAAAATTAGCTTTTTTGGTTCTACCGCGGTCTCCTACCATTGGCATTGCCTCTTCCGGGGTTGCTATCATCAAAGCCATCCGGGTCATTGCCATGGCCGTTGTTGCCATCATCATTGCCTTTGCCTTTTCCGCCGCCTCTGCCGGGATTGCTTTCGTCAAAGCCATCATCGTCGTTACCGTGGCCATTATTGCCATCGTCGTCCCGATCGTCATCGTCCAGATCATCATCATCCCGATCATCGTCATCCCGGTCATCGTCGTCCCGGTCATCGTCGTCCCGATCATCGTCATCCCGGTCATCGTCATTACCCTGATCGTCATCGTTCTGATCATCTTCACCTTGGCCCTGATCGCTGTCGTTCAGGTCACCTTCGCTCTCATCTCCAGTATCCTGACCGTCATCGCCCTGACCTTCGTCATCCTCGCCTGTATAGCCTTGATTGTCATCTTCCAGGTTATCATTAACCTGATCGTCATTGCTTTGATCAGTATTTTCGTTTTGCTCGACATCACCTACATCATGATCATCGCTTGTGTCAGATTCTTCGTCGCTAATATCGTCGTTCGTATCTTCAAGCACATCGGCCGCAAGTACGCCGATGGATTCTTCTGCGTTCTCGACTATGACAAATCTGTTATAATCAACGTCACCACGGATAAGGCCGTTGGTTAACTCTGCCAACTCAACCCCTTCTTCACCAATCGGCACCGAGACCGCACCCGACAAGTTGGATGAGGGAAGCGTGATGCTCGCCACGTTTGAAGATGCTGAAGATTGTGCAGAGGTGGTTGTTACATTTTCATTCCCTGTCGTGTTTGGTTTGTTCGGGGATTCGATCACCCGGCGCTCGCCATCCAATACCACCAGACTGAAAGGATCATTGGCATTGATCATGCCGATCACGCCTGGGGTGACCAGTTCGGATGCACCATCATCCAGTGTGGACACCTCGACAGCCCCTTCCGTGACCTGCACGGCAGAGCCTTCGGCACTTACTGAAACGCTAAAGGTGGTCCCTTTGACAACAGCCGCCATATAAGGCGTTTTTACACCGAAATGCGGTGTTTCCTTCTTGTCGATCCGGAACAGAACATTACCGAAATATTCGATGATCTGCGTGATCTTACCACTTTTCTTTGGTTCGGCGATTTCGATATGGCTAGCGGGTGAAACCACCAGATACTCACCGCCGCGCAATAATACAGCGCGTCCCTTTGGACCGGTTTTGATAACATCACCGGGTGCCAGCTTAGTCTGGCGCTGTGCGATTTTTACAACCCCTTTACGCGCTATCGTAACATTTCCGCTGATTTCGGATACCTGCCAACCCGGGGCGCCGGCATAGGCAGCACCGCTCGATAGCAATGCTGCGACAATAAGTGATTTGGTAATCGGACGGCGCATAACAACAACTCTTCACTAAAATGAGCCTTGCCGTTTAAGACGCAGTTTTGAAGATAAGAAAAACATAGCTAGTTAAAAAGAAATTAATTCATCCCCTTGATAACCAACATTTAATACCATCTCACTATATCAGAACGCCGATCAGCAGATTATGAGTATTGGTGTTATTTTGCCGCGGAAATTACTATCTTCCATCCTATTGGCCCTGTCTGTCCCTGCATTGGGACAGCAGGTTGCTATGGCTCAAGACAAGCAGACTGCTGCGCTAGATACTGGCATCTGGACGGTTGGTTTTCCGGAACCCGATGTTTCGGATCGGTCCGTATCCCGCCCTCTCACACAATCATCAGATGCCGGGAACCTAACAGTTCCTCAAATTCAAACGCCTGAAGAAACACTGCTGGTCAGCGAAGGTTCGGAAAATTTCAGGATTGGGGCTATTGGCGTGGTCGGTGCCAATGCGTTGAACGTCGCTGTTTTTTCGTCTGTTGTAGAAAGTTTTATCGGCCAGGAGGCAACCGAGGAAGAGCTCGCCTCATTGACGCAGCAAATAGCTGATATTGCAAGGGAAGAAGGCTATATTTTCGCGTCAGCCTATATACCGGAACAGTCGGTTGAATTGGGTGTGCTGGAGATCCAATTGATCGAAGGCACGATCGATACGGTGCGGATCATCGGTTCGGACAATCAGCATCTGCACAAAATCCTGTCCTCCCTGGAAGGCAAAGTCGCGCATCGTCCCGAAATTGAACGCAAATTGCTGCTGGCCGGAGATATTCCCGATATCCGGGTGCGGTCCACGAATTTTCTGCAGGACAATGGTTTGAACATTTTGCAAGTCAAGGTTCGCGAACGCGGCGATCGTGTCCGCATACAGGCCGACAATTACGGCAGCGACAGCTTCGGTCCGGTACGAGCCCGACTTTCCGGCGATATCCGGGCGGCGATCCATGATTCCGATGCCCTCGGCGTGTCCATACGAACCAATCCGATCGAACCCGACGAGATACTATCAGTCAACGGCTATTACGAAGCCTCGATTGGTACAAACGGGTTGAAAGCGGGGATCGCCGGCTCGGTAGGCGACACCGCTCCAGGGGGCAATGCGGCAGGCTCCGACATTTCCGGAGAAAGTCGCTACTTGGCACTATTTGCCAGCTATCCACTTGTGCGGGCTTCATCCGGCAGCCTCTGGGTGGAAACCGAAGCCGCCTATTTGTCGATCGACCGCGATGATTTGAACGCTCTGATCCGTGAAGACACGCAAGTCACGGTATCAATGGGCGTTCGGGGTGAATTACCGTTTGCCGGTGGAAGGGTGCGGGCCGGTGCTGCCATTGTCCAGGGGTTTGATATTTTCGACGCGACCCGCTTCGGCAATCCGTTGGCATCACGGCGTGACGGCGACGGCGTATTTACCAAGGGCGAATATTGGGCAGATTTCAGGACCGGGTTAACCAAAGACCTTAGTATCTATCTTGCTGCCCGCGGCCAAATCGCCAACCGTCAGCTGCTCGCTGCTCAGGAAATCAGCATCGGCGGTGCTTATCGCGTGCGCGGCTTTGATTTCAGCGAATTGTCAGGCGATGAAGGTTTTTACAGCTTGGCCGAGCTGCGATATAATGTGAAATCACAACTATCGTGGCTGAAAAGATTACAAATCTATGGTTTTGCCGACTTGGGCTATGTCAATGACATTGCCAGCGATAGTAGCGAAGGTACACTGATTTCTGCCGGACCAGGCGTTCGCGGACGCATCGGGCCATTTGATTTCGAACTAGAAACAGCGCTTCCAATCAATCGTGACAGACGCAATAGCGAAGACAAAAGCCCCCATGTGAATATCCGAGTGGGATTGGACCTTTAGCGTACAGATGAGATGGCTCGTTGTTTCCTGTTTTTCTATCCGAGCTAAAAAGCAACAACACTAAACCAAGCTAGACGTCGCGCTGCTTGGTCTTGGATACCCATGCTTGTAATGACCCTTTCTCCGCCCTGTTAAGGCGTTGAGACAAGCGAGTTGATTTTTCTGTAGTAGTGTCGGAAGCAGAATGGCAGTTCTCAATCTGTCGCCGCCACAAAGCAGACAGTCTGCTTTCGGCCCACTGGCTGTCAACGAATGATCCAGCTAATAAGATTTGATTGAATTATCCCAATGCACGCCGAACGGACGGCATGATCCGACGACTTACCGGCACTTCGCTTGCGTCCGAAAGTACAAGCCAGCCATTGCCTTGATCGCTTCGTTTCAATGACTGCACATGGCGGGTGTTAACCAAGTGGGACCGATGAACACGTATGAATGTCAAGGACAGCCGCTTCTCTACTTCGGAAAGCGACTCGTTGTGGAGCAGTTCGCGACCATCGTCGGTGAGTATTTCGACGTAGCCACCTGAGCTTCGAAGTTGTATGATCCGATCCGCTGTTATTCGATCAATCCGTCCGTTGCTCTTCACCGCAATTTCGACTGGCTTTTCCGCTTGAACTACCTGCTCTAGGGCAAGTTCCAGACGGTTGGCGCGTCCCTCCGCTTCTCTTCGGCGTCGAACTTGTTCAGCTGCATTGAATGCACTTTCCGCTAAGAGGAAGATCATTAGCAAAGCGACGAGATAGAAGAACAAAACGTCGAGAAAGTAAGACAGAAAAGCGAGGTTCGTCGTCACGAAAATCAGGCCGATCACCAGATAGCGTCGAGCACGATACGCTTTCTTGAAAGACCAATATGATAGCAAAATAACACTAAGTGCAATTGGCGCTAGCATCGCAGCCGCCGCCTTTTGATCATAACCCTCGACAGCGATTATACCGACTAAACTGAGGATAGCCGACGCGAAAATGACAAGCGTTGTTTTGTGCGGCGCGAAGAGGCTTGAAACCAGTGATGAGAAGCTTACGCCAAACGCAGACGAAAATATGACAATGAGCATTAACCGGATATCATGTGTCGGGTATGTATAAGCGATCATCCCGCGCGAAAGCTCGGCTGATAGCTGCAAAGCAGCGAACGCACACATGGAAAACAAAGAGAGGCTTGTTTGTCGCTGTCGTCCAGAAACGGCAGTCGTCAAAAAATATATCATCGTGAGCACAAACAGCCCTAATGTCGGCAGTGATGGCCAGTAGTGCGCCATTATCGTATGTTGGGGATCCTTAGCAGGACCGATCCCAATCCAATGGACCGGGTGAGCGAGGTTTAGAAGGCCGCCATGGGATGAAGCCTTCAGGACGATCGTATTCTCTCCCGCTTGAAAGAGAGTTTGCGGCGCATAGATCACAGCATCCATAAAACCGCTGGATTCTCGCTCTGGATCCAAGTGGGGCGATCCATTCGACCCTATGAACTGCCCATTCAAATAGACATCTGATGAGAACTTTCCGGATATCAGTACAGCTAGAGGCTCTCCTTTCGGTCCCGTAGTTTGGTCAAGATTGACCAGCGTCTTGATCCAAATGGCCTTGTCTTGAGGATCAACTGCGTTCGCGATTATCATGGCGCAATTCGCTGCCTCGAAGCTCGGAGGTGGTCCTGCTGCGGACGAAGCAGGACAAACGACGACATTGCTATACTCTATACTTTCGAAGCCTGAACCTTGCGCATAGCCAGCGCTCTGAATTGCCAAATAAAGGCCAAGAAAAATAATTAGTCTGGTCATACATGCCGCCTACCTCAGGCTGGCAAGATCGTGAAGCACCGTTCGTCAGACGGACGCTACCACTCAATAGTAGCCGCGTTTCCGAATCTAAAAGTCAATTAATATACTAGCAAAAAATACAGAGTGGTTAGCATCGTTCATGAACGCGTTGCATCCATCGCCAAAGTCAAAGCTAATATTGTTGCAGCTTTTATCATGCCATCTGTGGCACACGCTGAAACCATAGCGGCATCAGCAGTCTCTGCTCCAGCCGGCGAGACTCCAATTGTATTCGAGTCGAATGCCGAGGACCGAGTAGACGCATTTTCAGGCACACTGCAGGTTAAGGAAAACCATGATGATCACAGCAGCAGGTTCATGACACTTCGTTATGTCCGGTTCCCGGCGACCGGCGACGCACCGGGTTCTCCTATTGTCTATTTAGCAGGAGGCCCCGGTAGCTCCGGCATAGCAACTGCGAAGTGGCGGTGCTTTCGGGTATTCATGGCAATGCGAGAATTCGGCGATGTCATTGCATTTTATCAACGTGGCACTGGCATGTCCAATGACGTTCCTCTGTGCAAGTCACCATCGGAATTTTCCAACACGCAAATATCGATCTGAAGCTCGGCGTCTGGGAATATATCTTCTCAATCGGCGACAATTCAATCGACGACAATTACCACTATCCCGACAAGGGTGTTGATGGCAGCAATTATGGCGGTGAGTTTATCATCAATGAAATCCTGTTCGGTACCTTCCACAAGGTGAAAGGCGAACGCCCGCACGATCATATCGGCATCGGCACCGCGCCCAATTATCCGATGACGTTTGCCGGACTGCTGATCGCACCGTTCCTGAGGGACCAAAAAATATTTGGCGGTGAGGGTGAAACAACCAGGGATCAGGCCGCCAGCAACCTAAAAAATTACTTATAGTATTGGTGACTGAGACTTGTAGACTCCAAGTCTACTTATTTCGTAATTGATTGATGGCGGCAGGGAAATATTGTGTCTTGGATAAAACGTATCGGAATATCATTGCTATTGGCGGTTCTGTTGGGCGGGTCGGGCACCTATATTTGGGCAAAGCTGCCGGTCACGGTCGACCGGGAAAAGGCGGATGCTGCTGTAGAACTGCTTGCTAACCGGTCTGTTGGCGAGCTTGGCTACAAAGAGGGGTATTTCGAGCATGAAGGCCGCTCGCTTCACTATGTCGAAGCTGGAACCGGTGAACCCATTGTGTTCTTACACGGTTTCCCATCTTTCTGGTTCTCATTTTTGCGTCAAGTCGAGCATTTCGGTGGCGACTACAGGGTGATCGCAATTGACGGGCTGGGTGCTGGAAAGTCAGACGCGCCATCCAACGTAGAGGCGTATCAACTGGAAGCGATGGGCGCGCATCTCGCCGCGCTGCTGGATCACCTTGGCGAAGAGCGTATCCACATTGTCGGGCACGACTGGGGCTCGGCCTTCGCCATTGGTTTTGCGCAAAGCTATCCGGACCGTGTGCTGTCGGTGACCGGGATCAGTGCTCCGGCGCTCAATGCCAGCCTTCATGCGCTGGAGGTGGATCCCAAGGCGCGTAAAAGTGCTGCTTATGTGGAGCGTTTCAAGCGCGCCAATCCGCCGCTTTTGGTCCTGCTTGGAACGGCCGCTTCGATATATGATGGCGCGTATCGGCCCTTGGTGGAAGATGGCAAACTGTCACCCGATGAAGGCACGCTCTTCCGGAATGGGACGAGCGATGCGAAGCGCACCAACGCCCATATCAACTGGTATCGCGCGAACATTCCCCATCCCGACGATTTGAGTGAAACTGACTTCTGGCCTTCTCGTGATGCGCGTGTGACCGCACCTGCGCTATATATCTGGGGTGACGACGATCCCATTTACAACAAGGTAGCGATGGATCGGCTTACGATATTATCGGACCAGTCACGCATGGTCACGTTTCCAGGGGTCGGTCACTGGCCGCATGTTCGCAGGGCTGAGGAGGTGAATATAGCAATGGCCGAGCATATCGCAGCAGCCTCGCCGGCCAATGCAGACTAATCCTCCAGCGCGTAAGCGATGACATATCCCCCTTTGCCGTCAACAACAGCCTGAGAATCGATATATTGGTTTGTCGCTGGATCACGCGGATAGCGCCAGGTTGGATTGGGCACGGTAACAATCAGATATTGTTTCCCGTTTTGCCGTGAACGATAGGTCATGGGCGTGGCCAAACCGTTGCCGGGCAGCTTTGATTCCCACTTAACCTCGCCGGTGCGAAGATCATAGGCGCGGACTTTTTCATCCATGGTGGAGCTTAGGAAGGTAAGGCCGCCACGTGTTGTCAGTGTACCGGCACGCACCGCCGTTCCCACTTCATAGGGGATACCGGACCGGATGTTGAATGGTCCAGACTGGCTCATGTCCCCTGCTGGACGGCTCCACAGCAATTCCTTGGTATTGAGGTCGATCACCGCAATTTGCGACCATGGTGGTTCAAAGCATGGAACATGGGTTCCGAGCCGCGACATGAATGGCTGCGGATAGCCATAGGCAGAGATCCGGCGGAAGTCGTATGGATCGTTTGGATCAGGATCACCTAGCTCGGGTATCGGTGCGTCATCCGTGTACCGGACATTCGGATGGTTCGGCCCCAGCACGAATTGCGCAATCGGCCCCGCTTCGGCAACCTGTTCCTTGGTCACCATACTCAGTCGGTGCGCGAGCATCATTGGCGCGGCGACCAGCAGACCGTTATCGGCATCGACAGACACACTGCCCCAGTTAAACCCGCCGAAATTGCCCGGATACAACATCGTCCCCGTCTGGGTGATGCCGGTCACCATCGAAGGAGGTGTATACATGCCCTCATAGTTCATCGTGCGGTATTCGATCCGGCAGGCCATCTGGTCGATTGGGGTCAGACCCCACATGTCCTTTTCGTAGCGATAGGGATGAAAGTCCGGCAGTGGCGAGTCAGGCTGTGTCGGTGAGAGTTTCTCGCCCGGCACGTCGCTGCCCTGCGGGACCGGAACCTCAGGGATCGGGTGAACGGGTGTCCCATCGCGCCGATCAAGCAGGAAGATATCGCCCATCTTGGTCGGTACCGCGACCGACGGGACCAGTTCGTCTTTGAGGCGCACATCAACCAGCACCGGTTGTGCGGGCACATCATAGTCCCACACATCATTATGGACTGTCTGGTATTTCCAGCGTTCTTTCCCCGTAGCAGCGTCTATAGCCACCACTGCTGAAGAGTATTCTTCTTCGAACTTCCTGCGAATGCCGCCGAAATAATCCGGTGGAGGGTTACCGGTCGGTGCATAGATCAGGCCCAATTCAGCGTCATAACTCATGATCGACCAGACATTGGGCGTCCCTGGCGTGTAGGTCTCACCTTCAGATGGAAATCCGTTGTTGTCCGGATTGCCGAGATCCCAGGCCCAACTTAACTTACCGGTCATCGCGTTGAAAGCGCGAACCACACCCGACGGATGGCCCAGATTCTGCGTGTCCGCGACTTGGCCGCCAACAACCAGATTGTCGCCCGCTACCAGCGGAGACGAGGTTACCCAATATTCAAACCGTTCATGGTTGTCACCCATTCCTTTCCAAAGATCGACAACGCCATTTTCGCCGAAGTCGGTGCACAGCTCTCCGGTGTCGGCGTCAACGGCAAGGATGGTCGCGTCGACCGTCGAGGTGACGACCCGTTTTGCACATTGTCCGGCGTAGCCGTCGGGGGCTTCGTGGTAGCCGACCCCGCGACATGTGCGCGCATATTGATTTTCCATTGGCGGCTGAATGCCATGATCGTAGCGCCAGATTTCCTCGCCCGTCGCGTCGTCGATTGCGATCATCACGTTTCGTGCCGTGCACAGATATAATCTGCCGTCAATGTTCAGCGGGGTGGCCTTGAAATCCTCTTCCACGCCGGTGCGATAACGCCAGACTTCTCTCAGTCCGCTGACCGTGTCGGCGTTAATGTCTTCAACCGTGGCGAAACGCGTGCCGCCTTCGGTGTTGCCATAGTGGCGCCAGTCATCGCTGGCTGCCACGGCATCACCGGACCGGATCGTACCTTCGCCATTCCGGACATAATCCTGCATGCTGGCCAGCAGCAGAACCGCGATGGAGGCGAGTGACGCACCGCCAACCCACCATCTATTTGCCGGCTGCTTTGATGTATCTTGACCTTCGTCGCTGGCAGGAATGCGAAGCGTTTGGCGATACCAGGGCGTCAGGAACCAGATGCCGAGGCCCAGCCACATCGCCAGCCTCGGCAGTAATCCGAGGAAGTGCAGCTCAGCCTCAAAGATCGACCAAATCAGCGTTACACCAAGAATCGCCGCAAAAAATTTGGGGGCCTTGTCGCTGCGACGAAACACAAGGACGCCAACCGCTATGGTCGCGATCCCTGCCAATAGATAATAGGGGCTGCCACCAAGATAGATCAGGAAGCCGCCACCCAGAGTAAGCAACAAACCGATTAACCCCAGCAGGAGGATGAAGACCCAATGCAAAACACTCGACAACCTCATCATATAATCCCCTTATCCTCAATCACGCTGCTGCTCCCCGCTTAGAGTGGGAAGATCGACGCACCTCCGTCGAGCACAATGCCTTGGCCCGTCATGAAATCGCTTTCACGCGATGCCAGGAAGACTGCAATGCCCTCCATGTCTTCGAACTCACCAATTCGGCCTATGGCGGAGCGACGCCGTGCAGCATCCTGAAATTGCTGACTGGTATCAAGGGACATTTCTGTCTCAATAAAGCCCGGCATGATCGCATTGACGCGAATGCCGGCTTGCCCAAGCTCCATTGCTATCGCCTGTGTCAGGCCGATTACGGCTGCTTTGGTGGTAGAATAGCCCGCGGCACCGCCGCTGCCGACTTTTGCAGCAATGGACGAGGTGACGATCAATCGACCGGGAATTTTATTCGCGACCATATAGTCACTGACAGGCCCCCAGGTCTGAACAACGCTCATCAGGTTCAGATCGATCGTGTCGAGCCAAGTCTGTCTTCCAACCTGACTGGACAGTCCGCGAAAACCCCCGCCGCCCGCATTGGCGAAACAGCTATCGACTTTACCGAAGCGCTCCAGCGTCTTAGCGAATGTTTCGGCGATAGCCGCTTCGTCAGTGACGTCACAGGCGTAGGCCTCCACATCACCACCCATAGAGCGAAGCTCTTCAACCGCAGCAGCATTTTTCTGCTCGTTGCGTCCCCAGATTGCGACTTTCGCGCCAGCTTTCACCAGCCCGCGACAATAAGCCAAACCGAGCCCACCGTTTCCGCCGGTTACTATGGAAACGTGGCCTGAAAGATCGAACATTTTTTTAAAACCCCTTATTCTATACCGTTATTTTTGAAATTGCGTGATGAGACAAAGGAATCTGTCGGCGCGGTTTGAAGGCCGAGTAGATTCCCATCCGGGTCACGGCCAAACATGATTTGCCCGCCATCCATCGGAGTGGGTTCTGTCTCGATTGTGCCTCCGGCTTTCACCAGCAATTCGCGCGCGGCGTCCATGTCAGACACATCGAAAACAATCATATTATAGCCATTGGCGTCAATCGGGCGGGGCGCCGCCCGATCCTCTGTCGGATGGCTATGGAATTGGAACATCTCCAGTTCGAGATTGCGAATCTGGAACCAGGCTGCCTCGCCAGAGGTTCCTTCCAAACCGCTAACCTTGTCCGATTTTTCTCCTTCCATACGGAGGAAGGGCCACTGGCCGAATCGACGGAACTTTGGCTGACCAAGAAACTTCGCATAAAAGTCTGACAGACGGTCTATATCTGGTGTCGCAAGTGCAACGTGCCGAATGCGGTATTTGTTTTTTGGCGGTTGTGGCAGGTCAAGCTGCGTCACATCGACATGCTCTATCTCGGCGATCAAGCCGTCAAAGTCTCGCGAATACGAATAATATACTGGATTTTTTGGGTTCAGCTGCTGCATTTCCTTCTCGCCCATGAACTGGGCTCCGCCAGTGAGAAATTTTTGGTAAGCCTGCGTTTCCTGATCGACCTGATAACAGACATGCATGATCCCCGGACCCTGCACAGCCATATGTGGAGTGTTTTTGGCTTCTTTCGACGGACTTGCAAAAGACATAAAGCGGACCTGCGCATTGACGCTCCGCATCATTCGGGTTTGCGCCTCAACATCGGTGCGCCCGGTAAGCTGATCGAAGTTGGCGTTCTGTTCAATTACGCTATCGTCAACCTGTTTGAGGTCCATCGCATCTTCGTAAAGTTTGGTGGTCTGGTCGAGATCGCTCACGGTGGCACCTACCCATCCCACACCCTTTATAACTGAGTCCTCGGGTAGTTCTGAGGTCTGTACCCCGCAGGCGCCAAGACCCAGGGTGCCTGCTATCACAAGCGGTAGCTTCGATGTTTTCATTAGCTTCTCCCATGCCACTAGCGCCCGATCGCGACGAGTGATTGCTCGTTCAACTCTATCAGCATTATTGAATATATTTACTAAAAGTCAACATCACATACGATTTGGCTTGAAAAATTCTAAGTATGGAGGCATCTGCGAGCCTGAAGTAAACAAATATATAACTTAAAGCAGGAGAGGAAAACTATGAAAATCGTTAATCGTGCTATGTTGGCCGGAGTCAGTAGCGTTGCGCTTTGTGCCGCGCCTTCTGCGGCCTTTGCGCAGGATGCAGATAATGAAGAGACTTTTGACGACAACCTTATTGTTGTCACCGCTTCAAAGCGTCAGGCAACGTTACAGGAAACGCCGATCGCTGTATCTGTAACGACTGCGGCACAAATTGAGGATGCGCAGGTGCGCGATTTGATCGATCTGCAAACGCTGACGCCCTCGCTTCGAGTGAGCCAAACCAGTCTTTCATCTGTCACCAACTTCATTATCCGTGGCTTTGGTAATGGAGGGGCTAATCCGGGCATAGAGCCGTCCGTTGGCGTTTTCATCGACGGCGTGTATCGCTCACGCGCGGCGGCACAAATCTCCGATTTGCCAGATCTCGAACGTGTCGAAGTCCTGAGTGGCCCGCAATCGACGCTGTTTGGCAAAAATGCTTCTGCCGGAATCATCAGCATTGTCACCCAGGAACCGCAGTTCGAGTTCGGCGGCGTCGCTGAACTCTCTTACGGCAACTATGATGCCGTGGCGGCCAAGGCCAGTATCACCGGTCCGTTGAGTGATACGCTGGCCTTTAGTCTTGGCGGTAGTTACAACCGGCGCGATGGCTACATTGAAGACATTATTATCAATCAGGATATTAACAATCGCAATCGTTGGGGCGTGCGCGGGCAGCTATTATTTCAGCCAAACCCTGATGTCAGTTTCCGCCTGATCGCTGATTACGACAAGATTGACGAAGTATGTTGCGGAGCGACCAATGTGGTCGATGGCCCAACCGGTGCAATTGTGCGCGCAGTCGGAGGTCAGTTCATACCTAATGACGGATTGTCACTCCAAAGTACGGTGAACTTCGCACCCACCAACAAGATCGAGAATTACGGTGTGTCGCTTCAGACAGACTGGTCAGCAGGCGCGATTGATATGACCGGGATTGGCGCTTACCGACGCTCGGATAGTTTTGTGAATCAGGATAGCGATTTCACAAGTCTCAATTCAATTGGCACCAATATCAATACGGTCGATATCCAGACCTATACAGGCGAATTGCGCGCAGCTTCTGATTTTGATGGTCCGCTCAACTTCCTCGTGGGCGGCTTCCTGTTTCACGAAACGATTGATCAAGGCGCCGAGTTTGGAAACGGTGAAGGCTTTGTTCTGTTTGCCAACGCAGCCACAGGCGGTGCCTATAGTGCTCTAGAACCAACATTGCGCGCGCTCATACCCGACATTCCGGAAGGCAGCTTTGGCGGTGTTGGACAAGGCCGTATGCTCGATTATGATTACGAGAACACCTCATTTTCTATCTTCGGTCAACTGGACTTTGAAATTACCGACGGACTAACCCTCACGGTCGGCGCTAACTATACTGAAGATAAAAAACAGGTGGTTTCGAACAATATCAGTACCGATGTTTTCTCCGGTATCGATCTTGTCCAGGCCGGGTTCAACGCGGCAATCGCACAGGGTGCTACCCCTGCACAGGCCAGTGTGCTGGCTTCGGATCTTGACACCAACCCCTTCCTTGCACTTCGGGGGTTACAGTTCAATCCACCTTATCTCAATTTTCCGAATGCGGTTGAAGACGGCCGCACTGACGATAAGGATCTGTCTTATACATTCCGTCTCGCCTATAATGCATCAGATAATCTGAGCCTATATGCGACTTATGCAACCGGGTTTAAGGCATCGTCTTTCAATCTGTCCAACGACAGCCGCCCGTTTGCAGCGGACTTCGTACCAGGCTCTCCCTTCCAGTCTCCGCCGCCCGCTGCATCACCGATTCGGGATGCAGGGCTTGCCGTACCAAATCTCAGAACGGGATCGCGCTTTGCGGGACCAGAAGAGTCGGAACTTTATGAAATTGGTATCAAGGGGCGCTGGGATGGCTTCTCTTTCAACCTCGCCCTGTTCGACCAGACGCTTGAAGGGTTCCAGGCCAATGTCTTTACGGGCACTGGCTTCATTCTAGGTAATGCTGACGAACAATCCGTACGCGGGTTTGAGCTCGACGCAAGTATTTCGCCAATTCCGGAACTGACTTTCACAGCTGGCGTGACTTATCTCGACTCTGTTTTCGACAGCTTCCCGGACGGGAATGCGCTTTCGCCAAACTTTACTGTCATACCCGCCGATCTTAGCGGAGAGCGCCCGGCAGGCGTACCGGAATGGTCGGTAGTGGTTGGCGGCACCTATACGGTTGTTATCGGCGACAGTACGTCTTTGCGATTCCACACTGATTATCAGATGGAGAGCAATGTCGCGCTTGTGAATGGCTTGTCCAACTTCAAACGTGCCGTAGAAAACTTGAATGCATCAGTCACTCTGGGCCTTTCAAACGGTCTTGAACTGTCACTGTGGGGGCGGAACCTTACTGATGCGGCGTATCTCAACGCGGTCTCACCTGCTGTCGGTCAGCCAGGTTCACTTGTAGGTTTCCGCAATCAGCCGCGAACCTACGGCGGTCTGGTACGTTTCCGGTTCTAAAGGCTCTCCGTCGAGACGCAGGGCAATGCAGTCATTGTCCTGCGTCTTTTTTGGTGGCTGACGCGCCAAGCACATAGGAGGGTGACTTTACCTTCAAATGTCTTCCAAACATGTCACCGCGCAAGCCATTAACACTGCCAAGTATCATCGAGACGGTGATATCCTCAATCATCTGCCGGTCCATCCCGCTGCGCACAAGAAACTCACCCGCCGCGGCGGGTAGCCCGAAGGAAATCTCCGTTGCAGCAACTGCCACATCACGTGGGATGTCAAATAATTCAGCGGTTACCTCAGCGAAATATTCGACAGATGGTTCGCGATTATAATGGGTCGGGTTTTGGGCTTTGGCGATATTGGGATAGGCTTGAAGCCGATCAATAATGAGGCCGCGCTCTTCAATGTAAAGGAGATATGCGCGCGTTACCTTGCGGACCAAATCCTCATAGGTGCCAGCGCTTTCTGCCGCCTCTAGCTGTTTTGTGCGCAAGTGCCGATATTCGCGATCCAGCAGCGCTTTCAGCAGCACAATAAGACTGCCAAAGTAGCGATACATCAGAGTTTTACTGACGCCCGCTTTCTCTCCGATGGCTTCCAGGGAAAGGTCGGCTGTACCCTGTTCAACAATCAGAGCAGCGGTGCTGTCGAGGATCATCGCCATACGCTTTTCGCGACCGAACCGGCGAGCTACCACTACTGTTTTTTCGGTACCTATGGTTCTTCCAATCGTTGCGAGTTCTAGATTGCACCAGTCTCATTGGCGGGAATCGCTGCCCTTATCAAGCCCATAGCAAGACATTAAAGTGCCAAAGCTTTGATGATACATACGCAAATGATCTAATTTTCTAAACGGTTGTAGTGCACTAAAAGGAGGACATTTGGTCTTTGGGATCTCAATTTTCGTTACCGCGTAGATAAAACTCGAAGCGGCTTAACCAACTGCTTTACCATAGCTTTCCTGCACACCAAATCCGATCAACATTGATCAGATTAAATCCCATGCGTTTCACTTCAACAGCCACGCGTTTTCCGATCAGTTTTCTAACATTGCCGCTTATATCAAGCATCTACCGGCCACCGCCGTCCACTTCCAATGCATGGCCCAATGGCGCCCGGCGCAATATGCCGGTTTCTCTATGTATCATTTCTTTTGGCATTTCCGGTTTCCGCGGAAGTCGTCTGCGGCATGCCCCGGCTTTCGACTTCATACCCGATCCTTGATGATCGGGGAGCTAGTAAACCGAGCACGCCGATCCCTAAGACCTTTAGGCTGGAGAGCCCAGGACATACGTCGCAGGCTCCCCGACCGTGAGATCAATAAGTGCGACGCTATTAATGGCAAAAAGATCTCGAGCCGTACCCGGTCGTGCCGCTTCTGCATCATGCTTCTGTATCATATAGTTGCTCCCACATCTGGCAGAACGACATCCCAAATACAGCCTGTGGCGCGGTTCGAATTCCCTGTAGATGGGTGCGCATTTCCCTGTTATCTCTCGAGTGCGGTGTTACAGTATCGACTACGCGAGTGGCAGAATTTCTTTACTGGCATCGATTGTTGCCGGAGCAGCCCGGTTCTCCACAGGCGATTCAGCTTCAGCGCGGGGAATGGATGCGTCGGCGCAGACTGACGAAGATCTACGCAAGCGTGTTAAGGCAGCGAAGCATGACAAAAAGCACAAAACTCATGGTGCTCATGACGTTGCAACACTTGGTGCCGATATCTCTCAAAGGAAAATCGACAAACTTCACAAGCAGCTGGGCGAACATGCTCCGGCCTACAAACCAAAAACTCATGCCCTCAAGAAAACACATCCGGCGCACCGCGAAACGGGATCACATGCAATTATCAGTTCCAAGTCCGCCCAGGCGGCCGGTCGTTGGGGTTATCCTGAGCCTGCTATTGATTTTGTCGGTATCGCTCAACGGAGAGCAAATGGCCCTTCTTCCTTTGTCGGCCCCGATAATCGGCGTTTGACAAACGCCGAAGTGGCCAGCTTCTACGATCAAGGCATAATTACACCAAGAGGACTCCCTGCTGCTGGGCAAGCGCAAACTGTCAGATTTGTGCCCGCTGGCATGTTTGCTCCGCCGGAACTGCAAGGAATAACGGTACCAAATACTGCAACAAGTCAGCTTTCAAAGGCCAAATTGCCCGAGCAAATACAGTCCAACCCCAATGGTGTGACGGCTTTTGTCGCCAATTGATTAATCTTTGGATATCAGCCGGGCAAACGTTTACGCTTCAAAGACTTGGTACAGATCTATCGCTCAATCAATACTGATGGATCGATTTCGGGATTAGTGACGGATGCTGTTGTCTTTCGCCCTCTCTAGTCTGGGCTCTTTTGCTGGAGCCGCCGAAGCTGGGGAACAACCAAGTACCGAGCCTGGCTTAAAATCTCAGATCAGCACTATGTCTGCGCTGCAACTTGCAACCCTGTCAAATCCCAATGGCCAATCGAGCTATTCAACCGCATTGCGTAACAGATTAACAAACGAACAGGCTTTTGTGCTTGAACAAATTGGTATGATTTTCACCAATGGGCAACCTACTTTGAACGCTGTTATTCTGGCACCGAATGGTACGGCCACTTCAGCGCAGGTCGCAGTGGCAAAACTGCCCACCTTGAATTCTATTGCTTTTATTTCACCTTCTAACGATCGAGAGGTCTCGAAGGAGCATCGTTTTTCAAATGCTGTAGTCAAAGAAGGAAAGCTTGCTCTCGCCATTTGTGGCGTGCGGCAACCGGATTACGATCTTTGTCCGATGTCCCTGCGTGATCCCGAGCCTCTGAAATGCAATTTGGATGGTAGGAGAAATTGACACCCGATTGATCGTAGGGTTAGTCATCAGTCATTGAGATTGACTGTGTTTGCGCCGAAATTGAAACTGATTGCACCTTTCTTTGCAGCGATGTTAGATTTTTTTGCGGAAAGACAAAGCCAGACAGTCCACAATCGGTCCATTCCTTAACGCGAGTTCATTGAATTTCTATTTGGCCATTCCGGCCAAGGAGAAAGCTAATGACATTCTCACAATTCGATCCTGCAGCACAAAATCGGGTGCCTTGGAACTTTGGAGTCAAAATTGGTCCTAAGCAACCGTTCAATCAGAAACAAATTTGGGCCATTCAATTCTTCCTTGATCTGGAGAAACGCATCCGAGATCGAGCACTCTTTGACGTGGCAATCGACAGTAAGCTCAGGGGCTGTGACCTGGTGGAGCTCAAGATCGGCGATCTCGTCAAAGGTCCTGAAATACGAAAGCGAGCCGCGATCACGCAGCGTAAGATGGGACGGCCAGTTCAGTTTGAAATTGCATTGGATGCACGCGGAAGCCTATTTGCTTGGTTGGAACTGAGAGGTGGATCAGTCGAGGACTATGTCTTTCCAAGCCGTGTCGGCCATTCAAGACATCTGAGTACTCGCCAATATGCAAGAATAGTTGATGAGTGGGTTGAAGCAATTGGTTTGCGACCTGAAGAATATGGATCACATTCGCTGCGTCGGACGAAAACCTCGATTGTCTTCAAGGCAACCGGAAACCTTAGAGCAATTTAGATCCTGCTTGGCCACTCCAAGCTAGAGAATACTGTTCGCTATCTAGGCGTCGATATCGAAGATGCGCTGACTCTCGCTGAGAAAACGGAGATTTGATTGATGCTAGACGCCTGTCGGGTTTCGACTGGCGTCCGCTTTTCTTAGGTGTGTGGAAGCGGACTGTTTACCACCGAGGTTATAAGTTGGTTCTGTTATGACCCTCGCGATTCATTTTAGGCCGATGGCAGCAGTCTTGCGCTTAAAAATTTTATCACCTCGATCAACTTTTTCTTGGTTTCACTATTGTCTTCGTCAACCAAATCTGCGGTCAAAACGGAGTGTGGGAATTTTAGCGGGCTGTTGGGCGCGCGATGTCGATCATCAACGACATGAGAATGAAACCTGCGATCACCAACCAGTTTTCGGATCGCTGCAAAACGGGCAGCTGTGCACAACGCATCACCCTGAAAACGTAATGCCATAATATCGATGTCTTTTTCGGCAAGAAGCGCGCGATCCCCCTCGCTCAATTGCAAGGCTCCATCTACCCTTCGGAACGGTATTGATGCCGGCAATGCTGGTTGAGAAGTGACCGGCGCCGTCACCCAGGGATCGAGCGCTAAAGTCAAAGAAAAATTCCCGGTCATACACATGCCGATTACGCCTACTCCCGATCCACCAATCTGATCATGAAGTTTCCGAGAAAGAGCTCGAAGCCACTGTGTTATGGGACCGGGGTCGTTCGTCGAGAAAAGGTGAATTTCACGGCTAATGCAGACGCGAAAAAGCAGTTTCCGCCGATCGGGTTTCGTTGGCGTTTCCTCTTTTCCGAAAAGATCTGGTGCCCACACTGTGAAATGCTCACTCAACCAGTTCGCCAATCGCCAGAATTCTGGCGTCATTCCAGGCAATTCATGCATCAGGATAACACCGGGGCCAGACCCGCTAACAAAGACTGAGTGCGAAATCGCACCATGCTTAAAGAGCATTCGATGCTTAAACGGGTCAGTCCGTGCCTGGTCTAGTTGCATGACTAGTGTTCCTTTTCCGCAACCGCACGGTACCAATTCTAATCATAGCGTTTGTTGGCTACCAACGGCCCGCGCTAGCTAGCAAGCCGTAAGTTCGACCAGGGGTGTTAGAATAAACGTGCTGACAACTGGCATTATTTATGTGCGATGCTCATTCAACAGCGCGACTATCGAGACTGATAGGCTTTTTCGGCTGTAGAGAATGCCAAGGCTGCATACGCTCAGTCCGATGAGGAGCATTGTTGTGATTAGCCAAAGCGGCTTTGGCACATAGGTCATCGAAAACTGGGACTGATATATCAGCATTCCGGCCAGCCATGTACCGATAATAGCACCGGTTCCGGCTAATACTGCGACTGTCAGCCAGTCGTAAAGGGCTAAACGGAGACATCCTTGTTTCGTGACGCCCATGCTCAGAAGCACACCGTTTTTTTGACGATCCTCCGCCTCAAACCCTTGCATAGACGCGGCGATAACCAGCGCTGTCATGATCAGTACCATCGCTGCAAAGCCAACGACTACTTTGGTTACCAAAGCGAGCGTATCATCAAAACGCTGAGTGAGCTCTTTTAGAGGCACAAGGGAAAGTGTGGGGTTTGCGTTCCAGAGTTCACCAAGATTATCCCACGCTTCGTCCGGTAGTTCAGCGCTACCCATGTAGAAAGTATCGAGCGCCAGGGCCATGTGTGCAGCTTCGGGCATCTGGAACCAGAAGGTCACGGAGGCGCCGCCCGGTCTGTAAGCGTGCTCGGCCACCAATTCGAGTTCAATCGACTTTCCGTCGATCATGAATATTAGCTGATCACCAAAGCTCAGGTCGAGATCAGCAATCACTTCACTTTCAGCCGAAACCTGCCTCCAATTCTTGTCGTTCTCGTCCCACCAGCTTCCTGCAACAAGCCTGTTGTTGATCGGCACGTCTTTCGACCAGGACATACGAAGAGAATCGCCGACAACCGCAAGAGTCTCGCTTGGAGTGGTGACCGCTTCAGCAATGGGCGCCCCATTGATCGAAATCAGTTTGGCGCTCGCATATGGTCGCAATTGACGGACCTCAACGGCATTCTCCACGCTCCAGTTATCAAATGCCTCAATGTCTCCCTCAGGTAACTCCGCAATCAAAAGGTTACCGTTATTGGTTCGCGAGTAGCCTTCCATTGTTGAGCCGATGTCTTTCATCAGCATGAGGGTGAAAAGCAAGAGTAGGCTGCACAGACCCAAGCCAAGGATCTGCGATGATTTACTGACGATTCGTTGTTTCATGATGAAAAAGTTGAAGGACAGTAGCCCTGGACGGCGACGGCCCCACAGTTCACCTAGCGACAGGACGACCCAGCTCAGCGCAATCATGAGCACAAGGGCTCCTCCTAGAGCGCCGAGCGTCAGGAGTGTTAGTGTGGCATTGTCGGAGTAATATGACGCCAGAATCGTGATGCTGGCGGCGCTCCAGAACAGCCTTAGCCATTTGGCTGAAGGGTGTTCAATTGCGCGGATCAAACTCACCAATGACGCGTGTCGCAATTGGAGAAACATTGGAAACTGAAAAGCTGCCAGCAGAAGAAAGACAAGCGCGAAGGTTTTCAGCACTACAAGAGGCTGTACTTGTGGCGTGATGCCAGGAAACTGGCCTGCCAACTGATCGACCAGCAGGAACTGAGCCAGTGTAGCAAGAATACCACCAATTGCGAGCGAAAGAACAATGCCGAAAAGCCACTGCGCCGCAGCTAGGCGCAGGCATTGCGCCATGCTTTGGCCAAAGCTCAGATAGATCGAAAATCTGTGAAGCTGCCGCTTCAGGTACCCTCGGTTCGCCATATCGATAGCGATTGCAGCCAGAAAGAAGAGGATCACTGAGGCAAGGCCCAGAAAGTTTTCAACCCGCTGCCAGAAAAGTGCCAGCGGATGGCCACCGCTTGTTTTCGTAACAGCAGTAAACTCTGGCATGTTGTTCGATGCCCATCTGCTTATCTGGCGTTGATCGGCAGCGTCTGCCGTGATCAAAACTCGGTGGAGTGTGCGGCTGCTTTTGATTTCGGTAGAGGCGATTGAAGCATGATTGACCAAGGCACGCATTGCAACAGAATGGCCTTCCGCGAGCCTGTCAGGTTCGTGATACAAAACGGCCGAGACGGTGAGAGCGTCTTGTCCAATCGAAACGGCATCACCTATTTCGACACCCAGATTTCGCGTCGCCCGTGGTCCCAACCAGATCTCGCCTTTCGCAGGTCCGACCCTGGTTGTTTTGAGGGAGGATTGATCGAGGCCGGACCCGATTTCGAGTTTACCGCTCAGTGGGTAGGCTCCATCAGCAATCTTCACCTGCACTGGTACGGTCTTGCCTTCAAAAGAGATCGCCAGTGGCACGAGCTGTAAGGTTGAGAGCTCGTCGGACCATTCCGATAGTCTAGCCTCTTCCGTTTCGGAAAGCGCTCTTGGCCCGGACAAGGACATATCCGCGCCAAGCATCTGGTCGAGATTGTTGTCGAGATAGGACTGAACCGACGCGCCCGTTAGCGCCAGCGTGGTCAGAAAGAAAATCAAGGCAGTCTGGATCGCGATAACCAGTCTGCCATCACTCGATCGTACATCAGTACAGGCATTTTCAAACGCAGAGTGAAGCCAAGTCATTTCGCTTCCTCAATGCCGGAAGGTGACAGGGCAAAGCAATTGTGCGCGCGCACAGCCAGTGCGTTGCTGTGCGTCACAACGATCAGAGCGGCTTTGCTCTCATGGGCAAATTCGAACATCAGATCGGTAATCATCGACGACGTAGCAGCATCAAGATTGCCTGTCGGTTCATCGGCAAAAACGAAGGCTGGCTGTGTTGCGAACGCTCTTGCGATGGCAACCCGCTGCTGTTCACCACCACTCAATTGGGCCGGCCTATGACCTGCACGATCGCCTAGGCTTACCTTTTCGAGCCAGTCTTTCGCGATCTCATAGGCATTTTGGTCTCCGCTCAGCTTGAGCGGGAGAGCCACATTGCTGAGCGCATCAAGCTCGGGCAGCAAATGAAATTGCTGAAACACGAATCCAGAATGTTTGCGGAGCTGAGTTATGGTGAGTTCTCGGCCTTCAAGCTTAAACGATATCGTTCCTTTCCTTGGCGATTCCAGTCCAGCGGATAAAGACAACAGGCTCGATTTTCCTACGCCCGATGGCCCAACAATGGCATGGGTTTGACCGCCATTAAATGTCAGCGATAAATCGTTAAAAAGCGATATCCTGCCATTGGTTGTGTCAAAAAAGTGGGAAACTCTTTCTAGGGCGATCTCAGTGTTCATAACGTCCTCGGTCTGGTACAATTTTGAAATGATCTAAGGGCTATGATGTCAAATCAGCGTGAAACCAGATTTGACACTCGTTTGACACTTGCGAGCTCAGCTTGGGGCTCAGCGTATTCATGAGAGGTATGATTTGCGAGTTCTGGTAATCGAAGACAACTTGGACATTCAATCCAATATAGCCGACTTTCTGGAGCCCGAATTTCTCCTCGATTTTGCCTATAATGGCGAAGAAGGTTTGAAACTGGCGAGCAAGAATGATTACGATGTTATCGTGCTCGATCTAAATTTGCCAAAGCTTGATGGTGTCGAGGTTTGTAGGCGCTACAAAGACGAAGCAGGCCTGCAAGCACCGATCCTTATTCTAACCGCAAGAGATACGCTGGATGACAAAGAGGAGGGCTTTACAGCTGGCGCTGACGATTATCTCACAAAGCCCTTCGCGCTGCGTGAACTGAAGATGCGCATTGATGCGATGGCCAAACGTCCAAAGGTGCTGAACTCGACTGAGCTGCATTACGGTGAGCTAGTGTTTGATCCTCATCAACAGACTTTAAGCGGCAAAGTCGCTTCGAGGCGACTGAATAATATGGAGGCAGATATTCTTAAATGGCTGATCCAAGAAGCGCCAAATCCCTTGCTAAGTTCAACGATTACCTACCGTATTTGGGGTGACGAGCCGCCAGTGAGTGGCGCGTTGAGAACACATATCTACAATTTGCGCCGGATACTCTCCAATGTACAATCTTCCGCCTCGCAGGTTGTTCGGATCGAGACTGATCGGGCGCGCGGATACCGGCTAGTCTTGGATGATAACTCGTGATGTCGAAGTCGCCAACCGTAAGAGCCCTGCTAACACGCAATCTGCTTTTTTCTGTAAGCCTTTGCTTTGCTGCAACCGTACTCATCGCAGTGCTTTCAAGCTTTGATCTTGAAGATCAGATTTTTGAAAACCAGGTCAGTCGCAAAGCGGACGAGATCGCCGCAACGCAGCGCACATCTTCTTCAGCACGAGGCGAAAAAGTCACGGGCTTGGAGATGGAACACTATCTGGGGCATGATGCATTGCCCCCTGTTCTGAAGGCGAAAATCAATTCAGATTGGCCTGACGGCGAGTATGAAATTACGGTCGATCAAGCGAACCACTATCATATTGCGGTCCGCTCAAACGCTGGGGTTCCATCGTACTTGGTGTTCAATGCACGCCCGTATGTTCGTTCGGTCGATCAGGTCGTAAAATTCATTGTTATTGTCGGGATCTTGGGTGTAATTATGCTAGCAATCGCGCTCGTATTTCTTCGCAGACTTGCCAAACGTTTGAGTATCCCCGTTGAGGTAATGGCCGCTTCAGCAGCAAGGCATTCCGCGATTGCCTTGGAGCCATCCGAACTAACTCATGCTCCCAAAGAGGTCGCGTTCCTCGCAGAAGCTTTGTTGGAACGAGACCGCCGAATTGATGAACTTGTAGAGCGAGAGCGGCAGTTTAATCGCGATGTTAGCCATGAACTTCGTACACCCTTATCGATTGCAGTGGGGGCTGCCGAACTTTTGGAGGTTAGTGGGAGTAAGAATCCAGCGATGACGAGGCTGACGTCATCGCTTGGAAATATGCGATTGTTAACCGAAGGGATCTTGTGGCTTGGCCGCGAGCCAGACGCAGGTGCGGCCTGTAATGTTTGGCAAAACTGCGAAAGTGCAGCGCAAATCAATCAGCACATGCGCGATCATCGGAAAGTGAGTTTTTCCATCATGGGGCAAAGGGATACCAACATGCCGGTCCCGGATGCGGTTGCCCAAGTTATCTTGGGAAACCTCATCCGCAACGCCTTCAATTTCACAAAAGAGGGCAACGTCTCAATCCTGATTTTGCCACGAGGAGTTTTAATCGAAGACACAGGTGTTGGTTTTGGTAAGCCGGGCGATGTCAGTGGCTTTGGCATCGGGCTTTCACTGACTCAAAGGCTTTGCACGCACTTTGGATTGGAATTGAGTGTTCGGCCTGGTGAAAAATCCGGCACTATTGCCAAATTGACATGGTGACTACGTTCGCGCTCAAGCTGATTTGACGCTGCTTTGACAGCGCTCGCTCTAGCATCCTTCTGCACCAATGGAGATCGCTATGAATAATGTATTCCTGAAGATTTTGTTCGGCCTTGCTGCAGCTTTTCTGTGGCTCAGCCAAGCACCGGCTAATGCGCAAACGCGGATCGAGCATCTGGTCCTGGAGGCCGAAGATGGAGAACAAGTAACCGGATTCCTTTTTCAAAAACATGTATCTGATGATGATGCACCACTCGCGATCCTTATGCACGGTATGGGTGGCTCAAGCATCACATGGCTCGCGTATGATCAGTCATTCTATGTGGACGCTATTACCCGAGATATGATTGACCGAGGCTATCGGGTTGTGGCTTTGGACGCTCGCGCACATGGAGCTCGGATCAGTGACATTTCTCCGATGGACCGGCTGAGAAGTCTACGCTCTGGCGAATCGGGTCCGTATCGATCGATGATCAATGGGACAGTCGAAGACTACGTAAAGCTGCTCGATCATCTGGATAAGCGGTTCGGTCTTCCTGATCGCGTTGTTGCAATCGGGTATAGCATGGGAGCTCAAACAGCGATCCTGCTCTCTGCGCAAGATGATCGCGTGTCGCATATTGTCACAATGGTTCCACCCGCCGCCCGCAGTGCAATTGATGTGGCGCCAGTTACCCATGCAGCAAAAGTGAGTGCTCAGTGGCTTCTGATCACGGCAGCGCAAGACCAGTTTTCCACAGCTGAAGAAAATGCCGAGCTAGTGCACGCTGCCGGAAGCCAGCTCACTAAAGTCGAATTTGACAGCGGCCACAGGCTACCCCGGAAATATACCGCAGCGGTTGCCAACTGGCTGGATCGTTCAGAGGATTAAGAAAAGCGATGGCTGCGGCGGTGTGAAACTTTGAGGACAGGATATGCTCATAGTGATCCATCGCCGCATGGTGCCGAAGCCAAACGGACTTTAGAACCAACGCGGAAAATCGTGTCGGTATATCTTATTTGGAGAAAATGTTGTTTAGCGGACCTACAATTTGCTGCGCATCAATCAGCTCAACCCATATGGGACGTCTAAAGTGAATGAAGTCCCTTCGCCTAACAATGCGCCAAGATTTCGCACGCACATGTTCTCATTCCAGAAGGGCGAACTGGCACCGCATCGAAATATTATGCCGTGTGTTTTGTTCGGTCAGGGAGCGCCAATCACTGTCAGCAGTCAGAGTCGAGAGTTGAAGGCTGAGATAGTTTGCATAATGCCTGGCGTGTTGCACAGCGTATCGATTGGGAGCGGAGGAGCAGAGATTGTCTATCTTGATGGATTGCAACTCTCGACCGATCGAGGCGAGTTGTCAATTGTCACCGCCGAGTTTGCGAATGTACCAGTTGCCATCAAGAACACGGACGCAGGCGTCGTCGAGGACTTCAGGTTCGCACTCTCACGGCCGCTTCTCGAACCTGACTTTGAAGTCTTGAAAATCGTTTTGCAACTATATGCAGCGCCAATGGAGCGCATGTCGCAGGAGCAACTAGCGTCGCAGTTGGGGTTAGAGCGGACACTGGCCCTAAGGCACTTCAAGGCAAATACCGGGCAGACATTCCGCAAGTTCAAAATCTGGTGTGCAAGCGTCGCTACGGTCCACCGTGTTTTGAGCGGTCAAAACATCGGAGCAGCAGGAATAGACTCAGGTTTCTCCGATGCAGCGCATGTTGCACGCACAGCCCGAGACCTTTTCGGTATTACGCCTACAATGGGCATCGGGGCCTTGCGAGAATTCAAATCAATGTAGCGAGAAGTCAATCAGGGCTGATCGACTATCACACTAGTCCAAACCTGTGTTTGGCAAAAAAGCCCAATGCATCCTTTCACTTGAAGTGACCCATCTGGCAGGCGTTTCAAACGCGCATGATAAGTCTTGTCATTATCACTATCGTAGATTTTCCCACCTCGCCAATCCTCATTTCTGCGGGAGAATCCGTTGAGCATAAGTGACCCCAGGAGCGGCCGGCCTGGATCGCCAAACCGGGTGTGCTTTCGTGCTCCTTTGGGCGGAGCATCTGGATGGAACCAAAGGAAGCGACCGCACGGCGAACCATCGCCGCAGTCGAATATCTCGACCAGCGTGCTGCCTTCATCAGTAAGGAATATGCCGAGGATATCGTAGGGCTGAAACGGAGGATCTTCATTGGGCAAAGATGAAATTGCCATCAGTGGCAAAGCCATTACTGCAGCGATCAACTTCATATTTTTCTCCTTCCAAAATCTGAGCAGCAGTTCACAGGTGACGCTGGAAAGGTAAAGAGACATTATAGAGAGTGAGGTTTGCAGTTCTGAAACGGTTGTTTTGAGTTTCATTTGTGAATGTGTCAGTTTCGAATTTGTCGCCTCGACCTTACACAATACGCCTTCCATTATCCCTCTTTTGAGGATGGGATAAAATGCAGGATCATGTCTTGATTGCAGGTGCAAATGGCCGCTTTGGAAGAGCGGCCGCGCACGCGTTCGGCGAGGCTGGTTGGGATGTGAGCTTGTTCGCTCGATCCGAGCCGAAAGTGATGTCCGGAAATATGCGATGGATCAGAGGAGATGCCTTGGACGAGGATGCCATTAGGTCAGCAGCCAAGGGAGCTTCCTTGGTCGTAAATGCGGTCTCCCTGCCCTTGGCGCGTTGGAGCACCGACCTGCCAGCGCTTACAGCTAGCATCTTGCAAGCAGCCTACCAAGCTGCCGCTACTGTTATCGTGCCCGGCAACGTCTACAATTTCGGCCAAGAAATGCCTGAACTTCTTCACGAAGATGTGCCCCAACTCGCACGCGGCACCCTCGGGCGGGCTCGCGTCCAAATGGAGAAGGAATATAAGGCCGCGGCCGCAAAGGGGCTGCAAACCATAATTCTGCGTGCTGGAGATTTTATCGAGCAAGGGCAAACGGGTAACTGGTTTGATGCGCAAATCACAGCGCAGATTGCATCTGGTAGAGTAAAATATCCTGGACCGCTGGATGCAATGCATAGCTGGGCTTACCTTCCCGATCTCGCTCATGCCACACGCCTGCTGGCCGAAAAACGGTCAGAGCTAGAGCATTTTGAGACTGTCGGTTTTCCGGGCTTCTCGTTAACCGGGCAATATCTTATCGAAGCGCTTGAGCGTATTTGTGGGCGCGATCTCAAGGTAGGAACAGTTCCTTGGAATCTCCTAAAGCTTGTCAGCCTGTTCAAACCAGACTTCAAAGGCATCCTTGAAATGTCGTATCTTTGGCATGTGCCTCATCGTATTGATGGCGGCAGGTTTACAAGCCTCCTGCCACATTTTCGTCCAACGCAAATTGATGATGCGCTCCGGGCGGCACTGGCCGACCGGCTGCGATAGGTTAACCTCACAGAACACCTTGTATTTTCCGGATGCGACACGGCGACAGATTAGGGTCAGGACCCTAGGCTTGATCGATAAGGGGCGAAGGCTTCTACCAGGAAATCGAACACCCAGCGCACTCTTGCGCTCGTCTTGAGTTCAGAGTGAGCGACCAGATATATTGGCAAAGAACGGGGTTTGTGGTCGGGCAAAAGCCGTACAACCCTCTGTTCTACAAGTCCTACTTGCAGCTGGTTGAAGCCTATTCCGTATCCTGCCAGCACCATTTGCCAATTCACGATCTGATTATCACATCGGAATGGGAAAAACTCGCGATTGATGATCAGGTTTTCTGTCAGAAAACCTTTGATAACCTCCTTATTGCGATCGAAGCCGACGATATCGTGATCCATCAGCTCCGCGACCGATGTAGGCGTTTTGCGCTTCGCCAGGTAGTCCGTCGAGGCGAAGACTCCGATCTCTAAGTCGCCGACTTTTCTGGCAATTAGCTCACCTTGTGTTGGTTGATACATTCGCACAGCGATATCAGCCTCCCTGAGCAAGAGGTTGCTGGATGTATCCGATGCCACCAGTTCGATATCAATTTCCGGTTTCGCTCTGCGGAGGTCTGCGATCATCGCCGGAAGACAATACACTGCGACGCTTTCGCTTGCCGCAATCCGGACCGTTCCATTGATTGTTGTCCTAGCGTCGCTTGCAGTAAGCATTAAACGAGCCGCTGAACGGTTCATCTCATCAGCATGGATGCGGAGGATTTTTCCCACTTCTGTCAATGCGAGCCCGTTAGATGTACGCTCAAAAAGCTTCACCCCGAGTGCATGTTCCAAAGCGCTTATGCGTCGGCTCAATGTCGGCTGACTGGCAGCGCCGTGTTTTGCCGCAGATTTCAGTGATCGATGCTTCGCAACCGCCGCGAAGACCTTCAGGTCCATCCAGTTCAAATCATAGCTCATTGTCGCCTAGTCTGAATACAGCGCGGCGCGTCCAGTCAATCACCGAACGACGAAGTCTTGCACGTTTATTCAATAGCCTGTGCCGACTGAGAACATAGGATAGCAGCAGTGCTAGTTGCAGGCTGATATGCTCGAATTAATCGATATGATCTTTGATGGAGCGGAAGCCTTCATTGGGTTTATCGGCATCGTATTATTGCTGATTGGAATAGGTGCCGCGCTATGCCAGCTTCGTTTTGTCTTTGGTGCAGTCCAGGTAAGAGCAGCTGTTGTAGCTCACTCGGATAAGCGCATCGCAAAAGATGGACGGACTGGAAAAGAGCGCTCACTATACAAAGCGGTTTTCGAAGTATGTGAAGGACGCTATCAAGGTGCTCGCTATACTTCGCTCCAGGTGCATGAATGGAACACCTATCCGATCGGCACCATCTGGCCCGCAAGGTACAATCCTGTCATCGGCCCAATTCATACGGAGCAAGCAATATCCTCAAGGCCGGGCTTGTCTTTTTCGCTCACTGCAGCCGGTGTGTTTATGCTGGTACTGCCAAACGTTCCCCGATTGGATGGCGAAGTCGTTCTCGGGCCGACGGTAGTCTTGATTGGACTAGGCCTAATTGTAAGCGGCTTGGTCAAACATCATCTCAACAATGTACGGCAACGGCGCGGCTTGAGTGTAACAGCAGAGTTGATCGCAATAGACATTGAATACGATACTGAAAGACACGATGTTGAAGTCCCGATTCTTCGCGTAGTGTCAGGGCACTATTCCGGTGTCGAAACTGCTGACGTAGAAGTCGCCGATGCTGACGAATGTCATATTGGCGAAAGCATGCCCGCAACATTCGACCCATATACTGGCCGTGCCACCGTAACCGAAGGCCATCTTGCCACGGCAAGTGCTGTGAAAAGCCTTGTGATAATTGGTTTGGCTTTGAGCTTTGTGGGCCTGGCCATACAAATAGTATTCTCAACCTAGTCAGTTGGCTTTATCGAAGTGCGGAGTGAGGTCAGGAAATTCAGATATCTCATGGCAGTTTCTTCCGGCGCATCAACCATCGGAACATGACCGCAATTGTCCAGCACATCAAGTTTAGCCGATGAAAGCTTTCTAGCGAGTACGGCTGCACCGTTCACATGAAAAATCCGGTCTTCTGTACACCATAAAATCTGAGTCGGCATGTTCAGTTTCGGCGCAAGTTCGAGAAGATCAGGCACCGGGTTCTCGTCATGAACAACGGCCCAGATGCGCGCATTCTTCTCGACTTGCGCGAGCTCGGCGTGCATCCAAGTTGTGAGGATAGGTTGAGGTACACTGATTCCATTTGGGGAAAGCCATGAATTACGCCCTTCGAACTCTTCCTGTGACCGCACAAGAAGTGGCGTTTTACCTTCAGCAATAGCGCGCTCCATGTCGCTGAGTGTTGGGCTGGTCACGCCCAACGGGCTCCCGATGAAGGCCAGCGATGCAATCCGGTCCGGTTGTTCCACGGCAATTTGTGCAATGATTGACGCGCCCATCGAATTGGCACCGACATGAACGTCGCTTAGCTCCAACGCGTCAAACACAGCTGACAGATTTTCGCTTTGTTTTTGCAATGCATACTCGCTGTCAGGGAGCAACCCATTGTCGCCGAAGCCGGGAAGGTCAATCACAATGACTTGATAATCATCCGTCAGGCGCCTAGCGAAGTCGACCCAATGCTCCTTGCGAGAGAATATCCCGTGAATGAGTACCACCTTCTGACCGCTACCACCTTCAAGATATGCAACATCGCTGATTGGCGTCGTTATGGACTTTTCGGACAGACCCGCTCGGGCGTTGTTCAACCTGAGCAGAACGCCTGAGCTTGTCTCAGGGAAGGCAAACCATGCGAATGTGACGGCGGCTGAAACGCACAGGAATACCACAGCAATGAACTTGGCTAATCTCATGAAATACCTCAAGCGTTTGAGAGAGGACAACACCATACCGGAGGAAGCCACCATATGATTGAACAATCGTGCGCTTCTCATCTTAGAAAGGTGGTTTCGCATGCCGCCCAAGCCATTGCCGACCATTTTTTGCACGTTTGCTCTACTGCGCTACTAACCTACACTGCACACCGGGTCGCATCTGACTATTGGACTGAGAGGATGCAGAAGGTGCTATTAGAACGGCTAGAATTTCTAACTAGGGCTTCGGCGCTTTGGTTTACATTCGCTTCGACAATTATGCTCACCGCGGCATTCGGCATCGTCATGCATGTATGGGATTTTGTCATCATTGATGAAATATATGAGGCGCAGGTAATCTTGGATCACGTTTCGTGCATGACGCCAATCCAACGAACAGTGCACATCTGGCTTACGGCCACCGTCGATGTTCTCTACCCATTTCTCTATGGCGCATTCTTTATCGGTGTGTCCCTAAAGGCCTTTGGCCGCACAGGATTGTGGCTCGCGCTGCCGTCTTTTCTTGTGATCCCAGTCGATCTATTTGAGGGCTTCACCCAAGTGATGCTGTTGCAGGGACATCATGAGTATGTCGCTGCGAAAGTTTGGGCTACACCCGCAAAACTGACATTGTTTTTTGCAGGATCAGCAATCACCGCTATCGGCCTTGTTCAGCTGTTTCGTCAGCGCAGGCCCTGAGAAACATCGATGACGTCTGGTCTTTGGCGGGAGCAGAGTAATTTTTCGTGGAGCCAAGCTTTCTAGCAGCCCTGATCAACGCAGCATTTTCAGGTGAGATCAGGCAAAAGGCCTGGGATTGCGGGAACGTTGCATCAAACCATCTGTAGCCAGCCAGCATGTCTTCGGTCGTATACCCTTGACCTGCAATGCGGGGCGCGATTGCCTATCCCGCTTAAGGCAAACTGCCAAAAGGAATGGGCAATTTTCGCTTGAAATCGTCAAAACCTACGTCACCGAAGTAACCGGCTTTATGAATCGTGCTCTGATTGAATGACGCCACCGATGAAGCGCACCACGTCCTTATCGGACTATAGCGCGAAGGAGGCGTCAAAATCATCAGGCGTATGCGCCCTCCGGATCATCTGTTTCGTTTCGATTGTCGGTGCCTTCATGCCCTGAACTCTTACTCCGGCATAGCTTTCTTAGGACATAATCAGGTTTGAACAGGGTTAAGCACCGCTCCTCAGTCATACTTCCCAAAACGGTCAGGATCAAAGGTGCCTGCTGGAAAGGACCTACAGGCTCGCGCGCCAACTTTATAAAGGGCGTTACCGCGCACGCCTCTTTCAATAGCCTCAAACACCGCCCCATAATAGGCAGCCCCCATCCCTCCGTTTTTTATATGATTGTCGTAATCAAATAAGTGCTTCGTTTCAGCCATCGCCTCTTTTGCGCTGACGCCCATACGTTTGGCAGTGTCATAATTGGTGGCCACCAAAGTGGCAGTCTCTCCCCAGTAGTCACAATCAGTAGGCTGTTGAGCGCTCCCGACAGATGGGATCATCATGCTCGCTGTGATTAGCGTACACAGCGATGTGATCGCGATTGCCATTTTTGCTCGACGTGACAATGTGCTGTTCTCCTGAAGGGCAAAAGTTCGCAGATCGTATATCTTGTAAAAGGCCAGAAGCATTGAACAAACGTGCGGCTGAGACCGTCGTGGTCAATGACTCGTGTCCGATTTACGGGTTTAACTGGAAAGGCAGTGGTTACGAGCCCTCGGTTTCAAAGCTTGGCTTCTTGTTGAGGGGCAACACTGACCAATCTTTTATGTCAGGAATTGGGTCGGATGCTGACTTACCGCTTTCAACGTCGACCAGCTAGGACCAGACAGTCCGCAATCGGCCCAAATTACGAAACTCAAACCTGTGAATAGAGATTCTAAGCCCGGTACCAATTTGCGGCGGTTGCGCTGTTAATAGCGATCATTACAAAGCCGATGTAATATTCGGCTATTGTTTGTGCGTACTAGGCATTTTGGTAATCGTCTCCCTGGTAAGATCTAGCTGGAGTTTTCACATCATGGCTTCTAATCTTGCTAGCCTGATGACCAGCACTGGATCCTAGATTGAAGAATTGGAATGAAATTCGAACTGCGCTAGAGGTTGCTCGACTGGGAACAACGCTAGGCGCAGCCGAGAGCCTTGGTATCCACAGGGCGACAGTAACCCGTCATATCGATACGCTGGAAGCGGAGCTTGGCACCAAACTCTTCCAACGCCATGCACGGGGCTTCACGTCGACTCGAATGGGCGAACAGCTTTTAAGGATCGCAACTTCGACGGAAGAGCAATTCGGAGAGCTTCAACGCCTAGCCCTTGGAGCCGAGAGTGAGGTGGAAGGCCTTCTGACCATCACGGCGATCGACATTCTCGTGGATCCGTTGCTCCAGCTAATCGACTGCTTTCGAGACTTGCATCCTTCGACAAACGTGCAACTGATTGTGAGTGATCAAACACTTAAATTGCACTATGGCGAAGCTGACATTGCCTTTCGCGTTGGGCCGAAGCCCAATCACCCTGATAATGTGGTTCTCCCGATGGGTCAGTTGAAGATAGGTCTCTACGCACATGAAAAGCTCCTGAGCGATAGCGCCAAGGGATTTGACGTGCTGCCGCAGGTGGTGCCGGATCATCTTGCTCCCTCAACCCCCTATTTCGACTGGGTCCGGGAAAACAGCGATGCAGCCAAGGTTGCCTTGAAGAGCAATCATGTCGCGACGCTATGGCAAGCGGTCGAACGTGGTCTTGGAGCTGGGCCAATGCCAAATTCGCTATCGGATGTAAGGCACTTGGAAATCGGCGAAAAACATGATGGATGGGCAGAACCGATATGGGCTATCACCCACGTCGATCTGCATCGTACCTCCAGAGTGCAGGCTTTTGTTGGTCTATTGAAGGATAGTGCACTAGGACTATCGATCTAGCGATTTTCTTCCGGTCCCAGCCAGGCGAGAAAAAGCGCAAGTGAAGCCACTACAGCACCAGCGAAGCCGATGGCCCAATAGCCTGAAGATGCAATCACAATGCCTCCCAGAGCAGCTCCTATGCCTTGCCCCAGATATATCGTAGACGTGTTGAGAGCGAGGGTTAGTGAACTCTGGTCAGGAGCAGCTCTCACGAGCGCTTTCTCGATAGCTGGTGAAGGAGCGATCAATGCCGCGCTTGATATTAGGGTGGTAACAAAGGTCAGCCCAATAGCGGTCATGCTTCGCACCTCTAGAAAAGTGAAAAGGAAGCTCCACGCTGCTAGAGCGATGGTTAGAACGAGAAACATCTCTCGCATGTTGGATACAAAGCTACGCGCGTCGGCAAGACGGCTTCCTACAACGAGACCTAACAACGATCCAAATCCAATCGCCGATTGCATTACTGCGATGCTCGACCCTTCAAAGCCAGTAAGCTCGGTGATGAGTGGACCGATGAACGCTTTAACTGGATAGGCCGCGACGAACGCAAGGCCGATCAATGCAAGACAGGTGAGCACAATAGGCTGTTTGAGCACGGACCAGTCGGCTTGCACATTTGAGGTATCGAGCAATACCGTCGATCGCGGCACCCCAAAATAGATCGCTGGTACAACTAAAGCTGCGGCCACACCAGCAAACACAAATGTTGAACGCCAGCCAAAATAGCCCCCAATCGCCGTGCCAAGCGGGACACCCGCGATAAACGCGATTGTTAGTCCAGAAAGTACCAATCCGAGCGCCTGGCCTTGTTTCTCAGGAGGGGTTAGCTCCGCAGCAATAGCGCCAGCCATCGGCATAACCGCACTGCCTGTAATCGCGATCACTATTCTCATCGCCAGATAGCTCTCATAGGTCGGCAGAAAAGCCGACGCGAAGTTTAGCGCTGCAACCCCACTGAGACTGGCAATGAGGACACCTCTTCTAGGAAAACGGACCAGCGAGCTCACCACAAGTGGCGAAGCAATCGCGCTTGTGATTGCAAAAGCTGTCATCAATTGACCTGCTGCGGAAATGCTAGCATCCAGATCTTTGGCAAGCTCTGCCAGAAGGCCAGCAAAGACATAGCTTTGTGTCCCAATAGCGAAAGCTGCCAACGCAAGAATGTAAACGGGGCGTGTCATCTGGATCTCCAAGCTTTGGAAAAAAGCATTTGGAGAAAATCATGTGACTGCGAAATGCCCGTTAAAGCGCAGTGAGTGTGCGTGAAACTGACAGCTTGACTTGTTGCAAAATCGCGCAGTGACCGCGCTGAATCCGGTCTCCTTATCCTCGGGTTTTTTGGCGATCTTCGGTGTCAACATTCAACTGAAGCAAGGAGCAAGTAATGACGATTTCGCACTCAACACAAAAGGTTTATTCAACCGCCCCCATCGCAGTCGCAGGGGCGACGGGCAAACAGGGGGGCGCCGTTGCTCGGCACCTCCTTAGGAACGGACATAATGTCCGCGCGCTTACCCGAAGCCTTGAAAAAGATGTCGCAAGGGAACTGGCAACGAATGGTGCTGAAGTGGTTGCTTGTGATCTGGAAGACCGTTCTTCCATCAATGCAGCTCTAAAAGGGGCGGCCGGACTGTTCTCGGTGCAAGACTTCCTCGAAGCCGGGATTGATGCTGAGCTTAGACAAGGCCGCAACCTGACTGATGCAGCCGCAGCGATAGATAGTATCGAGCACGTCGTCTATTCCGGCGCATCAACCATGGACCGCAATACGGGTGTTCCTCATCTCGATAGCAAGTGGCAGATTGAGCAGCGCTTGCGCGCAAGCGGTAAGACCTGGACGGTCTTTAGGCCCGCAGCATTCCTCGACAATTGGGAATGGGATAAGGAGGCGATCATGGAAAGTGGAACTGTGCGTTATCCAATGCGCCCAGAGATGCTTTATCGACAGATTGCATGCGACGATATTGGCGCCATGGTTACCCAGGCCTTCGAACAACCAGGACTTTGGGCTAACCGGGCGGCGCCATTGGCTGGCGATGCGCGAACGATGCTCGAAATCACCGCAATCATCGGCGAGGCATTGGGAAGAGATCTCCGCTATGAGCAAATCAGCGAAAGTGCGGTTCTCGAAGAACAGGGGGAAGATCTGATGCTGATGTATCGTTCATTTGATACGATCGGGATGGATGGTGATCCGGTGTTCCTCGAGCATTGGCTGGGCCGTAAAACCAACCTACCCGCTTACTTGAAAAAAGCGGGCTGGAACTGAACATGACAGATATTGCGCGCTGCATCGAAGATGTGCTTGCCTTTTGGTTTACATCCGAAACCGAGAAGCACTGGTTTGAATCCACCCCGGAGTTTGATCAGGAGATTACTGAGAAGTTTGGCGAATTGTATGCGCACGCGGTGTCTGGAGAACTGGAGGAGTGGCGGTCATCAAGAGATGGCCGCCTCGCTCTCACTTTATTGTTCGACCAGCTTCCTAGAATGGCGTTTCGCGATACTCCAAAAGCTTATGCGTCGGATGGTCTTGGCCGCGAGCTGGCGCATCACGCGATCGGTTTGGGTGATGACATTGATCTGGCACGTGAGGGCGAACGGCATGCGTTTTTCTACCTGCCGCTTATGCATCAAGAGAATCTCGAAGATCAGCGACGTGCTGTCGAGCTCTACACCACTCACGGTCCAGAAAGTGGACTTGAATGGGCTCGACATCACTATGACATTATCGCCCGGTTCGGTCGCTTTCCGCATCGCAATCGGATTCTAGGGCGATATTGCACGGCCCAAGAAGCAGCCTTTGTGCAGTCAAACATTTGATCTTTGACAATAAACTTCTGTGAAAAATGGATAGCTGGCGCATGTCCATTTACTAAGCCTTGGCACATTCTGTGTTAGTGCGGACTGATGTCCCTTACATAGTCACTTGGTGGCGCTTTAACTCGACCGTATCACAGTCTTCAGGGATTCATGTGAAGGATGGCCTGGTAACTGCTATGGCAACCACGAGAGTTGCGAAAATCAAGATGATCACTTGAGAAAAGAAAAGAGATTTAGCTTTCACCAATTCTCCAAACACCGCACGCCGCATGGTTCCTGCAACGACGCCGTTCATACCAACCAAGAACAATACTAAACATAGTTTTAAAAGAAGCCAGCCTTGGCTGAACTGGTTGGTAATTTGAGCCAAGACCAATCCAAATGCGATGGTTCCAATCATTGCAGGTGTTACAATCCAAACAACCGCGCGCCTCGAAGCCCAAAGGAGCGGCGTATGATCACCGTGTTCTTTGGACACGCGGCTCGAAGTGATTGAGGTGGCTGCAAACAGACCGCCTATCCAGACGATGAGGCAAATAAAATGGCCTATCCGAACTAGCTCATACATTCTGTCTCTCTTCAAACTGCTGTCGGGTCCTGCGACGGTTGTAGAAGTGAAGAAGTGCGAAGGTTCCCCCAGGCAGGAGACATGCTGACAGAGCAGCAAGAACCCAACGTAGAGGTAGATCTCCCGCAGCCCAGCTTTCGACAACGGCATAGAGAAACAAGAGAAAAGCCAAACCGTGAAAGGGACCGACGACACCTGTCAGGTTAGGGAGCGATGTCAGGTTCTTCAGCGGCACTGCAACGCACATTAAGAGTATAAGAGTTACACCCTCGAAGCGAGCGCTCGCTCTGAAGAAAGGCGTTAGCTCCTGATGCTTTGATATTTCAATCTCACTGCTCATTTGACAGGGCTTTCAGGGTTTGAGCTCCATTCGCGCCAGGACCCATCAAAGTTTCGCACTCGATCCCATCCGAGCAATTGTGTGAGGACAAACCACATATGCGCAGATCGAGCGCCTATCGCGCAATACGGAAACACTTGCTTGGCCCCGTCGATGTCGATCGTTTTCAAGAGGTCGAGAATATCTGCCCGTGAAAGAAATGAGCCATCCTCCTTGTGCACATCATCGCAATGAAGATGGATCGCTCCGGGAATATGTCCTGCCCGCTCACCTTCTTTCGGTGGTGCGTTGAGATAGACCGAGCCATCGAACTCAGCTTTTGTCCTGACATCAAGCAGAGTCGTATCATCGTCAAGAAGTGCGTCCGAAACTTCCGATAAACTGCAGCTAAAGGCTTTGCTGACTTGTGCAACAGGATAATCTCCTTGCCCAATGATTGTCGCGTCTGGTGTCAGGGGGCGCTTTTCCAAAAGCCACCTCTCTTTCCCACCGTTCAGAACCCGAATCTTGTGATGGCCAAGTCGAGCGAAGAACCAGTAAACCCATCCTGATGTGCCGCGATGAGAATTGTGAGCAACAACTATTTCTGTGTCGGGTGTTAGGCCTGACCGTTCCAGCAATCTTTGTATTTTAGCTAAGTCTGTAAGGTTCACAGAATCTTCATCGAGAATTTCTTGTACATTCCAGAAGATGGATCCGGGGATATGAGTTTGTTGATACTCCGTGTCGTCTGCATCCATTTCAACTATCGCGAGATTCTCATTTCCAAGCTTTGCTTGAAGCTCTTCAGGTTCAATTAGCGCTTTACTGTTTGCGTAGTCCAAGTTGGCCATTTTTCCAGCAATCTCCATGTAAACGAATGCTTACATAATGAGATATGTTTGTGCTAATGTAAATGATCAATTACAACTGAAGGAAGATGACGAAAAACTTTGCCCAAAATGATTCAACCGACTCGCTTGGGCGGAACCGCGAGAACACCGAAGATCGCCTTTTGAAGGCAGCGATGAAAGTCTTCTCCAAACGAGGTTATCACGGTGCATCGGTCGCTGAAATAGCCCGATCAGCTCGCGCGAATGTATCTCTGATCAATCGTTACTTTGGCGGGAAAGAGGGTCTTTTTCTTGCGCTTGTCGAAGGCGTTATCGTAGAGAAACAGTCAGGAAAGCTAACCTATCCGCCGTACCCCGCATTGGCTGATGAAGTGCTGGCCTATCTCAAGTTTCGTTATCGCGAAGACAAAAAATTGCGAGACTTCATGCGTCTTTGTGTGGGTGAGATAGCTACTAATGACGAACTGCGTGGCAAGGCTCTTTCATCCTTGCGCTATGGTCAGGATGATAATTTTCAAGAGCGTTTGATAGACCTCCAGCACTCAGGAACAATCAAGCAAGATGCCGACCTAGAAAAGCTCTTTCGGATGATCAGCCTCATTTCGTTCTCGGCGTCATTTGTTGAGCGCGAATTGGTCGGCATGCCCGAAAGAGCGACCGAGAGCGTGTTTGAAACCTTTTCAACCATGATCGAAAGGGAGTTTGGCTCAAGCGCAGCCTAGACTTTCAACAAATCCTCCTAAAACAGGTGCAATTGAATCTTTATAGCGCTGGCGTAAACGAGATCGCACTCCGGAACGCTTGGCAGTATGTGTATTCCTGCCAGGCAGATTTCGATCCTTGATCCTGGGTGGCAATCGATTTACTGCGTTAAACAGCATCCTAGCCAAAAGCAGACTTTCCGCTTGCGGCCCAATAGCCGACGCTAACGACCATTCATCAATTCAATTGCATCTAGTTGAACATTGATCTCGTCGAGCAGCGAACGCAGTTCAATGACCAAGCCGCTGACATCAGGATTACCGAGGTTAGCGGCTTGCCCCTTAACTGCGATTTCATTGGCATCTTCAAATCTTGCGGTGATCAACGCAAATAGACCGGCTCGCACTTTGATCGAGTTAATTTCGTCGTCATCAGCCATGCCCTTACCCATGCTCGACTTTTTACGGAAGTCCACATGCAGCTTTTCAAATTATCAGAATAAACGACTGGACTTAGGAGCTTGTTCGAGCATTGTTGTTGGTGTCGCAAAAATCATTTGCGACAGGCCGCCCGCTCTTAAAAGCGATCCGTGGCTCCGGTCAGTGGAAGCGTTGGAAGTACCAGCGCCAAACTGGAGACCCTCGATGTCATCAAAAACCAAACCACAAACCAAGTCCGCAAAAGTCATCGCGCAACTATCGCGAACTATAGGCGCTACTCTCGATGAGATATGCAAAGCAACAAACTGGCAGCAACATAGCGCTCGCGCATTTCTAACCGGCCTGCGAAAGAAAGGCTATGCGCTCGCACGTGAACAACGCGGTGATGACGGCACCGCCTATCGCATCACACAAAATCCAAGCGATAAAGAGCCAAAAGGTGCAGCATGACCACGCCGGATAAACGTTTGGCGGATCTCATGGTAATGCCGCCTACCCAGTTGCGATCGGTCTGGCGAGATACATTCAAAACTCCAGCTCCCGATGTCGGACCGGACCTGCTTCGGCGCGGTATCGCCAATCGCTTGCAGGAACGTGTTCATGGTAGCCTGACTGGAGCTACCAAACGCGAGATCGAGCGCCTTCGCAAGCGCGTCGAGCGAACCGGCAAAGCTGGTCACATGCATGCGATATCACTCAAGACTGGGACAAGACTTATAAGATCGTGGAACGGTAAGAGCTATCACGTGCTTGTTTGCGATGATGGCTTTGAGTTTGACGGCCGTCATTATGCGAGCCTCAGTAATATCGCCCGCGAGATAACTGGTGCCCATTGGTCCGGTCCTCGTTTCTTCGGATTGAAGAACCGAAGCGAATATAAACCAAAGGCGTTCGCCAATGGTTGAGCGAGCAAAACGGAAGCGGTGTGCCATCTACACTCGCAAATCCACAGAAGATGGTCTGGAACAGGATTTTAACAGTCTGGATGCGCAGCGAGAAGCGTGCGCTGCCTATATCTTAAGCCAGGCTAGTGAAGGTTGGGATGCAGTCCACGAGCTATATGACGATGGTGGTTGGTCCGGTGGGAACATGAAGCGTCCTGCCCTTGTACAACTGCTAGATGATGTGACAGCCGGCAAGGTCGACATCATTGTAGTGTACAAGGTTGATCGTCTAACCCGGAGCCTCGCCGACTTTGCCAAGATTGTAGAAATACTGGATGAGAATGAAGCATCGTTCGTCAGTGTCACTCAAAGCTTCAACACAACAAACAGCATGGGAAGACTGATCCTTAATGTCCTGCTTTCTTTTGCCCAGTTTGAACGCGAGGTAACCGGTGAACGCATCCGCGACAAAGTAGCGGCATCCAAAAAGAAGGGCATGTGGATGGGCGGCGGTGTCCCATACGGATATAAGGTGGAAGAGCGCCAGTTGGTCGTCAACGAAGCAGAAGCAGAGACTGTCCGGCACATGTTTCAGCGTTATGTTGAACTGAAGTCAGTCCCGCAGCTTGTCGATGAACTCGCTGTCAAAGATATCAAAACCAGAACTCGAACTTGGAAGAGCGGGCGCGCAGTTGGCGGCATCCATTTCAAAACTGGTACTCTGACGCATCTGCTCCAAAACCCGATCTATGTGGGAAAAGTTCGGCATAAAGACAAAATCTACGATGGAGAGCACAGCCCGATCATCTCACACAAGGTTTTCGATTTGGTCCAATCTGTTTTTGCTGAAAACAGGCGTGACAATGCGTTGGGAAAGAAGAGTCGCAATCCTAGTTTACTGACCGGCATGATAACCGATCCAGATGGTAAACCAATGACACCTACGCATGCGAAAAAGGGTTCGAAGCGTTTCCGCTACTACGTCACACGCACTCCGCCTGGAGACAAATCAGACAAATGGCGAATGCCCGCTGGAGAGATCGAACGACTGGTGATTAGTGCAATATCCATGAAACTCAACTCTGCGGAATCTGATGCACAGGAAACCGCTGAGATTCTGTCACAAACTATAGAAAAACATGAAGCCATCGCTGACTCTTTGCCCGACATGAGCATTTCCGAGCAATACCAAATGTTGATCGATTTTAATGCCAGTGTATCTGTTAATGAAAGCTCAATCGGTATTGAATTTACACCTCCGGACCAGGATCAAACAGTTGCTATCTCAATCAATGCGAAGCTCGTTAGCAAAGGACGCGATCTGAAACTGGTTATCGCTGCCGGCGAAGGATTGGTAAAACGCGATCCCGATCCCGTTTTGCTTCGATTGATTGCTCACGCTTTCGCAGCACAAGACCAAATGGTTGGAGGCATCCCTTCACCCATGCTATCCGAGTACAGCAAACGGCATCTGCAACAACTCACCCGTCTTAGTTATCTGGCTCCGGATATCATCTCATCCATTATCGATGGAACTCAGCCAGTTGATTTGACCGGCCGGAAGATCTTGCGGATTGGAAGCCTGCCTCTTTGCTGGACTGCCCAACTCGCTATGCTTGGGTTCAAATAGACCCCTAAAACCACCGATTTCCAGAAGTGCATCTGGTGCCAGCGTTTCGGGCCATCGAGATCATTGGCCATTTCAGCCCCATATCGCCGCGGACAAATGGTCTCCGGTTGAGTGAAACCACAATCTATATGAGCTAACCTGCCCCAATATACGTATAATATTGGTGTTTTTCGAAGAAACTTGGAGACACTGAATTCCAAGAAAAAAAGTGGTGCGCGGTGCAGTGTGCAGCGAACGGGTCTCAGGCGGGCCATTCCCTGTTTCTCTCAAATTTGCAGGAAAAACCCGGTCAATCTTCCACTTTTTTTCAACGACGTCCCTTCAAACACCCGAAATTCTGTTGATGGTCCGCTAAATATCGAAACTCTACACACTGAAGATAAAATGGAATTCGAGCTCACATCACGGGCTGTGTTTTGGGGATGCTATCCTGCCAGGGTCAGCAGCATCTATATAGCACAAAAACGGCACGAAACAGGCGATAGTCGAGGCCTTTTTACCATCACCAGCCACAGAGAATTTCGTCTTCGACAATAAGTCGTCGATCCATATTGTGAAGAACAACAGAACATAAAGAGCACGGTTTGAACAAAAGGTTGATAACCAGTAAGTGCTGATACGAAGGCGACCACTCTAATATCTTGGATACGAACTTAACCATCAAAGAAGACGGCCATGACGGCCTTATTTGTTCTTTCAAGAACGCGTTTGCGCGACATGCTTGGGACTTCAAGAAGCATCTCGATAACGCTGTAGCCTAGTTCAATGGAAACTCTGGCCCTTTCTGTTGCATCTTTCATGGACAGATTGGGGCGCATCTTGCGAAGACTGTTGCCACCGACTTTCGCCATCTCATCATTACCAGTCAGCCTGATATCGGAGAGTTCTGGCAGCGCGCGCAAAGAAATAAGCAACGCGTGAGAGCCCGTAAAAGCAGCGGTCAATTTATATGTGTCCGATAGCAGTTTGAAGGAGGCCTTCTCGAACTGGTCCCTCGATCTCATGTCTTGAGAAGCCGTGAGCCTTGCAGCGGCCTCATATAACTCATTTTGTGCGTCAGTGAGCCGATGCCCCAGCACAGCAAGCAGTGCATATTTATCTTCAAAATAGCGATAAAAAACTGGTGCTGTTACGCCTGCATCATCCGCAATTGCATTCGAATTGAGGGCTTCAAGACCCGAGCGCTGCAAGATTGTTTGAGCAGACTCCAAAAGTTTCTCAAACGTATGGACGCTGCGATTCTGTTTGGGCCACGTCACTCCCTTGATATTTTTTCTGTCTATCTCAGTTGCCATCCGACTTTCTTACATTCTTGCTTTGATCATAAAGAGCAAACCCAGATAGGAAATATTTTACTCAATCTGCCCCGGTTAGCTGGGACTAGCATTCTGTTGACAAAGCGCAAGGATCAAATTATTAGTATTTACTAACATTAATTATAAGAGAGAGTCTGCCATGGTGCAAAATGAAGATGGTCGTTTAAAAGCTCGAGCTCTGGAGGTCATACCCAATGGTTTATACGGCCACTTGTCGGTAAAAATGCAGTCTCCTCGTACACCGCAATATTACAAGCGCGCAAAGGGTGCTTATCTTTGGGACTATGATGACAACCAATATATAGACTATCTCTGCGCATTTGGCCCAAATCTGTTTGGATATGGCCATGATGAAATCGATGCAGCCTATATTGAGCAATTGCGTGAAATTGACACCGCTACTGGCCCCTCTGTGCGAATGGTCGAACTGGCTGAAGCTTATGCTGATCAGGTTTCGCATTGCGATTGGACAATGTTCTGCAAAAATGGGACTGATGCCACCACAATGGCGTTGATGACTGCGCGGGCTTATCGAGAGAAGCGCAAGATTCTGATCGCCACGGGTGCTTATCATGGTGCGACCAAATGGTGCACACCCATGCCCGAAGGGACTGTGACCGAGGATCACGCGCATCATATTTATTATGAATATAACAATGCACAGAGTCTGAGGCGCGCCGTTGAGGAGGCGGGAGATGATCTTGCAGGCGTTTTTGCAACACCCTTCAAGCATGAAGTAATTCACCCGCAACAATTGCCCGATGAAGAATATGCGCGAACGGCACGCCAGCTTTGTGATGAGAAAGATGCACTGCTTATTCTGGATGACGTTCGGGCAGGCTTCCGGCTTGATCGCGATTGTAGCTGGGAAAAAATTGGCGTGCGTCCAGACCTGTCTTCATGGGGCAAGACATTGGCCAACGGACATCCGCTATCTTGCCTGATGGGCAGTGATCGTGCTCGCGAGGCTGCAGGCAAGATATTCGTGACCGGCTCCTTCTGGTTCGGAGCGGCGGCCATGGCGGCTGGTTTGAAAACTCTCGAACTGATCCGGACGACGGATTATATCGAACGCACCATAATGCTGGGTGACCGCCTGCGGGACGGTTTAGAGCAGGTTTCGAAAGAGACAGGCATCATCATTGATCAGACCGGCCCTTCGCAAATGCCGCTGATTATGATCAACGATGACGATGGGAACCGCAATATGCCCGCATGCGTCGCATTTTGTGATGGGCTGCTGGATCATGGTGTCTTCTTCCATCCCTTCCACAATATGTTCATCACACCCGCCATGTCGGAAGATGATATCGACCGCACGATTGACGGCTGTCATGCCGTTGCAAAGAAGCTACCATCCATACCGATGCCTGAAGTCGCGCTTTAACCCGGTTTAATCCATGGGAATCATCGACATTGAATGGCGATAGCCAATTGACGCTGTCACAAGATGAGCGCGTTTCCCGTTTTTCGTCCAGCCAAGTCTGGGCAACCTTTGCACTTGGCTGCAGCGCTCTTTTGATAACGGGCGTTCAGCCGGTGGCTTTGGGTGCCCTTATAGAAGCTGACATTGTTGACTTAAGAGGTGCCGGCCAATTGGCAACAATTGAGGCTTTCACCCTTTCGGTGGGAGTTATCGTCGCTACGATCTTCTTACCGCCGACGGCATTGCGTAAAGTTGGACTGCTATGCTCCCTTGGCCTCTGTTTAACCAATTTCGCAAGCGCCGTGATCGACAGTTATGCTTTGCTGGCTGTATCTAGGGCTCTTGCCGGATTGGCAGGCGGAGCTTTGCTTTGGGTAGTAACCTCTGTGCTTGTAAGAACCCAACGACCCGAGCGGCTTGCAGGCTATTTCATGGCTGGCTACACCACTTGTCAGGCACTGGTTGTACTATCGATTGCACTATTCTTCATGCCGGCTTTGGGGTGGAGGGGGTGCTATATCGCTATAGCTATGGTGATCAGCATATCTGCGCTTTTGAGCCAGCTTCTTCCGTCTAGTCTCAAGCCGCTCCCAAGTAAAGATGCAAGCCATAAGCTTGATTTGTCACCGGCAGTGATGATTACCGGTGCGATCATTTTTATACAGATGATAATGACTGTCGCAATTTGGGCTTTTATCGAACCCATTGGCAGGATCGCTGGTCTTGAAGCGCAGGAGGTACAGCTCATCATTTCCGTTTCTCTGGTCGTACAATTAGCTGGCGCAGCGTTGGCAGGTTTTTTGGCACCTCGACTCCCTGCTGCGGCAACGCTTCTGCTTCTGACGGCGCTTATCCTTGCTGTGTCTGTCTACCTGCTAATGGTGTCGCAATTTCCTACCAGCTTCTTCATGTTGGCGGCCTTTATTTTCAGTTTTGCATGGATGTTCATTTTGCCGTTCCAAACCAAAATTGCTCTGGACGTTGACCCAACCGGACGAGTAGCGCTCATCGTTCCGTTCTTACAGTTGATGGCAGGCGCAGTAGCACCGATCACGGCCGGTGCCGTAGCAGGCGAAGGCGTTGCCTCTGACGTTGCGTGGCTAAGCATCATATGTGCCTGCCTGTGTGGAATTCTTCTGGTCTGGATGGTCGTTGATCGGCTTCGCTCCAACAAGCCGAGCCAATAACCTAACGGATGAATACTCTTCGACTGACACTTATGGATCAAAAACAATTCTGTAGAGCTAAAATGGAATTGGCCCCGACAGAACTTTTGCGCTGCCGAGGCCAAAGACTCCATAAGCACTGGAGCCTAGGGGATCCGCTTAATACTCAACAGCCAGTTCAACCCCAATCTGGCGGGGTTGACCAAAATAACGGCTGTAAAAACCGAAATCGGTTAAGTCAGTCACATTGGTAAGATACGCCTTATCGGTCAGATTTGTTCCAAATACGGACAGCTTGTACTTGCCCTCTGCGAAACTGACACCGGCACGGGCATTGACCAAGGCATAGCCGTCTTGGCTCACAATTGGATCATTCTCTGTTGAAAAGAAAATATCGCTCTTCATAGCGATTGAGCCTTGGACAAAAGCACCGATAGTGTCTGTGATATCAAAATCATATCGTGCCAGCGCACTCACCGAGAATTCCGGGGTGTTAGCGATGCGGTTCCCATCGAAGCTCGTTCCTACGGCGTTGGTTAGCTGGGAGAGTTCGCTATCGAGATAGGCTGCACTGATGTTGAACAACAGGCCATCGGTAGGAAAGATTGTCGTATCAAGCTCGAATCCAAATACTTCCGCCCCGCCCGCATTATCCAGCACCTGAAGCGGCAGCGCATTTGTGTTCACTAGGGTGAAAACCTGCAGATCGGAGAAATCATTGAAGAAAAGGGCAGCATTCACACGAAGTGCTCCGTCGAGCCAGTCCGATTTGATACCCACCTCATAAGCCGTCAGAAATTCCGGTTCATAAGGCTGCAGTTGAATCGCAGACTCGACCGGATCAAGGGAGAGGAATCCCCCGTTAAAGCCACCACTCTTGAAGCCTTTCGCAACACTACCGTAAAGCAGGACGTCAGGCGTAGCCTGATAATCTAAGGCCACACGCCATGAAATTGCATCGTCTTTATTCTCGAGATCTGTTGCTTGATAAACCGGGACGGGCTGCGGGAAAAATGCCGGATCTTCCAGTTGGCCCAATGCAGAAAATGTTTTCTTCTCATTAGTATAACGAAGACCGCCGGTCAGGGTTAGATCCGGCAAAATTTCATAGCTTGCCTGACCAAAGATCGCGAATGTTTCCAGGTCTTGACTGTTAAGTGACCGGGCAAATAGCACCGGCGCACCTGCAACGGCTCCGGTTGGATCAGGTGCTCCGCCCGTCAAAACACGAAGTTCGCGAAACAAATCGATTGTCTGATTCTGCCTGAGATCCTCAGTCAAATAAAATCCACCGAGAAGCCACTGGAAATTGTCGCCTTCTCCACTGATGCGGAGTTCCTGCGTAAAAGTCTCACTTTCGACATCGTAGTTTACAAACAGTAAATCGAGAGGCGATGAATCTGTTTCTTCAGGAAGCGAACGATCTACCTCATCATAGGCCGTCACAGAGGTGATAGTTACAGCACCAAGTTCCAAATTTGCTTCCAGATAACCGCCAATAGAAGATAAATCGACATTACCACCGCGATTGTAGCTTCCTTCAAACGGATCGTCGGGGCCTCTATATCCCAATGCGTCGACGCCGCCTGGCAATGACCCAAGATGATTGAACTTAAACGCAGAAGAGGAAACTTCGTTTCCGTGGATGTTGGCACGCAGAGTAAAACTCTCTGCCACATCGGCATCAATAGTGCCTCGCCAGGAAAACGTGTCTACGCCGTTCTCTTTGCTCCCATCTAGCAGATTGGTGACATAGCCATCGGAATCGGATTTTGAAATCGCCACACGCGCGCGAATTGAATCTATAATGGGGCCGGAAACAGCCGCCTCAAAGCGGGTCGTATCGAATTCTGCGTAGCTCGCGGAGGCCTTTGCTGTAAAATAGTCGGTCGGTTTGGCCGTGATAAATTTGACAGCACCACCTGTCGTGTTGCGGCCATAAAGCGTGCCTTGCGGGCCTTTAAGAACTTCGACGCGCTCGGTATCGAAAAACTGGAAGGCGGTGAGCGCTGGCGAACTGACATAGACCTCATCGGAATAAATCGCGACAGGTCCAGAGTTATTGGTATTGAAATCGTTCAGCCCTGCGCCGCGAAGAAACAGGATAAGCTGACTGCCCTCTCCGCTCGACGTACTGATCTCCAAGCCGGGTAGAAATTCGCCGAGCTGCTCAGATTCTTGAATACCTATCTGGGAGAGCGTATCGCCGCTAAGCGCCGTAATGCTGATCGGTACATCCTGAACATTTTCTTCTCGCTTTTGCGCCGTCACGACTATCTCGCCGAAAACAGGGTTTCCAGTCGTTTGGTTTGTAGATTGTTGCTGAGGATTCGTTCCCTGAGCCAAAGCTGCTGAACTAAACCCGAAAATCCCCAATGCAGTACCGACTAAAAATCTAGCCCTCACCATTGCAAGTCTCCCTAAAATTATCCATATATAAAAGTTAGTATTTAATAATTTTTAAGGAAACGTCAAGCCTTACATATATCGGGCTAAAATTCATCTAACTCACTGTTTTATAAACTTATTAACAATTTTTACCCTCTCTATTTGATCACCGCTATCACAGATATAAATAGCTTATATTATATTTTTATAGCACCAGACTCTCTTCAGATATAATAGAGATGCAATGTTGAGAGAAAGTTCCACGCCTTGCGGTGGCGCTGTCTTGGTTCATTCCTACATCCCAAAAGTGGCAAGAATAACCAGTGATGATAATCTATCGAGATAGCAGACCATATTGTCGCTATTTCGCGACCTATCAGTTTTCGATTACTGTCAGATCAATACTCAAATTCGCTTGCTTGCTTTCACCGGCAACCACTGTGAGATCAGTGATCTCTGAGATGTCGATAGGGCCGCACATCAAACGAAATCCGGTTTTCCCTTCCGGTACGTTGGGGCTTTCAGGATTTGCGCTGCATCGCATCAACGCATTTGCGGCAAGATCATCACCAGCCAGTTGCGCTGCATCGAATGTAGATTGCATGTTGTTGGCTCCGCGCAGCTCCACCAGACTTGGCGTGGATGCGAAGATTGTAATGGTATCAGCCAGGCCGCCAGCTGATGGCGGCGCATCATAGGAAGAGTTTACCAAATCCTCGCGCCGGTTGCAGGAGCTTGTCCCGTTTGATTGCAACACAAATTTGATGGCGGTAATCGAACGCTCGGCGCCCTTCGCTGTGTATTCCAAATCTTCCAGTGCGTAGTCACGCGGCCCGCAGCCGATCTGTTTTTCATCGCGACCCACTTGCGAAACGGTCGTGATGCGCGGCCTAAAACTCTCAACTTTTACCCCAGATGGCAAGGCGCTACCATCCTCTTCAACATCTGTAACCGCTGGCTCTTCAACGGCAGAAGCCGTTGCTGCAATCGCTGCATCATCGGCGAGGGATGATTGTCCGGTTTCAGCGGATTGAGAAGCCTGACCGCAGGCCGTCAAAGGAACAATGAGAGACAAGACGACTACACGCGCGAAGATAGTTTTCATGATGGGGAGGCTCCGATTTGAAGTGGTTTAGGTGAAAGCGTAGCTGCAATGGCAGCGGCGACGTCATCGGGCTTCTCAAACACGCACAGCCGGGCCGTATTTTTGAGCAGGAGCACTTCTGAATTGGGTATATCGTGCAGATATTCGGCGATATCGGAAAATCGCAGGAAATCATGACCCTCAGAAACAATAAACACCACTCTGGACCGCTTAGCGAGACTATGGAGCGCATCTGTCCAGTCCTGCACCCAATGAACCAGCTCATCTGCTGATCGCTTCGGAGTGCTCATAAAATCAGACATGCCAGCCAGCGCTAGTGCATAATATTCTGGGTCTTGGATCAGTGCGTGATCATGTGGGATATCTTTGAACTGATCATGCATAAATGCCTTCTCGGCTGTCTCATTAGAAAAAAGCGCTTCCGAGGCAAACGCAAAGGGAGCATAAAACAGCTCCGGGCAGTCCCAGACCGTCCAGAATATTCGTTTGGAGACGGGACGCATGTCTTCAAACTGTTCGCGCCGAGTAAACGGGATACCGGTATCGAGTGTGATAATGCAGCCACCGAAGTCGGGATTCTGCGCCGCATATTCGATTGCGGCAACGCCGGACATATCCTGACCAATAATTGCCACGGGATCGCTGCCTTCTCTTTTTAAAAGTTCCATGAATGCGGCAATGAAACCGACCGGATCAGTGCCTTGCTGCTCCATTGCGGTTGCGCCCAGCCCGGGCTTGCGCGGGGCGAGCACCAGAAGGCCGGCCTCCGCCATCGCATCGATCATGGCCGACGAGGGTTTGGCTGACGACATTTGCGAGTGAATAAATACAACCGGTTTGCCTGAAGGCGATCCATAAACTTCATAGTCAATCGACCCCCACAGCGGAGCATCGACGACGGCGGTCATATGCACTTTGTCAGAGGTTTGCAGATGCACTTGACGCTTTGCATCTGGAATAGGTTTGGCAGCAAACAGATGATGGAGACTGACCATTAGGTTTACGAGCGCTGCTTGCGTACTCGTCTCGGTCTTATCCATTATTGACTTGATCTGCTGTCTCACCGTCCCCTTAGAACGATTGCGATCAATCGCGATCTCTTCGCTGCGCAGCCCCAGCATGATCTGCTCTGCAATCTCACCCTCAGATTGGGTGAGGCCGAACTTCTCATTCAAGAACATTCCGACTTTTGGGGACCATTCAATCTTGCTCGATCTGACGAGCAGCATTGGTTGAGCAGCGACCAATCCGTTTACGGAAGGGTCAAATTTTTCGATGAGCAGCAGTGAATTGGGCCCTTTCTCTTCATATATGCGAAACGCGGCTTCTTCCTCCGGAAGAGCAAGCCAGTTTTTGCCCTGTGCGTGCCCTGCTGAAAGGCTAAGTGGTTGAGCCTGATCAGCGAGGGTAGAAATATCTTCGCCAACCCTCAGCCCGAACTGCGTTTCAAATCCCGCATTGCAGGCAGCAATCTTGCCATTTTCATGACAAAGCGCACCTGCAAATGCTTGTCCGTCCAGATAGCTTTGCAGTGATCTTTGTTGGCCCAGTCGAGATTTTTCAAAAACTTCAAATGCGCGATTGAAATGTTTCCGCAGCTCCAGTGCGTCAGCATGTGTAGAATGCGATGCGTCGTCGTCGCCTTCTACAAACTTGAGGATGGTCTCGTCCCATACCTTGGCGAATGCGAGATAGTCTTTCGGCTGGATCGCTGCACCGTAGATTGCATCAAGAAGCGCTGATTGGTTACTGCGCTCATCATCCATAGTGATCGTACTTTCATAGTAAGAATATCAAGCAATAACACAGGCTTCGTATCCTGTCTTATACCAGATGGTAGATGCGTAATACGTGCCGGTTCAATAGTTCTCTTCCCTGCGATCGATATTCGGGGACCATGTGCGACCAAGCGACGAACCTTTTGGCAAAAAGCACTGTGCCCTCTCCTCACGAGTCATTTTGATCGCAAGCCAAACAGTTCTGGAGAAGTTTTATGAAAGCCTTATCTTTGCGCCGTACCTTGCTTATTTCAACCTGTGTAGGGGCGATCTTCATCGCTTCACCAGCTTGGGCTGATGCCACGCCTGAATGCAATGAAAATGCCGGACCTGACGGGATTCCAGGCAATGCCGATGATCTACTTGGCACAACAGAATGTGGCGTTAGTAGCTCGGCCACTGGACGCAGCAGCACAGCAATAGGGGCAAGTAGCAGCGCAGCAGGTCCAGAAAGCACTGCAACGGGTGGACTTAGCGACGCAACTGGCGAAAACAGCACAGCTACGGGTTTTGCGAGCGACGCAACTGGAGCACGGAGCACAGCGACAGGATCACAAAGCAACGCATCAAGTGGGGCGAGCACGGCCACAGGTTCATTCAGCCAAGCAACGGGGAGCTTTAGCACCGCGACTGGGGTGGTGAGTAGCGCATCAGGAGTACAGAGCACAGCGACAGGTTCCCAAAGCAACGCATCAGGTACAGCGAGCACAGCCACAGGCTTAATGAGCGCGGCGACAGCCACCAGCAGCACGGCCACAGGTTCGTTTAGCCAAGCGACAGGGGGCAATAGCACCGCCACGGGTACGGCGAGCACTGCTAATGGAGATGGCAGTACCGCCACGGGAGCGCTCAGCAGAGCATCAAACTTGTTCAGCACTGCCACGGGTTCGAATAGCAACGCATCAGGGGGTTTTAGTACAGCTGTCGGCGCGTTTAGCAGTGCTTCAGGTGAAAGCAGTATAGCGATAGGTGCCAATGCCGAAACCGGAGATCTCGTCGGTGCCCAAGCGACTGGGCAAGGCTCCATCGCCTTAGGTGTTGACGCTATTTCCGGGGGAGCAAGCAACAACGCCAATACGACAGCTCTGGGTACCACGAGCATGGCCACGGGTTTTCAAAGCACGTCTGTAGGAGCTAGTAGCCAAGCGTCTGCTGACAACAGTGTGGCCCTGGGCGCAGGTTCTGTGGCCAATGAGGAAAACACTGTCTCGGTCGGTGCGGCCGGTGCAGAACGTAGGATCGTGAACATAGCGGCAGGCACTGCCACAAATGACGCGGTCAATCTGGGACAACTGCAGACAGTAGATGCAGCAGTGGCGACGAACTCCGGGCAAATTAGCGCAAATACGGGCCAGATCAGCGCCAACACAACGAGCAACGCTGCTCAAGACTCACGCCTTTCAGCAATTGACGCTTTGAATGCGGATCAAAACAATCGCCTGGCCGCGCTGGAAGGGCTGACACTTGACGTTGGCGGGCGCTTCGATGCGTTAGAAAACACCGTTGGCCGCAATCGGCGCCAAGCGAACGGTGGTATAGCCACAGCAATGGCGATGGGCGGAACCTTGATCCCGGCAGAAGCGAATCTCGCCATCTCGTTTAACCTCGCAACCTATCGCGGCGAGCAGGGTTTTTCGGGCGCATTCATCATGCGGGCGAGCGAGAAGGTCTACTTCAATGCGGCAGTTGCAGGTTCAACCGTCGGCGGCTCTACCGGTGGCCGTGTCGGCGTCACTTTTGTGTTGGATTAGGCAAACCAGAATATCGTCGTTAGCAAGGAACGTGCGTTTCCAACCCAATCTCTACTGTCAAGCAAGAGCAAATTCCAGAGTCCGCTTTCGGGATAAAGCGGAAACCATCGGAACGTCCGATATTGGGGCGCAAGGCGGACTTTGAGAAACATTTGATGATTACCTTATGTTGAGGTTAGAGCGAGAGTATCTGTTCGATCTCGAAAGCGGACAATAGTCTCGATTGACATTCAGATATTTTGGCTAATCCTATTATCGTCAGCTTTGCAGCATACTACCCTACCTTTGCACCCGACCTGAACCATCACCTGCCATCAGTTTTTCGACTTCAGCAACGCTGACACGATTAAAGTCTCCGAGGATGGAGTGTTTCAGGCAGCTGCCCGCTACGGCGAATTCCAGGGACTGCTGCCGATCCTCATAGGCGTTCAGGCCATAGATGAGGGCAGAAGCGAAGCTGTCACCGCCGCCAACCCGGTCTATAATATCGGTTATTTCATAGCGCCGGGATAATTTGAATTCACCGCCACGTTCACGCAGACAAGCGGACCAACCGTTGCGATCAGCGCTCATGCTCTCCCGAAGCGTTATCGCGATGGTGGACATGTCAGGATAGAGTTCCAGCACTTTTTCCGACAGTGCTTCATATTTCTTCGTATCGAGTTCGCCCGCTTCCACATCGACATCAACGCTGATGCCGAGCGACTTTTGGCAATCTTCTTCATTGGCGATGCCGACATCGACATGCTTGACCAGTTCGGACATGACTTCGGGCGCGCTCTTGCCATATTTCCATAACTTGCCGCGATAGTTGAAATCGCAGGATACAGTGACGCCGGCCTTTTTGGCGGCTTGTACACATTCGATGCTGAGGTCGGCCGAATTTTGCGTGAGCGCGGGTGTGATACCGGTAATATGGAGCCATTTTGCGCCATTGAAAATTGCCGGCCAGTCGAAATCGCCGGGTTTGCATTCGCTGATCGCACTATGGGCGCGGTCGTAGATGACCTTGGATGGCCGCTGATTGGCTCCCGTCTCGAGGAAATAAATACCGACCCGGTCACCAGACCGGCGGACATGGGACGTATCAACGCCAAAACGGCGCAGCTCGCCAATAGCGGACGCGCCAACATCATTGTCGGGCAAGGCCGAGATGAAACCGGAATTCAGACCATAGTTGCTCAGCGCCACCGCGACATTGGCTTCGCCGCCGCCAAATGTCGCTTCAAAAGCCGGCGACTGGAAATATCGTTCATGACCCGGCGTCTTGAGCCGCAACATGATCTCACCAAAAGATAGAAATTCAGTCACTTTTAATTCTCCGTGGGACGCGCCTGGCGGCCTATGGCAACCGCTTCCTGCGCCAATGTGGTTATTGCATCAAAATTGCCCGCCTCGATTTCGGCGGCAGGGGTGAGCCAACTGCCCCCACAAGCAACGACCGAGGGCAGGGCGAGAAAATCGCCCAGATTGCTAGCCGATACGCCGCCTGTGGGCATGAAACGCATGTCGCGAAAGACAGAGGATAGCGCCTTCAACATCGGCACACCGCCGGCCAGTGATGCCGGAAAGAATTTCACTGTGCGTAGTCCCAAGGCATAGGCGCGCTGGACCTCACCGGCGGTCATGGTGCCGGCAAAGAGCGGCACCGACTGTGCCAGACAATATTCCGCCACTTCATCGACCAGCCCGGGACAAACCACAAATTGCGCACCGCGGGCGATGACTTCTTCTGCTTGGGCGACCGTCAGAACGGTTCCGGCGCCAACGATCAGCCCCGATGTCTCGTTGACAATCGCCTCCATACAATCAACCGCTTCATCGGTACGAAGTACGACCTCGATGACGCTGAGACCGCCCGCACCAAGCGCATTGGCAGTATCGACCGCAACAGCTGTATCGCTCGCCCCAATCAGAGGCACGACAGGCGCTGATTTAAGCCGCGCTTCGAGGTCTTGTTCGATATCCATGTTCGTTTCGCTATCTCTTCAGATCAGGAGAAAAACAGGCCGCCATTAATGTCGATATTGGTACCGGTGATGAATGACGCTTCGTCCGAAGCCAGATAGGCAGTCGCATCTGCTGTTTCCGCCGCGAGGCCTTGGCGACGCAGCGGGGTTGAATTGGCGACATTTTCGCGCACGGCATCGGCAGTGAACGTATCGTGGAACGATGTTGCAATCATGCCCGGGCATAGCGAGTTACAGCGAATGCCCTTCGGTCCCAGATCCTTGGCCATCGCTCGCGTGAAGGTCATCACAGCGCCTTTGGACGTAGCATAGGCTGCCGCACCTGGGCCGCCGCCGTCACGGCCTGCCAGCGAAGCAAAATTAACGATAGCGCTGCCTTTTGACATGTGGGGAACCACCGCCTTGGTTGCGAGGAAGGTCGAAGTCACGTTGAGCCGCATGACATGCTCAAAAAACTCCATGTCCATTTCATCGAGCCCTTTGCGCTGAACCATCCCGCCCGTCACATTGACGAGAATGTCGATTTTATCGCCGAAGGCAGCCTGCGCCGCAGCTACCAAACCGTCGACATCTTCGGGTTTCATCATATCGCCCTTGCAAGCAATAGCTGTTCCCCCAGCCGCTTCGATTTCTGCCAGCGTGTCATTGGCCTGCTCTTCATTGTTGCAATAGTTCACCACAACCTTTGCACCTTCAGCGGCCAGCTTCACCGAGACAGCGCGACCAATATCACGGCTACCACCAGTTACGATTGCTACCTTATCTTTCAATTTAGTCATGTTTTTCCCTGTCTATAAATTGATGAAAATTTTAAGCGGATTTGGATTTCAGCGGTTTGATGTCCGGGCAGAACACCAGAACCGACAAAACAGTGAGAATGGCGAGAGCAGCGCCGACGATGAAGGCCGGCGTGTAGCTGTTTACGGTGATGATCGGGATCAGGAAGTTGAGCCCGACAACCGCCAGCTTTGCGGCCGTCCCTGCAAAACCGGCGAGTGAACCAACCGATTTGCCGCTATAGAAATCGCTGGGCAGAGTCTGGATATTGCCAACAGCTGTTTGGAAGCCAAAGAGAATCGCCGCCATAAGAAGCACAGCGACTAAGGGAGTCGCGGCCTGTGTAGTCATCAGCAACGATATAAGCATGATCAATCCGCCAAGACTGATCACGGCCTTGCGCGTTTTGTTTACTGTCCAACCTGCCTTGATACGGTTTTGTGCGAGCAGTCCGCCAAACCAGGCACCGAACATTGCGCCCACATAGGGCACCCAGGCATAGAGGCCGATTTCTTTCACGCCAAAGCCATAGGTCTCGTTGAGATAGAGCGGCAACCAGCCGACAAAAAGCCACCAGATCGGATCAAGAAAGAAAGATGCCATGATGACGCCCCAGCTTTCCTTACGAGAGAGTATCTCTTTGGAATTGGGTGCATAATCGGCCACTTCGCCGGATTCTTCATTACGTTGACCGGTGAGAATATATTGGCGCTCGGGCTCCGAGACCCAAGGGTGCGTATCTGGACCGGACTTATACATTATCAACCAGGGAACCAGCCAAAGGAAACCCAGCGCGCCCACCGCGATAAACGTTGCCTGCCAAGTGCCGAGGAAGACAAATAGATAAGCAATGATGGGGGCAGAAACGATCCCGCCAATGGCAGCGCCTGAGTTGAAGATACCCTGCGCCAGTGCGCGTTCGTTGATCGGGAACCATTCTGCATTGGCTTTGGTAGCGCCGGGCCAATTGCCTGCTTCGGACACGCCCAAAATTGCACGAAATACTGCGAAGCTCGCGAGGCCGGTTGCGACCGCATGCAACATGGTTGCGGCTGACCAGACTACGATCGAGAGCACAAAGCCGAGACGGGTGCCGATCCAGTCAAAAATCTTGCCGAACAGCGTCTGGCCAAAGGCATAGGCGAATGTGAAGACATTCAGGATGATCGCGTAATCGGTCTTGGTAAGCCCAAGATCTTCGGAAATTTCCGGCCAGAGGAATCCGAGCGCGCCGCGATCAATATAGTTGATGATCGTCGCAATCGCGACCAGCGTAACAATGGCCCAACGGAATTTTCCAATTTTCAGAGCGCTGCTCATGCTTTTTCCCCCGTTGTCAAAAAGTCTTCCCGAACGGGATTAAATATGTCGAGCAAGGAGCCCGCCTCGATGCATGTAAGCCCGTGATCAGTATCCGGCGTAATGGCGACACTATCACCGGCGCCCAGTTCCTGTTCCTTGCCGCCCATCATGGCACGAAAACGTCCGGATTCTATGTAACTGATCTGGCTATGCGGGTGCTGATGAACAGTGCCGGATATTCCGGAATCAAACCACAGACGGCACAGCATCAGATCCGGGCCATAGGTCAATATCTGCCGCTTGATGCCCGGCTCCAGAGTTTCGACTTCTGCGTCTGCACCAAGCACAAATGTTTCGCTTTGGCGTTCCTGCAAGGCTGTACCGCTCATATCACTCTCCCCCCAAACGAAGATGGGCAGCAAAGCCCGTCCAGCTGATTGTCTGACCATCTATCGCGGCCGTATGTTTTTTGTTTTTGTCTTGATCGTAGGAAATGGCGAGTACCGACTTCGCGCCAGCCAGCGTTTCGATCAGCAATAAATCCGCTCCGCCATGACGAACATGCTGGATCGTCTTGACCTGACTATCGCTTGCGGTCGTACGCTCTGCGGCCCCGTCATAGCGTCCGTGCGCTTCGAGAATACTCGCAAACACGATATCCTTGCCACTCGTCACGCGTTGAACGAGCATTTGCTCACGGCGCAAGTTAAAGTCCGGATCATTGGCACCGCTCTCTGCCAGAATCGTCTCGCTGCCCACTTGGGGTACCCATCGCGCGGTGTAAAAGCGGTCGTCTTTAATCCAGGTGACAAAGCCATTGTCAGCGCTGGTTGGCTTGCCCGTGCCATCAACCCAGATATGTTGGTAGCCGTTGCTCTCGCCTAAAACCGGACGACCCGCCACATTGGATTTCACATCAAACCCGACCCGCATGATATGCCCATTATAATGGAGCGGGAGGTCATATGCATAATCACCCTCGGCATCCACACGCATAATATCGGCCACGAGCGGTTGCCCTAGACCTTCGACGTCTAGCAATGCCAAGGTTCGCGTAAATTCAACCCCAGGATAGGCACCGGTCATTTTGGCGGTGCTGATCTGACTTCCCATTTCATTGGTGAAATAGAGCTGCTCCGGCGCAAGTTTATCGGCGGCCCTTCTGTCGCCGTTGAAATGGCTTTTCTCATCCACGACCAGGCTATTATGCGCGATGCTCTGCTTCGCCCAGCTTTCATTTTCAGGCAGATAACGGCCGCCCTGCTTGGCTTCGATATTCAGGAAACGGGCGGCACCATAATCGCTGACGATCTCATAGCCATTGTCATAATATTGCCAGCTCAGTTTATCGAAATGGCCATGGCCCATGCCCTGTGAGCTGTTCTTCGCAACCAGAGCCTGTCCGGTCATGCCATCGCCCTTGCGCATGATCGCAACCGCACCTTGTTTGCCTTCTGGCCCATCGGAGAGCAGCAGCGATTGAAACGAGAACGGGCTGGCCTTGCCAGCGGCCAAGTCATTGGCGACCATCATACCGTCATCGGTAAGCACCGTGCGCCCCTGCCACTGCGCGATCGACAAAAGTCCGGGATCGCGTGTTTTACTATAGGCCACGGCAACGCCATGATAGAGCTCGTCTGTTTTCAGACTCTTGTCCCGGATCGCATCGTTGAACGGGAAAAAATAACCATCATAGGTCAGCTGGATCGTGGTGCGCAGGGCCTTAAGCAATATCCCATTGCGATGTTCGAAAATCTTTCGCGAAGGATCGTTTTTCTCAATCGCCCCGGCGAATACAATGAAGGGTTTAAGCGCGAAGCGCTGGTAATAAGGGCCTTCGGTATAATAGCCGTCGGGCGAAAACAGTAACTCACTCTGCCGCAGAAACCCTGTCTTGCCGCTTTTGTCCAGTCCAAGAAGAGCGACATCGACCAATTCCTTGTCGCCCAGGACATAGCCCGTCATTCCTACGCCGGCTGTCGCCCAGGTGGCGTGGTTGTGTATCTTATTAAATGTAACCGCTGAACCAGTGGACAGGAACGCCGCTGCCTTGCGAAAGACATTGTCATCAATATTTTTGCGATCGGCTTCTGACAGGCTGTCGCGAATAGCTTCATAGCCCTGGATGCTGTCGACCATCCACATCGCATCGTTCAGTACCTGCCAGAAAATCCGGCCCGAGCTTTGGCTATTTTTGCGTGCTGGATGTTCACCCAGTGTCGGATAGAGGTCTGCATAGGCAAGCAATATATCGCGCACATAGTCGGCATATTTCTGCTCGCCGGTGAGCTTGTAGAGCTGGCCGCCTTGATAGATTATTTTGAAATTTTGCTTGTGCTGTTCGTGCGTATAACCGCCGCCGGGGTCTTTGGGGATGGGGACGACGACCCCAGCCTCCATCATCTGATCAACAAATGACCGCGAACGATCCAACTCTTTTTGAAACAATGGTGCATATTGTTGCACCGCCGCCGCAGAACTGTTCAGAGAATATTCGATCGGTCCAGCAATCGCGGCAGAAGAGGCAACACCACACATTGCGACCGCTAGGAGCTTGCTCTTCATGGCTTTGCAGCGCCTTCAAATTTATTACCGGACAGCGTAGCGCGATGCGCGCCCTCATAATTTAACTCCTCAAGTATCGGTTCCCGCATATTCTGCGCCATGTTGCCCGATATCCGGGTTTGCGGCCTGCCAACCGTGTGAACGACTTTGATCGGAGCGGCATCGAGGAAATTATTGTCGCGAATATCGCTATACTGGACACCGTGAAGGACCATGGAAGCGCTCGAGATATTGTTCTTGCTGCGTCCGACATTCATGAAATTGGAATCGGTCAGTGAAAAATGCGGCCCGAATGTGCTTTCGTCCCGGCCACCACGATAGATGTTGAAAACTTCGCCGCCAATATCTTTAAAATTGGAACCGGATATCTCGATATATTCGGCATTATACTGCCCATAATCCTCGGTTTCCGCAGCAGCCTGCAAAATCGAACCCGAAATATTGGAAAAATTGCTGTTTTTTATGCTCACACGGTCGGCAAATGAGCTTTTGCCCAATGTGATGACATGAAAAGACCGGTTCACGTCCAGATTGGTTACATTGACGCCGTCGAAATCGATCAGAAAGTTTGACTGGATCGGAAAAATCGTCGTGCGGATGACAGCATTGCCAACGGAATCCGGTGCCATATCGCCGTCAATGGTAAGGTTGGTCAGACGCAAACTTCCACCCTGCTTGATCTCAATTAGCGATGGCCGGGCAAAACTGATCCTTGCGATACTATCCTTTGGACCCTGAATGGAAATGACCCTGTCCAGTGGCAGAACCTTGTTCACCAGATAGTCGCCCGTACTCAGGATCAGGCTATCGCCATCAGCGGCGGCTGCAAAGGCATCTGTCAAACTATCTTCACCAGGCGCTACTGAAATGGTCTTTCCCGTTCCGAAGCGTTCGCCAGCCGACGGTTTCGGATACCATTTTACACCAACCTGATCGCGCGTAATGGGCTTCAGGTCACGAGATGCGCCTGCATTCGACCCTTCAGGATAGAGCAGACCATTGGCTGCACGTTCGAGAGCTATGTCGGTTTCCGATATGCCTGCAACTGGCTTTTCGATCTTGCCTTTGGTCAATATGTTGTTCGCAAAAGCAATGCCGCTGATATCGTCTTGTATTTTGACGAATGTCCCAGCGCCTGTGCCGCCCAGCAGGTTATTCTTGAAACGGCTATTTACTGGCGCGGCGGAGCGCTCTGTGTCGGCGCCGGCATTAAAAGTAATGCGGCCACTGTCGACGACTGTATTATTTTCGACAATCGCATTGTCGACCTGAACATAACGATTGACCGGAGAATTGGGTACACCGTTCATCACGGTCAGCGCGCTGGCAAAACCCGTGCCGCGCAGGCCTTCCATATAGTTGTTGCGTACCGTCTGGTTGCGATTGATCACCCGGATCCCGCCGGTATGATCTTTGCCATTACCGAGAAAGACGCTGTTCTCGACCAGATTGCCATCGCCATGGCGAAGCGTCAGCGTTCCGCTTGATTCAAAAAACACATTGCCGCGGAAAATGTTATTCCCCGCCTTGGATGAAATAATCTCCACTTCGCCATCACAGCGGTCGAAATAGTTATTCTCCACCGTCGTATGAGAATTGAACATCGAATATTTACTTGTACCGATGCGCAAAGTTTCGCCACCGTTCGATCCCAGCACCGGCCGGGGACCGAAATAGTTGTGATCGATGCGGTGGTAATTCTCCTGACTCTGTGTGGAATCGAGCCGCACAGCGAAAGTCACACCCTTGTTGGTTTTGCCGACAAGATGGTTGTGATCGAAGCGATTATGCTTGCCATACAGGCCGACCCAATAATCGCTCTCATAGCGATCTGGTTTGCTGAAATGGTCGATGACCACATTGGTAACGCGGCTATGGGAGGCCAAATCCTTCTTGGAGCGCCGAAAAGAAATTACTTCGCCGGTCGGGCTATAGCCATTTTTGAAAACCAGCCCGGCCACAACCATATATTTGCCGCCGATCCGAAGGTTGGACTCGCCGGAAAGGATAACCTTGCCCACGCTTTGCGGACGCAAGGTAATTGGCTTTTTCTTGGTTCCGGCGCCCGAGAATTTGATCTCGAAATCTTTCCAGACACCGTCGGCCAGGACAATTGTGTCGCCTGCCTTCAGCTGCTTCTCGGCGGTGAAATAGTCTTTCTGGGTTTTTACGAAATATGTTTCAGCAGCAGCCGGAAATGCGACTGCGGAACATATTGCTACAAACAGGCCGAGCCTGACGATCATCCCCGGAAATCCTCTCTTTATCTATCATTGGCGTATCTGGCACATATTAAATTGTCAACCAATTTATATTACCAAATTGACATACCAATTTATTAGCCTCATTTGGACGACCATAGCCTTGGACCAAAATGGCGCAGCAGGTTCAAGCTCCCGCTGCGCCATTCCCCCATTTGGAGTTCTGGAAATTGGCGATTAGCTAGTTTCCAATCACTCTCTCAACTCTTCCTCTAGAAACTCAAGGTAGCGCCAAAAGTGATTCTGCGGGCCGACTAGATGGTTAATCCAAATCCGTGAGGCAAAGACTGACCAATTTTATTTTCCGCTTTAGATCGGCAGCTCACGCCACCGATCTAAACGACATTTTCTCTAGTAAGTGAAGCTAACCCCAAATTGAATTCTGCGATCGGTGATACCTTCGTAGCACAACAACGCACCATCATTTACACAAGATATATTCTGACTAGACTTGGTCAGATTAGTTCCCTCTACACCAACGTTGATCTGGTCAGTAATTGCATAATTTACGCTAGCGTTTAGCTGACCTCTAGATTCAACAGCGCCCCGGAAGCCAAGAGGCTCAAACACGTTACCCGTACCAGGCAGATCGTCCGTTCTAAACGTGTCACGCCACGTGTAACGTACCCGCGCTGATATACCGTATTTCTCGTAAAATGCTGTCACGTTATAAGCGTGCTTAGACAGGTTCAGCAAAGTAGCCGTTTCACGCTGCACAGGATTTACGTCAGGATCAAAACCTTGTCCCGCAAAGATTGCTTGAGCCCGGGAGCCAGCAATATCGGTGAAACCGGAATTATTACTTTCGGTTTGGTATGTGTAATTGGCCACGATACCCAAACCAGAGAGAAATCCAAAGCTGCCAAGCCTATCTTCCCAATCACTTAAGTTATATTGGAAAGCGACCTCAATGCCTTGTTGAGTGGTTGTCCCATTTGAATTGAATGGGGCTTCAAGTCCAACACAGACACCTGTCTCGCCATTACCGAAAATACCTGCTTCTGTCAGTGGAGAGAAAATCCCGCCGCCTTCGCATATCGGACCGACAGTGTCGCGCGTGTTAGGCGCAATAACGCCTGGATCGCCCGGACCGCCCGGCTCATCAACGTTAACTCCAAACAGCCCGTCACGTTCCTTGCGGAAATAGCCTATGCTAAAGACAGCTTCAGGCGCAAAATACCAGCTTGCGGACACATCAAATGAGGTAATCTCTTCCGGTCGCAAATCTGGGTTACCAGCTTCGGCGTTACTGTTCACTTGACCTGCATCCGGAAGTTCTAGCGCAGATGATATGTTCACAAAGCCAGGCCGATTGATTTCCTGAGAATAAGACGCCCGCAAGGTAATGTCATCTGTTACATCAAAGGCGAGGTTCACGCGCGGCAAAAAGTGACTGTAACCGCTTTCAATCGTATTCAAGGTTGGATCACCAGCGCCCAACACATTGGCTGTCGAAGATATAGAGGTGTCAACCCAGCGTAGACCCGCATTCCCGCGGAACCTTCTGTCTTCAGTTTCAAAATTGACCTGACCGTAAATAGCATGCGTCTCTTCTTCAATATCGAAGAAGTCACCTGCAATCGAGGTCAGCTCTGAAGTGAAGATGGGTCCGAGGCCCTGGGCCGCAGCGGCCGCATTGATCGCCGCTACTGTATCTTCCGGATTGGCGCCATTGTTCGGATCTAAGTGCAACACGCCCGAAACGAACAAATCGCTACCCGTGCCATCCCCAAAGTTATTAGGAATCTCCGCGAGGAGGTCCGAAATGCCCCCTGCGTTCAAACTGCCAGCCAATGAGCTTGAACCGCTACGAGACGCTTGCCTGTTGTCCCTGAGGGTCGTGCGATTACTATAACGATAGCCAGCATCAACTGAGCTAATAAAGCCTATCGCGTCAGTAAAATCGTAAGAGGCGTCAAATCGAAATGCGTTTTCCTCATTTTCCTGAATATTAGCGGAATATGTAGGAGTGCCATCAAGCACATAATTGCTTCCATCCAGCAACTGAGCTGCTGTTGGTGCAAATGGGTCGGCAAAATTAATACCGAAGGAAATGCCATCCCTCAGGTCGAATATGATCGGGATGCCATTTTCGTCCCGAAAGCTAGTACCAGCATCGTTATTTGGAGCAATGTCCGAGTTCGGATTGATAAAGTTGAGGGTTGAAGACAGGTTTGGATTGACCGTGTCTGCGGATACCCTAGAGAATTCGGCAGCTATACTTAGCCGGTCACTTTCCCACTCAGCTCCAGCTATGAAAACATCGCTTGTGGTCAAACGCGAACCATTGTCGCTGGATACGCGCATGAATGGCGCACCGCGTGCGTTTCTAAAGTCAGCGTCGGTAGCAAAATCCGATCTCTGTTGCGGCGTAAAAGTACCTGCTGTGACGGCCAGAATACTGCCAAGATCTTGACCTATGGCGTCGCGTCCCAAATTGAACGTCGCAAAATCTGTGAAGTTAATATTGCCACCATTGGTTCTATCGCTTGCGCCGTTCAACCGACTAACGTTAGAAAACTGTACTCTCGAACCGGACAACCGTCGCGTTTGATCCGTATAAATATAGTCGGCATAAAGCTTCAGATTATCGGTAACCTGACCTTCAACAGAGGCAGCGATGTTAATTGTTTCGAAATTCTGAGTCTCTTGAACCTGATTCAAGAACTGAACCCCGAGAAATCCTGGCGCTCCAGCCGGACACGAGGTCGGCGGAGTTGCACCTGTACAGTCTGTCAGATTATCACGATCAAGACGCGGGCGGAAAGCGGTGTTGGCTGATTCGGTGTAACTACCGCTCAAAACAAACCCAAATTCTCGTCCGTCGGAAGTTTCCCATTTTTTACCAATCGCGCCTGAAATTCTTGGCTTCAAGCCGTCAGATGAAAGACTGCTGTCTTCAAGTTGCCCGCGCAGGCTTATGAGAGTCTCAGATAGATCAAGCGGGCGAATGGTTTTCAGATTAACCGTACCACCAACGGAACCTTCAATGTGCTTCGCTTCAGGCGCCTTGATAACTTCTACACCCGCGATGATTGACGGATTCAAATCTTCAAAGTTAATACCGCCGCGTCCATTACCCGCGCCAACAGTGGTTACACCATTAATTTCGAGCCGGTTACTATCCGTACCCCGGATTTGAACACCGGTGCCAACGCCGTTTTCGCGTGTGATCTGAACACCCGTGATGTTTTCCAGAACCTCCGCGAGGTTTTGGTCGGGAAGCTTGCCAATATCCTCAGCCTTAATGACTTCGATAAGACTGTCTGCTTCGCGTTTTTCGTTAAGCGCGCTTGCGAGAGAACTGCGAATGCCGGAGACGATAATAACGTCTTCATCCGCATCGACCGTTTCATTGACCTCATTGTCCTGCGCATAAGCTGGTGAAGCCACTGCTGCTAATGCTGAACCGGCCAAAAGTGCTTTGGCCAGACTTACGCGCGCGCCTTTCGTGCGCGCAGAAATACCTACTTTATTCATCGAATCCCCTCCCAAGTGATTTTGTTATTTGCCTGAAGACTGACTTTGCGGTGTAGATATGTCAACCTTTAATGCACACCTATCATTGTATAATTGTCATACCAATTATGCAGACCTAATAAAAAGCTTGGTTTAGAAATGCTTAGCAAGACTGAATTTGGAAAGAGTCCGATCCCAGTGGAAAGACAATTACTCTGTGTAACTTTTATGCAACAGCGCCAGCGAGGCCATGAATCAGCACACGACTTTGATCGTCCGAAGACGAACGCTCAGCTGGCTATTACCAATAAACGGAAATTAGTTCGTTACCCCATCCGGGCGACATCAAGAAAGCGTTCGCGGCTTTCGAGTGCACGCTGTTGCACTTCACGCAAAGCTTCCTGCTCTGTCACGTCCAGCATCGAGCCTATCAGACGTAAAAAATGTTCACGCATTGCGCGTCGTGCGGCTTCCGGATTACGGGCTTTCAATGCATCAAGAATCGCCTGATGCTCTGTAGCACGGGCGGTCGCATCCTCCTCGCAAACCGCGTCATAGCTGTGTTTAACCTCGGGAAGTTCCTCGCGCATGCGCCACAGCGACTCGATGGCATGAACCATGGCTCCATTACCTGATGACCGTGCGATCATCGCATGGAATTCGCGATCAGCGGCCAGCGACGTTTCTTCATCGCTATTGCCCATTGTCTCAATCAAATCGTCAAGTTTTTCAAGATTTTCATCGGAAATAATCTTTGCAGCCAAAGCCGCGGCCTCTGCCTCAATAAGGGAACGCGCCTCGGTGACTTCAAAGGCACTAACTTCCGGAAGCTGGCCAGGCTGGCGCGGCTGCTCCTCGCTAACATATACTCCAGAGCCGGTCTTAATCTCGATATGCCCAATGGCCTGAAGAGCGATCTCGGCTTCGCGAATGGTGACACGGCTGACATCAAAGCGCTCAGCCAGTTCACGTTCGCCGGGTAGGCGGGTTCCTGGCGGAAAAACTCCTTCATCAATCAGTTGCCTGATTTGTTCTGCAACGCGGTGATAAAGTCTCTGTTCAGCCATATGCTCGTGAACTCCATTCCAACTAATTGCGACCACTTACTCTACTGTTTAGCTCAAACCTCTATAAATTGTCGACCGATTTGGTCTGTCAAAATTGAGTATATTGGTGCGACCGATACAAACCCAGTCGCACCAACCTCTGTTGGACCTAAAATTTGAATTGAACGCCAGCGAAATAGCGTGGTCCATAAACCTGGATTGCTCCGAAATCATCCGGTGCACCCCGGAAATTGGTCCGCGGCTCGTTGAACAAGTTAATGCCTTCGATCGTAAACTTCACATTGTTATTCAATTTGAAGGATGCGCGGGCCTCGAAAACGCTAACATCGTCAACGTAACGGACGCGGCCCGGCGTCGATACGAACTGTTGGAAGTAGTTGCTGCGATATTTGTAGACGCCCTGGAAATCGAACGGACCGATTTCATAATAGGCCTGCGCCGACAAAACATGCTTAGAGAAACCAAACAAGTTCGAAGGAACGATCAATCCGTTATTAGTGCTTGTCGTACTATCATCATTCAGCGACGTTATCGCACCCAACGTGTCGTCCTCAAACTCAAAATTGGAGTCCGCATAGTTATAGCTAATCTTGAAGCCAAGACCATCAAGCGGCTTGGGCAGCCAACTTAACCGATGTGCGGCTGTCACCTCGACACCATATATTGTGCTGCTATCTTCATTGGTGTTGACTGAGCTCACAAGCAGACTTCGATCCACTCCATTAATATTGAAGTTTTCGAAGAAACCGTTCACTTCAAATCCGCCATCAAAGCTCTTGTAATAAGCATTAACTGCCAGGATCGTGTCTTCATTTGGGTACCATTCGACACCTGCATCTATATTCCATGAAAGCAACGGATTAGTAGCCGGGTTGCCGGTGGCAGTAATAGTATCAATGCCATTTGCTATTGCCTCTTCAGCGGTAACAAAGTCATCGTTGTTCAAATTGAATATTCGACCATCGCCAAGACTAGAGGGATCAGGCCGCGACAGCGAACGATAAACCGCAAAACGTCCTTGAAGATCGGGCCGGAACTCCGCAATTAGGTTAAGGCTCGGCAGGAATTCTGTGTAAGAGCTCTTCGTCTGACGAGGAACTAGGTTGCCGCTCTGACTCAGCGTAAAGTCACCTGAGACCGGATCGGCCTCAACCACAAGACCAGCTTGAAATCCTCTAGAAATCACGTCCGTGCCGACCACACGCAAACCAACATTACCTCGAACGGGTAAATTACCCCAATCAGTCTCGAAATTCGCTTGACCGTATAAAGCCCAACTACGCTCTGTCACATCAGTATTTTGGATCGAATCAAAATCACCGGTAGGGAAGATAGGAACACCATCTTCATCAAATTCCAGACCCGATGGATCTTCACGCTCCAAAACCTGCGCGATGCATAGTGCATCGAAGGTAGCGAACGTGTTGGACGTACTGATCACATTGCCGTCCAAGTCAATATTGGTAATCAATGGATTGCCGCCAGAAACTGAGGATAGGAATCCAGTTTCGGGAAAGCTCGTACGACATTCTTGATTTGCCACCGCCAGCGCACCTGTACTGTCGGTGTCGTTATAGTTATTTTGAAACCGGCTGGCTCCCGAAGCGCCGGGCACGTCTCTATACCTAAGTTGCTGATACCGGGCACCAGCCTGCAATGATGAGAAAAAACCCTCCATTTCATATTCGACATCCCCGCGGAACGCCCACACGCTATTGAAACGATCCTGCTCCAGATCAGCGCGCAGCCGCGGATCATTAGCAAACAGGCTATGGTCAGTTACATCAAAATTCTGGGTAATGAAGTTCAATGCCTGCGAGCCATTCTGCCTAATCAGAGTAGCCGTTTCTACCCTATCATCTTCGCCGTTTGTTCTACCAGCATTCGGGACGTCATTGCTTTCAAAAGCTTCCGGAAAAAACGGATTGCCGTCTCCATCCGTATTTCCGAAGATTGATTCCCCATCTTCGGTCCGGAAGCGGATCTGCACCGCTTCTTCGACGCGCTGTGTTCTCGAATAGGAAACATCAAGTGAGATCTTAACCCGGTCGGTGACCTGAGCATCAAGCGATAGCCCGCCGCCATAATATTCTTCATCACGTTCGAGATATTCACTGACAGCTTCAATACGCTGCTCGTTGGTGAACTGCCGTAAAGCGCCAGTTTCAGTGAAAATAAGCGGGAGATCGATACGATTTGGATCACCCGGACCATCGATACGGCGACCTTCCGCGAAGTTCAAATCGCTGCGCTGTTCGCGGAAAAGGCGTTTTGAATATTGGAAGTCGGCATTGATATCGACATCGGGACTGGGTTTGAACTGAATTGCACCAAAAAATGAATCGCGCTCATCATCGGTAATGTTAGATCGGAATGAATAGCTGTTCCGTGCGATCACAAAATCTTCTGTCACACTACCATCGCGCAAACCGTTCACTGTATCCGCATTTGTATCACAATTATCGGTATCAAAAATACCTTGGTCGGAATCTGTCGGATCAATCACACAGGCCCGGATTGTGTTAGAGACATTTGCCTCCTGCTCAGGATTGGACGTTTTGTTACGAGAATAGCCGAGCGAGATGCCAAGCTCTGCATCACCCAGCTGGAACTGGTCAATATAGCTGGCTGTTGCACGATAACCGAATTTCTGAAACCGCTGGTCTGCATCGATATCAAGATTGTCGGGATTGATATTGAGCTTGAAATTACCTTGAAAGCGCCGCTTGCTATAATCCAGCGGCCGGACGGTTTCGAGAGCAATCTGGCCGGCCACGCCGCCTTCGATGTAACTGGCGGCCTGGGTCTTGTAGATCCCGATTTTATTGAACAGCTCGGAAGGGAATTGGCTAAAGTTGACGGAACGATCCCCGCTGCCATTTGATGCGATACGACCGTTAATCACGGTAGAACCCAGAAACGGCCCAAGACCACGAATCGAAATTTCGGTCGCGCCGCCTTGCTCGCGGTGTGAACCTGCGCCGGTTAGGGTTTCTAACGCCTCACCGATCGAAAGCGCCGGGATATCGCCTATCTCCTCAGCCGAAAGGGCATCGAAGACTTCCGTGGATATGCGCTTTTCTTCAATCGAATTTTGGATAGTTCCGCGAATACCCGATACGACGATAACATTTTCATCATCAGTACTTGCTTCAGAACTCTGCTCTTGCGCCTGAACAGGCATTGTCAATGCCGCCGTTGCGCAACCAGCTAGCAATATTTTTGTGATTGATGAGCGACGCTGCAATTGCGCGTCTGCATTCTTCCGAAGCATCCTCTTTCTCCCTGCATTTGTTTTTATGCAACGGAAAATGGACACTGAAAACCACTATGTCAACCTTTTATGCATTCCAATAACAAATAGTTGTCATACCAATAATATATACCTAAATGGTTTTTCATAGAGAGGCTAAACAGGAGACTGATATACGGCTTCGCAGTTCACTCACCATCGACCTGTTATTCGTTTCTCAGTTCGAATAATCATTCACGATAGAGTGGCAAAAGCTCAGAGCCATTGAGCCAGAAAGGGAAGTAATAGGACAGCTAGAGCGAACCAAAAGCTCATGGAGCTCAACCAGCTTCTTCGCCATTGCTTTCCTTCATGCCAAATCTGGTCGACATAGATCAGATCAAAGCCCATCCGCTTCCCTCAATGGTCACGCGTTCTCCTATCAGCTTTCGAGCGTTGCCCTTTATATCAAGCATCCACCGGCCACCGCCGTCAATTTTCAGCGCATAGACCAACGGCGCCTGGCGCAATATGCCGGTCTCTCTATGTATCGTTCCTTTGGGCATTCCGGTCTCCCCGGAAGTCGTCTGCGGTATGCCCCCGCTTTCGACTTCACACCTGATCTTGGTGATCAGGGAGTTTGTAAACCAAGCAAGCCGATCCCTAAGACCTTTAGGCCGGAGAGCCCTGGACTTACGTCGCAGGCTCCCCGACCATAAGGCAAGGTGTGCGGCGCTGTTACGGTCAGCACCAACCGCTCAGTTCAGGAGTTTTACTAAGTCCCAATGCCCTGCGTGCGGGCATCTATGAGGTGTATGGGATAGTCGTGCCCCACAGACAACAGAAAAGCGGACTATTCAGTCTTGTTCAGTCACCATATTGGCTCAGATGATGCTCCAGCTCAGCCACGGGCCGGAACCCTTTCATTTTTAACAAGGGTTGCATGGTCTTGTTGATGATTTGGTAGGTTTCGCGCCTTGCCTTTGTGTCGAGCTTGGGTTCCGGCAGCTGCTCTGCTTGCCGCATGACATGTAACGTCGGGTGACAGGTGAGACACACTCTACATGTGATTACAGCTTTTCTCTGAGTGCTTCATAGCGTGTTTTTCTTTGAAGTTGCCATGCGGTCTGTGGAAGTTGTAGAAGCGCTTTCATTCATCGAGTTTGGCTTCCAGATCGACGTCACCTGTGATTTTTCTGATCCAGCCAAATCTCCAGGTGATTGGCCTACCCACAAACAATTCTTCAACTCTCCCTATAAGCGAACTTTCCAATATGGTCGGGTGATCAATGGCCTGCTGATCAGTTTGCTCCCTGTGTCGCTAAGTCGACCTTCGCTTCCGAAAGGTTGAATTCGCGCAGTGGGTATTGGGCTAAGAACGCGGCAAGCGCTGGGATGAGACTTGCACCAAGAACTATGCCCAAAATCGCAGCTTGCGGCTGCCGTGCGATCGAGTCGTTCCCGGTCGAAATGAATCCCGTCATCGCCAGCACTAACGCGAACGTGGCAGCACCTAATCCTCCCGATATCGTCTCGACCGCATTCCAAGCACCTACCATAGAACCGGTGTTCGACACCCCACTAGTCGACGCCTCGTAGGCAAGTGCATCGGCGAACATCGCTTGGGGGAGCATCGAAGTGCCGGCGAAGCCGACACCCACCACGAACACAGAGGCGAAAGCCAACCACTGGCGAGAATCAACTGGGAAGGCGGTGAGCGCAACGAGAGAAAGCGATCCAACAGCATAAATCAACAGCGCCGTGCGCAGCATTGGCCGCTTTCCCCGCCCGACTGCTATGGAACGCCAAACCGGCATTGTAATGAGCAGTGGCACCGTAAGAAAAATGAACATGCTCGCGACAGCTCCTGAGTCGCCGAGCACGTATTTTGCGAGATACGGCGTGCTAGCGAGAGACACTGCCGCTGCGATTTCTGTCAGCGCGACCAACCAGAACATTGCGCGAAGGGCCTGGCTCGACTTTAACACACCCACGCTCGCGCGAAAGCCGCCGGCTGGTGCAGGCAGTGTTGTTCCTGGCTGCGATCGCCGAGCACCGAAGAAGGTCACCAGCAAGGTTGCGACCATCATCATGCAGCCTAAGGTCAGCGCCATAACCTTGTAACCGCTTCGCGCGTCGGCTGCATCTTCCACGATCAAAGGTGCTAATCCACCTGAAAGCAAGATGGCTATAGAAAGGAAGGCAATACGCCATGCAGCCATCGACGTGCGTGCGTTTGTGTCGGGGGCGATCTCGGCTGGTAGCGAAGACCAAGGAACCACGAACAAAGAGAAGGTCAGACTTGCCAACGCAAAGCTGACAGCGACCCAGACCCCTGCGGTGTTTCCGGAATACGGTGTCCAGAAGGTGGCGATGAACGCCAGTGGGAAGAGTATACCGCCGACTATCATCCAAGGACGACGGGCTCCGAATCTGGTCCTCGTCTTGTCCGAGAGGCGCCCAACGACGGGGTTTACGAAGACGTCGAATAGCTTGGGCAGGAAGACTATAAAACCAGCGAGACCTGCCGAGATCGCGAGTGTGTCAGTCAGGTAGAAGAGCAGCAAGAGCCCAGGAACAGTGGCAAAACTGGCGCTGGCTAAAGCGCCCACACCATATCCGGCATCATCTACAAAATGTTTGCTGTCTGCCATACTACCGATGTTCCCCGCTCATACATGTCAATGAGGTTTCATCATCAATAGATGGGACGCTCGATCCCGGCTTTCTTATATTTTGCCGTGGGTCGTCAGGGGCAATCAGCTTCACATGGACGGCGCCCATGGAGCTCGACTCGTGCACAACCTTGTCGCCTACACGCATGTAGCGCTCGGCCTTCAGTTCGTTCCGCACGAAACGATTCGCTATCGAATTGAACGGAGACTTTTCGTGAAGAAATCTTCCCAACAGGATATGGTCTAGAATTCCACCGAGCTTATCCTCCCACGTCGGCGGCATAAAGATAACGCCTTCGCCGGTGCCCGACATGACAGCAGAACCACGAGCAATTGTTTCATCGTCGAGAAGCGGAATCGGCTTGCCACGGAAGCAATAATTTCCGCCTCCGCCGTTCGTTAGCGCCTTCGCAACCAGAGCTTCGAAATCTAGTATCATCTCGCCGCCGCGAGCGTCCTGACGCAGTTCCCCATTCAGGTAAGTCACGATCCGCTCTTTCTGTATGAATGTTCGCCAATTGTGGGGAATAACGAGGAACGGACCGGTTGGGAAATAGTCCGCTCCGCTCTTAGCGTCGCTGAAACCACGAGCTGAACGTATGTTCTTGGAATCTATCATATGCACCAGCCTGGCTCGATCAGTAAAATCACCACACAGGAAGAACCCCATACGGGCGGCCCTAAAGTCCGCGATCGATCGAATGTCGCGGTCGAACCTGACGCTGATCTCGGCTTCGTAGTCCATCAATGTGCCAGGCTTGACGACCAAGGTCGTGCGAGCCGGCGTCGGTTTGCCGAACTTGGGGAAGTTAAAGACCGTCCTACTACTAGCCTCCTTGGCATGCTCCAAGAAGTTGGCGCCCGTCGCGAGATGCTTGTCAACCATCGCCCCCGATGGAAGGAGATCATCGATCACATAGCGCGATCGAGAGCCTCTAGTTGTCGCAGCCCTTTTTAAGGCTTCATCACCCACCGCGGCAGAAGCGTCGAACACGTCCGCACCAACCGGTGCGCCAAGATCTGCGAGATCGATCGCCTCAATGTGGGCTCCGCGGTAGTCCGTGACCAGGAGAACCCTTACCTCACCGCTGGTTCCTTCGACCTGCGTGAAGGTAAAGGCCGTCGAGACAGGTGCCAGCTCTGGCTTTAGAACCTGTGTTTCAGCCGATATCCTGTTCATTCTGGTCGAGCGCCCCGGAATTGTGAACAGCGATAGTGAGATCGGAGCGGTATAGTAGCTCATAAGCCATCCCTTTATTGAATGATTGTCAGAATTCGGTGGAGAGGCTCATGTCTCCTGTGCGGGTCGTGCCATATCGTCAAAATCGGAACGAGACGGCGAGGCCGCCGATCGCCTGGATCTTCGAGCCCTCATCGACGATCGGACTGTCCTTCGCATCACCCAGATAGTGACTGGCACCAGCGCGGGCAATTAGACCCCAACGCCGGCTAAACTGGTAGCCGACGGTAACACCGGCACCAACATCTCGAATGCCTTCTTCGGCCTCGTAGCTTGGAAGACCTGAGCGAGCCGCCTCTTCGGACGAGACACCGAAGTAGGCGTTCATGTACTTATCGTCGGCGAACGTTGCCTGCGCGTCAAGATTCACGAACAGCTTCTGGCTCCGATAGGCGACATAGGAAATCTGCGCGGTGCCGATCACGCCTTCGTGACCGTCCGACACGTCCTTCGCAACGCTGACGTCGACCGCAACTTCGCCTTGTCCGTATTCGTTGCCTCCAAAGCGATATCCTATGAAGCCACCGACTTCTACGGCCGAGTCGACATCGTCCAGCAACTTCACCTTCCCTTTACCGTCGTCGGCGCTATCGCGTTTGCCACGGAAGTTGACAATAGGGCCGAGCTGGAACTGGCTCGGTCCGAACAGGTCCAGCCGTGCGCTGAGCCCGCGAACCTCGAGCACCAGTCCCTGCCACTCAACGTCCGCGAGCATGAGAGGTACGAGCTGGTACTTCTTCGCACCATCAAACGCCGGGACGGCACCGGAACCAATTGCGAAGAAGCCATGTATGTCGCCATCGCTCTTATCATCTTGCCCCGGCTCATCCGCAGCTACGGTATTGCTGATCGACGAATCCTGAGACTCTTCAGCCTGTGCCGGGAACGCCAAGAGGCACGCACCAGCGACTGCCGTGGAAAAGTAAGTCTTGTTCATTTTTTACTCCTTACGTAACCCAACCAATGCGGCAGGGTGTCGATAGAGCGAGCTGCTATCTAGGCTGACTGAGTTGCGCCATCGTCCATTCGCGGTTGCGCAATTTGCTTCGTATTATTAACTTAACCGCACTATGAAGGACCGGTCACGATGCGCGATTTCGTGAATTTACATTCTCCAACTTGGTATTTGCGCTTAGTTGGTCATGCCGGACTGGCCATGCTATTCGCCGGCGTGCTGGCATTCTTGGCTCCATTCGGCACTTACCGCTTCGGAGGTTTTGAACGCATAGGTTACTGGACGCTTCAGATGGTGGCATGGCTCGTCCTATCGACTTTCTCCTATATGGTCCTATGGCACTTTCAGCGCATGCGCAGTCGCAGTCGCATTTCGAGACGGGCCATTTCCGCGATGTTGGCGTCGATTCCCATGGCCTTCGTTATTGGCGTATCGAACCACGTGATGAGCGGTTGGCAGGTCAACGTCGCGGATGTCGTGGAAATATTCGTGTCGATATCCTTGATCGGCGGTGCCTACACATTCCTTTCCGAGCGATTGATCGAGGATCGTCTGTGGAACGAAGTGAGATCAGCTACACCTAATTCGGGTGCGTTTTCATCGCCTGAAGCTCCGGCTGGATCGGCACTAACCGTCGCCAACGAAGTTCCAAGCAACCCGAAGTTAATCCAGAGCTTACCGTCTGATGTCGCAAGTGATATCCTGTGTCTGCAAGTCGAGGATCACTATGTGCGTGCGCACTCCTCCCACCGTAGTGCTATGACGCTCATGCGTTTTTCGGATGCCCTGCTAGGTGTCGACCATATTCCGGGACTTCGGGTTCACCGGTCATGGTGGGTGGCAACCACAGCTGTGATGAATATCCATAAATCGGGGAGGACCGCACAGTTAGCCTTGTCCAACGGCCTAATCGTTCCAGTTTCCCGCCCATATCTGGCCGAGACATTGAAGCGTTGGGATATGGTAGGGTGAGCAATCGTCCTGCCGCTGGACGCAACAAAACTTGGTTGGTCAAGTATAAACGCCAAAAGCAATGCCTAAGTTGGAAGCAAAATTTTCGAAGGTGGCAGAAGTCTTTTTCGATCGGAAAATCCATTAATTGGAAAGGCGACTTACAGGACCTACTTAAACGGCAGATCGACTTCGATAATGCGTCGGTCGACTTTTTTGCCGCGCATAAACTCAAGAATCGTTGTTGTGACTTCTGGCGAAGACATAAAAAGATTGTGCCCGGCATTCTTTACAGTGACGGCTTGTCGGTTACGCAGCTGCGATGTTGCCTCAAGCTGGCTCTCAACATATGTCCGTCCATCAAGAGTGCCGCTAAGGACGAGCGTTGGCGTGTCGGATACAGGTTTTTCTCTAAACTGATCACCGAGATCATATTCTGGAGCGACATCGAGTAAATGAATCGTGAAATTTAGAAATGATCCAAGCACAGCAGTTTTGGCTTCATCCTCTATTTCACTGCGACGCTCAGAAGTAATACCCGATGCTACGTCCATTATAACCGACATCGGACGGAATGAAATTTTTGCATTCGGCTCATGCCAACGCCGTAAAAGCTCCGTTACTGGTTCAGTATCGTCCTGGTCTAACCCTCGATAAACGGCGAGCACACTCATTGCGCGCTGCGGATCCGAGATTAGTCCCGACGCATATTGGCGCAATATACGCGACTGGATATGAACAGGAAAAGGAGCCCCCTCCTTTTGCGGTACCTCTACAAGTACCGGTGCCTTGTCGAGTTTGGCGTGAACTCTGTGCATCAAATCAACAATGTCCGGGTATTTTTTCTGCAACAAAACGTCGGTATTAACGGCATGCTGAACACGCTGAAAATAGGCATCAGTTCGCGCTGGACGCTTAATCGTCTGATTGAGTCCTTCAACACTCGAAATCACCACTTTCTGGATACGGTCATCCATTTCCTTGAGCGCGGCGAGTGACAAATGCGATCCGTAGGACGTTCCCCAAAGCGAGATTTTTTTAGCCCCCAGATGAACCCTAAGGGCATCGAGATCATTAACGCTTTCAATCGTGGTGTACCCATTTAAATCGATCCCCTTGTCTTTCCAGAACCCGATACACCAACGCAGAGCCTGTTGGTTCATCGCAATATATTTCGCATCATCTAACGCCGAGGCGTCATCAATCGTAAAAGGCGACGAACATTCCGGCATGTCATTTGAAGCCCCTGTTCCGCGCTGATCAAGGGCAATGACATCACCAAATTCCCGCATTGCCATGAACAGTGGAAATCGGCGCCATTTCGCCGTCGCGATTCCAGACCCCCCGGGCCCACCGGCCAAATAGACAATTGGCGGACCGTTTTTCTTCCCAGTTGCTGGGAAGCGAACATAGCGAAGCGTTAGCATGCGGCTGTCAGGTGATGACCGGTTCTCAGGGACAACAAACGCCCCTTGGAAGGCCGCGACAGTTTTACCACTTTGCGCTTCGAAGGTGATCGGAATTTCGCCGGTTGGGGTTGCGGACGCATGTAGCGTGAAAGGTTTAATATTCGGTGGTGTAATAAGGGAGCAGGCGGAAATAAAGATAAGGCTGGTTAAGCCCGGCAACAGTTTCATGATCATCGACTCCGAAAGGAAAGATTGAGCCTTCGATTGCCTTTTGACATCACGGCCAAAAGACCAGAACTGCTGGGCGGTACTGTTTACTGTGCGAACGGTTATATTCGGCAGCTTTGAGATCGTGTACGGATTAAGCATGTTCAAGTTGGTTTTCGCTATTTTTCTTGCGCTGTTGTCAAATCCAGCCGCAGCATTCGCCCAGGGTCTGGAATTCATTTCAATCGACTCTCAGCCTATCGTCATATGTCCGGCAAGCGTTTTCGAAAGTGAGCCGCCGGAATTTACCGCCGAAAACTGCCAAACCGTTTCTGCTTCCACGATCAACTCACACCGACGCTTTATCTGGATAGGTGCAAAGGAAAAACATGTCCGCTTTTTGGGACAACAGTTGTTGCTGCCAATCAACTGGCGACCCATTTTTAGAATTTCCGTTTCCGGTCGAAACTATGCTCCAGCTGCCATGCCTCTTTAGGAATACGCATCGCCCCTGCTCCTGGCTACAACTGGGGGTGAATGCTGTTCTCTGAATCAAGGCACATTCGGTCTTTCGCATATTCCAGAATAGCCCGAAATTCGCGACAAGTATGTCGATGTGTCCATGGCGTTGGCATCTGACCAAGTCCCCTCCGCCGGCGGTTAGATAAAAGTGGTGTTTAGTAGCTTGACCATCATCCTTATCATGGATAAAAAATATCCGCGAATCATGTAAAATGTCAAATGATGCTTGGCGACAAAGGGAACGGGATGATGACGGCGCGCTCGTAGCTGTGCATTTGGAGATGCCAATATGCATCACTACTCGGGGCTATCTCCAGTAGCCGAGCTCAGGTGAATATCGAACGAAAGGAAAGGCGTGGCATGCCAAAAGTCGGAACATTGGATTGGGCAAAGAAAACCGATGGGATCCTCTCGCGCGCCGAATATGTAGGCTTGCACAAGCAGCTCATCACGTTGCAATTCAAGGAGTTTCGGGCCTGGCTCTCGTCGAAGGGCTTTGGTCGATCGAAGCCGTTAGATTTTGATCTGGATGATATCATTATTCCAGATTCAAGCATCGCACTTCAGACTGACGAGTTGGTACGAGACATGTCCAGCTCACCTCTGCACAGCCACTGCGTAAGAACATATATTTGGGGGTATCTGCTAGGCAAACAGGCCGAACTCAAATTTGATCCTGAGATTTTCTACATTGCAAGCATCTTGCATGATTTGGGGCTGGTTGAGCCCCATGTCCAGAAATCCAGCTGTGCGTGTTTTGCCGTGACGGGAGCACAAAAGGCTGAAGAGTTTCTGCTATCTGCCAGCTGGGACACGGACAAAATCAGCAAGGTGTTTGAGGCAATTAGCCTGCATCTCAATCTTGATGTCCGTGCCGTGGATCATTTCCCAGAGGCTGAGATGCTAGCCAACGGGGCGCATCTTGATGTTGTTGGCTCTCATTATCGTCGGCTTTCGAAACAAACAGTAGATGCTGTCATTCGGCGATTTCCGCGTGATGGGTTTCTGGCTGACATCAAGGGTCACATTGAAACGCCGCATCATGCGAGGACGCGAGCCACGATGTTGAACAGGATCGGGTTCTCGAAGTTGGCAACTGGCAACCCACTCAACCGACATCAGGTCGAATGTATTGGTCACCTGTGACGGCTGAGCAAAAGCGGACTTAAGAACTGATCAACGTGAAAAGGAAATAGTCATGGAAGCACGTATCGACTACATGAAAGTCTCACCGGATTCATTTCAGGCTGTCTGGGGTCTGGAGCAATTTGTGTCACAGAAGGCAGGGATTGAGCCGCGCTTGTTGCATCTCGTGAAAATCCGTGCATCACAGATCAACGGTTGTGCCTTCTGTATCGACATGCATGTCAAAGAGGCCCGCAAAGAGGGCATTGGAGATCAATGGCTTTCTCTCATTTCAGCCTGGAAGGAATCTCCAGTCTACGATGAAAAAGAGCGGGCCGTTCTGGCGTGGACCGAGTCGCTGACGAATGTTTCTGAGACTGGTGCGCCGGATCGTGATTTTGACGCCCTGAAATCACATTTCAACGAAGAAGAGATTACCAAGCTCACCGTTGCCATCGGAACCATCAACATCTGGAACCGTATGGCTTTGGGTTTCCGCTCTCAGCACGAAGTTGATCTGACGAACTGAAATATCACTAACGGGCTTTTGTGCCTCGCAGCTGTGCAAGGCACTATTAAATCAATGGATCTTTTCAAGATGTCGCACCAACACAATATAATCAACTACTTCAAATTCCCGATCAAGCATTTCAGTCCATTGGTTTTTTGCTGGATGTGCCAGAAATGTGGGCCTGACTATCTGGGGTTCAAGTGCGCTGGCGTCGACGGCGGTTTTAACAGCGAAGACGATATGCCGGTGCAGAAACTGGAAGATTTGCTCGTGCTGTTTTCCAAATGTCTGGAAGCATCGTTGACCAAACTCAAAGCAGCCGGGACAAATGAATGGCTTTTATTTTCAGCCAGATGGATAAGGATATTGTCAGTGAGCAGAGCCTTGAATCTAAATTAGCGTTGAAGATGAAGATGGTAAAAAGCATATGCCCGATTTTCGCGAGATCAGATTTTGAAAAGACGTCAGTTTTCTATCGAGGGCTTGGTTTCAACGAAGTCGCGAGATTTGAAGAACAGGGATACCTAATCCTTGTTCGCGATACCGTGGAGATTCACTTCTTTAGCACTCACGATCATGAGACTTCACAGACTTCTGATCACGATGCCTTTGTCCAGGTGGAAGATGCTCAGGCGCTTTCGTCAGAGTACGAGAAGCTGGACATGTCCTGTGAGTTTGAGAAAGCTGATAACAAGCACTGGGGCGTCTGCGAGCTAGAAATAATTGATCCAGACGGAAATCTTCTGCGCATGGGGGATGTCTCTGCCGATAGTTGAATCGCCCTTTCGAGGCCCTCAAGAACGAGAAGCTCGATGGTTTTATCATTACCAAGTGCATCTGTCGAGCATCTGGCGTTCGAAGAATTAGTACAAGTTGCATGGGATCATGGATTGGGCCCAGACGAAAAAGCATTCAACCTTTGATGTTTGTTGGGGCGGGATGGCGATAATCTATCACTTCCATGGCTTGCAAAAATACCTGCCCGGTCGCACGCAATTTGGATGTTACCGTCATATGAATTGGACAGAAAGGAAATCGAATGACGCTTTACCTGGATTTTAAGAAGCCATTGGCTATCATAGATCGGACTATCTCCAAATTCCGTGGTGGTGTGCGCCGCAATGCCAACCAGGCAATACCGCTGTTGGGAGAGAGGTTTCCAATATGCTAACAATGTTGGATGGCAAGAGCGGCAATATTCTCGTCGAAAAACACAACCAAAGATTCTTTGAAATTGACCGCAACCGGTTGACCGTATGACCTGATTGCTCAAGTGGATACAGAGAACAGAAAGATGATACAAACTTCGGAAGAAATACTCGGACTTATCGAAGAGGCGATGTCCTCTACAGGCATGATTTACAAGTGCAAAAGCGATTTTTCGGCAGATTTCTGGGTATTGGATACCGGGTTACTCGGAGAGTTGGAGCAAAAGCTGGTGAATTATCAATCTGCTATCCAAATATCTGGCGATTTCAGCTCAGAAGTGGGAAATTCGGATGCGTTTCGAGACTACTTGCGTGAGGCAAAGACCTATGATCGGCCCATACAATTTGTCGACGAGAGCAACCACAAATGATGTGGCTATTCGAATATCACGCCACGCCAAGTTCCAGAGCTGGGCCCCAATTTTCGTACGTGTTTGATATTATGCTGCTTGGGCTAGGTAAGCGCAAATGAAAATTCTTATTTTGACATATGGTACGCGAGGTGATGTCCAACCGTTCATTGCGCTTTCAAAAGCGCTACAAGAGGACGGCCACTCAGTGACTTTGGCGACAGCATCGCGCTTTGCCCCTTTGGTCGCCACACACGATGTCAATTTCGCGCCGCTTGGCGACGGCTTGCTCAGCATCATCGATACCCAACAGGGCCGCCAGGCGATGGAGGGTGCAAACGGCTTTCTGGGGATGATCAAGACCAATCTGAAGCTGATGAAGCGTGTCAAACCACTTCAGGCCGAACTCGTGCAGGACTGTTGGGACGTTGCTGAAAAAGTTCGCCCTGATCTTATCGTGTTTCATCCAAAGGCCTTCGCCGCCTATGCGATATCGGAGCGAATGAAGGTGCCTTTGGTAATGGCATTGCTGATTCCGATGCTGGTTCCAACGAATACCACAGCGCATCTCGGGTTTCCCAAGCTCAAGCTCGGTCGACTCTACAACAGGCTGACCCACCAAGCTGTTCAGCTACTCATGCGTATGCCCGCGAGAAAGACATTGAACCACTGGCGCACCAGTCATGGCTTTGGAAAACAGCCACTAGAGTTGTTTAAAGATGGGACGGGCGCGCAGATCCCAATCGTCGCGGGCTTCAGCGAAGCGGTTATCGACCGGCCCGCCGACTGGCCACCCAATCTATTCATGGGAGGGTTCTGGTTTCTACAAAGCAATGTCACAGACGCCTTGTCTGAAGAAGTCGAGACGTTCCTGAACGAAGGCGACCCACCCATTTGCTTCGGATTTGGCTCAATGGTTGGTTCTGATCCGATGCGCCTGCGAAAAACGATCCTGGGCGCGCTTGAAGAGACCGGCCAACGGGGACTGATTCTGTCAGGCTGGGGGGGCGTGCCCAAAGGACAAACGCATGATCTCGTGCTTGAAGTCAACTCTGCACCACACGATCTTTTGCTTCCCCGCGTTCTGGCAATGGTCCATCACGGCGGAGCGGGAACAACTGCGGCCGCACTGCGAGCCGGAGTTTCGCAAATCATCATTCCGTTCATGGGCGACCAACCATTTTGGGGACAGCGTATGAAGGAACTAGGCGTGGCGCCAGATCCAATTCGCCAAAAGGACCTGACGATCACAAACCTCAAAGGAGCGCTTGATCGCATCGTCAATGAACCATCGTTTTACGTTTCTGCCCTAAAGCTGAGTAAAACCATCAAATCAGAAAATGGCGGGCAGGATGCAGCCAGTTTCATCAAGAGGGTTTGGGCAGAGCGTTCGAGCAGGTCGGCATGATCGATGCTCATCGCTTCAGCCGCGTCCTTAACGCCCTTTCCCGAATACTGCAGTCATCCGCGCTACCGATAGCGATTGGCTTCATTTTCACTGGTTTTCGAGCCCTGATGATCCAATTCCTTCAGCAAAGCTCTGGCGGTGCCGATTACAGACGTTTCACGGCGTTCAACGTTGTCTATGACCACAGCTGGTTCGAACCCTAAATTTTCGTAACCAATGTGTTGGTCGCAGGTGTCATCATATTGCAGTTGAAGGCAAACATATTTATAGACAAAAAATATCTATGATATGCTTTAGTCAATCATCCTGATCAGGACACCCAAGATGCACTCACTTGTTGTGGTTTCACACCCCAATCCCAATTCACTCACGCACGCGGTTGCGCACACGATCATGGCTGAGATGAAAGGTCTGCAACGCAGCGTTGAACTCGCAGATCTTCATAGAGAAGGATTTGATCCTGTATTTACGATGACCGATGTTGATGTTCATTTGGGGAAAAGCACGCTCCCTGCTGACATCGTTGCAGAGCAGAAGAGAATAGAAGGCGCTGAATCTTTGGTACTAGTATTCCCAATTTACTGGTGGTCTCTACCGGCGATGCTCAAGGGCTGGATCGACAGAGTGTTTGTCAATGGTTGGGCTTATGATGACAGTTCCAGCGACAAATTAGTGAAAAAGCTGGAATGGTTGCCCGTCCACTGGGTCGCCCTTGCCGGCGCCGATATGCGTACATATGCACGGCACGGATATTTCGGTGCGATGAAAAGTCAGATTAGTCATGGCATCTTCGATTATTGCGGCGCCAAAGTTAAAACATCCGAGCTACTCGTCGGGGATGGCCCCGAGGCTCATTTACAGGCAGCGCGGGGGCTGGCAGCACGAATTGCAGCCTAGAAAGTTGATCAAGGCTCATCTTCATTCTGGGCTGCAAAAATGCCTGATAAAGAACAGAACTAATCCTCAACCGGCCATCGCCATGCCGTTAAAACGATGGCGAGGGTGACCAAAATTTCGAATATGACAACCATCTTATAAAACGGTTCAGAGCCCGAAAATGTAAGGGCTTGCAGGCCAGTGTAAATCACACCGAATCCCACATTCGTCCACTTGCTGATCACAGGCGGCAGAGCGCAGGAAAGGTAAATCAGCAACGCCGGGATCACGAGGATCAGCGATACACTGATGAGGATCAACTCGGTAGCTTCGCCGAGCGGGCCAATGATTCCTGCGGACATGCTGTCTATCGTCCCGGGCAAGTAGAGACTGAAATAATCATTATAGATGTAGAGCCACATCAAGGCAGTCCACAAAAGCGACAGTTTGATAGGTGTCGGAATGTTGAATCTTTGTAATTGCATTGTTTTGAATTCCTTTCTTCTGATTTTGTAACATGGCAAGAGTTGGACTCCCGGTTTCTACAGTGCCCATAGAAATGAAGGGTTTGAGCTCACTTATACGTTCAGAACTCGTGCGTTCGGCAAGGCAGCTGCGCTCGGTTACGTCTGCATCAGCAATAACCCCGCGAAAATGACCACCGCCAGCCCCGTTCGCTGGAGTCCGAATGGCTCCCGCAAAAAGTAAGCGGCAAAAACTGCTCCGAACAAGACGCTCGTTTCCCGCAATACGAGCATTGGAGCGACCGGCGCCATTGAAAATGCGAACAGCGCAAGCCCGAAAGAAAAGAGCGATAATGCGCCTGCGGGGAAGGCAGTTTTCAGTTCTGCCATCGCAGAGGTCCAGATTGTCTCGCGCCGCCACATATAGGCCAGAACTGGTACCCCGATCCCGTCCAGTAAGAAAAACCAGGCGATGTACGTCCAACCTTGCCCCAGCTCCTGCTTCGAAAACCGAATACCGGCAGCGTCAACCACGCTGTATAAGGCGATCAGCCCGCCAGTGAGCAAAGCCAGTATTACTCCCATGATGGGTAGCGCTTCGGTTCTTCCTGAAGGCCAGGTAAAAGCCATAATCGCCAAGACGATCAATACGAGTCCCGCGACTTCTCGGCCACTCAAGGATTCACCCAATATCCCGAATGCGAAAATACCGGCAATCGCCGGAGCGCTTCCACGCATCAAAGGAAATACCAGAGACATGTCCCCACGTTCAAACGCGCTGATGTATGCCAATTGATACGCAAAGTGCGCGATCGCGCCAGCGACAAGATACACCCAAATCATTCCGGTAGGCGTCGGTGTAGCGATCACGGCCGGCAAGACGATTGCAGCTGAACTGACCGACAGGACGGCGCGAAACACCAGCTTGTCTTTCGATCGCTTCATCAAAACCCCGACGCCAGCGACGAGCACCGCCGATATCAAAATCAATAGAGTTGGAATTATGCTCACTTCGGAGTTGTTTTCCGAAAGCGAGTACTATCGTATTCCAGCCCCATCACCTGCCCATCGTCGACCGTCAATGAAATCGCATCCAGTGGTCCCGGCCGAAGTTCGGCATCTGTACAGTCAACTGTATCAGATGAGTATCCCAGACCCCGCAGCTCGCCCCAGCCAATTGCCGCGCGCTGCTCTTCAATGATCATCTTCGTGATCATGATGCCAGGGAGATTCCGAAGTGAGTTTCGGACTATGTTGACCATAACTTTTCCGTCTGATGAAAGTGATTGATTTCATAAATTTTTCATAATATGGATATTTTTTATCCATGATAAACTTGCTTTGTCAACAAAATCATTGGGCTGTCGTGTGAGACACCAATTAAGAAAGGGTCACCTGTGAGAAAATGCGAGGTCGCCAACTATCCAATCTTTGGAAAAACCGAAAGCTCTGCCAAAATAGAGAACAGAAATGTTAGTAGAAACATTGCTATAGCGGCAGTTCACATTAGCGATGATCTTCATATGATCGATAGCGGGCTATGGAAAAACATTGGTTGCTCTTGCACCAGCATCTTAAGCTCACCGACACATGGCGACAGGTCAATATGCTATGCCTAGACATCCTGTACGGGCTCTGTTCGTTGGCTCGCTTGCGAGCCTATTTCTGTCAACCTGCGCCCATGGAGACACCTTTGCAGACCAAAGCGTTCAGAACAGACTGGACCCGCTCGCTCTGGATTTTCAAGAACTTTCCAAAACTGGTTTTTCAGGCTCAATACTGGTCGCATGTGACGGTGAAATTCTTTTCAAGAACGATTATGGCGTGTTCCCAGAAGAAGGGCAGACCGTGCGCTATGAAGTCGCGTCAATCACCAAGTGGATCACAGCAATAACTGTTTTGAAGCTCGTAGATGACCGTGTTGTTAGCCTTGATGATCACCTTACTCGGTTCTGGCCTGACGCGCCAAGCGATAAAGCCGACATTACCGTGTCCCAGCTTCTTCTTCATCAATCCGGTATTGATCAGAACTATGCGGCAGAGGGACAGTTTACTTTAGACGCAGCCTCAAACGCTATTTTTGAACAGCCTCTCATCGATCTGGCAAACGACAGATTCAGCTACTCAAACGATAATTATTCCCTGCTCGCCATGATCATCGAGCTTGTTACCGAACAAGGCTATCAGGCATACATGACAGAGACCGTCATGACGCCGCTAGGACTCGAGCCCATCGCTTTCTGGCCGGACGACATTCGTGCATCCGAGCATTTTCCGCCTTTGCTCAATCCTCGAGATTCGGAGGGTCGACAGAAGGATTGGGGCTTTCGTGGCGGCCATGGCGCGAGGCTATCTGTCGAAGAGCTCCATCAAATCTATCTCGGTGTAGTGAATGGGAAAATCCTCTCCCCAGGCTCTGTGAAACTGTTGTTTTCACCTCAACATAACCGGCCGAGCGGCACAGGTATCGCTTTTGGCTGGTATACGAACGTTGACGAAGAAGGTCGCCACCTTGGCTCGACCCGTGGGCACGACGATTCCGGTGGAAACGCCGTTCTTTATCGCGTCGATAACGATGGTCTCATCGTAATCGCAGCGACAAACCATGGTCCCGCCCGTGAACATGGCCCCGGATGGTCTAGAGATGCACGAGATTTGATGCTATCACATTTGGCAAGCGGTGAGAATCAGATAGACATATGTCATCGGACCTCTGGCGCTTTTGATTAGCAAATGGTCTCAACCTCAAAGGCTATTCGAAGATCAATTCTGATCCTTCATCTTCTCTGTAGATCTGGACGACGTCGTCGAAGGAATTGGTGCCAGCAGCGTGCAGCCTGGCACCCTGCTCTACCCAGAATGCGATGGCAGTGTCCGAGAAAAAATTTCCCGAAGCCGAAGCAAGCCCGCCTGTCATCTTGATTCCTGTTCTTGCGCCGGCGATTTTGTTACCAGTGATTTCGATGTTGTACGCCTGCTCTTTGAGTCTTATCGGTTTGGCACAGCTATGGAACTCATTGTTTCTTATAAGGATGTCGCGACCCCGCGTGATCTGAATTGCTTTGTCCTCGCAATCGAAAAACATCGAATTTTCAATGATGATATTTTGATGGATTTCCCCGCTTCGACCTTTGCTCATGGAGATCGCATCTTCGCAGACATCGACGTTTACAATGGTATCAATAGTTACACCCGATCCGCGGATATGAATTCCGTCAGGCGCGTTCCTCATCCACAGATTGTGAAGTGTTGCGCCGGCTTCGAGTTCGAACATCGGCGGCATACCCTCGTTTTGAGAGCAATCTCCAGGCCCAATCCAATCATAGAGAGCTCCGCCGCCGTCAAATGTTTCGGCTGGCCCAACCCGGATCGTTTCGCTGACAGAGATGATTTTTTCGGGGAGGTTTTCGGTCGAAGATGCAGTGCTGCGATCGGCGCCCGCGCACGCCGCTAGCAAAAGTGTCAGTGAGACAGTTCTTGCCATAGATAGCACATGCATGACGACCGTATCTGCAAAGATGCGGTTATGGGATCTCGCCGGCAGGATCAATTTACATTGCGCCATGATTGTAATTTCGTCCCCGATCTTACAGCAAACACATAACTCCATCCGATTAGTAAAATTTGCAGCGGCGCGCGTATCAACAAATACTCCGCACCCCATTGATGGCCACCAAGACCAACCTCATTCATCGCGGCAAATATATTGGCGGGGAAGAATGCTATCAGCGTCACGATGCTGGCAATACCCGCGATCCGTCTCGTGTGAGGTATCAACAAGCATATGGCAATCCCGATCTCCCAAACTCCCGTAACCACGATCAGAGTTTTTCGCATTGGAACAAATGAGGGAAGCATTTCAATCATCCCCTCTGTTCTCATGAAGTGGCCACTTGCGAAAAAGAAATAGGCAAGCGAAAGCCCGGTTATACCACCCAACATGGTCAGGCCATGAATCCTGGTTATCTGACCGACCGCTGCGGTCACAACCAAAGGCAAGATAAGCAATAAACAGATGACAAGCGGTGTAATCATGAACATCTCCCACTGACCCACTAACGGTCTGATCCTACTGGACAATTGCGTGAACTAAGCTCTTGTTTCATAGAAAGAAGCTTCCGAAGCCAACGAAGCAATACCATGTGCCAGCTATGAAAAATCCGATTGCCGACAGGTTGAGACTGACCATTGCATCACCGGACGCACGGACTGTCGATTTTGGAAATGCGATCAAAACAAAACCTTTTGCGACCGCCGCTACACCGAGCATCGTAACCGAGAACTGGACGATCCCCGACCAGTCGAAATGCTGGGTCAATATCACCATGCCTATCACAAAATGCACGGCACCCGAAAGATTGACCAAGACCGGATGAGCGCTTGCGGTGTCAGTAATCATCTGTTCGTAATATTGGCGAGAAGCCACAAAACCCAATGCTGAAACGAGGAGATAGGGCCCGGCAATTCGGGCTATTGAAATTGATTGATCAGATGCTTCCAGCATCGGTGTATCTCCTAAATTTGTGGCAAATAAAAAGGTAGTCACAGCAGACCATGGATGGCTTCCAGCCTTTAGATGGTCCGTTGACATGTGCTTACCTTTGCCTATGCCGGCCTGAAATCATCAATGTGAAGCTGGCGATGGGGGCTTCCGACAAATGCTGTCGCCTACAAATTGGCATTTAGCGTGACTCGAACTGCCTTCTCCTTCACTCCACATTTCGGACACAGGCACATTGACATTCACAGAACATGGATATACTTTATCCGTGATAAAATCGGGGTCAACATGAAATTAAGCGCCGGCATCGAACAGGCCATCCACTGCGTCACCATGCTAGCGACCCTTCCTGACGAGGGATTACTGTCAGCTGCATCGTTGGCAGAGTTTCATGGCGTATCGCCGAGTTATCTCCTGAAGCACCTTCAGGCCCTGTCAGGCGCAGGCATTTTACAAACTGTCTCCGGGCCAAAGGGTGGCTACCGTCTCGCCAAAAGGCCGGACGATGTTACGCTTCTCGATATAGTGCTGGCGGTAGAAGGCCCGGAACCTGCATTTAGATGCCAGGAGATAAGGCAAAATGGACCAAACCCGCTTCCCAAAAAGTATTTTCGGCGCCCTTGCCAGATAAATGCGGCAATGCTGCGCGCAGAGAAGGCTTATCGCAAGGAACTGGGGCATGTAAGGGTTCAGGATTTGCTGGATGAGGTTCAGGCAGACGATGATGGCGCGATCGCGGACCGCAGTTGCCTCTTCTTCGAGGAGCATATGCGCTGATTTGGTGCCGCCGACATCAAAGCGGCGTGACCAAGACATCATCTTCGGCAAATGTGCAGTACTGCGCATTGACGCTTCATCCATCGGCAGGTTGAGCAATTCGGGTTACTCGCGTTCAGCCAAGATAGGTCGTCCTAGCCGCATACCTGCCGTCGAGGTGGAACAAGCTTGGTAGCCTGCATTGCCTTTTGTAAGCTTCAAGTTGAGTTTTGTTGAGTCAACAGCTATATTAGTTGCTCACCAACGAACGAAGACAGATCATGGATTTTACGCTCATCAACTGACCCGTCCAGGTTTCCTGAAGTGAGCATCATCCATGTCTTCCATCGTCATCGCCGGCCTAAGCTGGCACACTCCAAACAACTCCTATCTTTTCAATAATTTGAATCTCTCCTTTGAGCCGATCCGAACTGGGCTTGTTGGTCGGAATGGAACGGGCAAGACCACACTCTTGCGCTTGATCGCTGGCGAAATCCTTCCCGCTACTGGCACGATCACCAAGTCGCCATCTATCGGGTTCCTGCGACAAAACCCCGAACTGCCTCCGAAGGAAACGCTTGCCGATCTTTTCGGTATTCAGGATCAGTTCGCCCTGTTGAGACGTGCAGAACAGGCGGAAGCGACTGCGGACGATCTTTTGGATGCAGATTGGACTTTGGAAGCCCGGCTGGAAGCTTCCCTGTCAACCATGGGTCTCGATCAACCTCTCGACACTCCGATCAGCACGCTCTCCGGCGGGCAGCGCATGCGCGCGAGGCTTGCGGCGCTTATGTTCGCTGAACCGGATACGCTTTTGTTGGATGAGCCAACCAACCACCTAGACCGGGCTGGACGCTGTCTTGTGATCGATGCCCTTCGCGCATGGAACGGGTGCGTGATTGTCGCCAGCCATGACCGGAAGTTGTTGAATGCGATGGACGCAATCGTCGAACTGACGAGCCTGGGCGCGCTCAGCTATGGCGGCAACTACGACGAGTATCGCGAGATGAAAGCCGCCGAACTGGCATCGGCCGAGGCCAAATTGGTGCGGGCAGAACACGCCCTATCCAGCACGCACGCTCGCGCACAACTCGCAGCGGAGCGGAAGGCGCGCACCGACCGACAGGGCAAACGACTCCGCGCGTCCGGTAGCCAATCGAAGCTCGTTCTCAACGCTGCGAGAGAACGAAGCCAATCTTCAGGCAGTGCTGCAGCACGTTTGCGAAACCGACAAGCCTTGGCGGCCGAAAATGCCTTTGAGATGGCCCGGGCGGATGTCGAGATTTTGCAGCCACTCAGCATTGAGATTCCTCCTTCGGGGCTTGTCGCGGGTCGTGATGTGCTGCACCTCGAAGACCTGTGCTTCCAATATCCAGATAGGCCACCGCTTTTGGAGGATATATCCTTTGCGATCCGCGGCCCGGAGCGGGTTGCCATCGAAGGTAGCAATGGCTCGGGAAAATCAACACTGCTTGCGTGCATCCACGGCGATCTTCAACCGCAAAGCGGATCGGTTGCGGTTCATGTTCCAATGGCGCTGTTGGATCAAGATCTTAGCCTTTTGAAGGCGGAAGAGACAGTGCGAGAGGCTCTCGCGCGGCTTGATCCGGACGCCAGCGAGAATGATCGGCGGGCGGTGCTGGCGCGTTTTTTGTTTCGAGGCGAAGACGTGAAGCAGAAGATTGGCGCACTCAGCGGCGGTCAGCGACTGCGCGTGGGTCTGGCCTGCACCCTTGGGCACAGCCAGCCAAGCCAGCTTTTGCTGTTGGACGAACCGAGCAACCATCTCGATATCGAGGCTATCGAGACACTTGAAGCGGCTCTGACCCACTACGACGGCGCGATCTTGGCCGTCAGCCATGATCAAGCATTTCTGGATGGTATAGGCGTTGCGCGAACGCTGTCCCTGTGAGGGTGTTGTCAGACTAATTGAACCCGTTGCAGATTAAGTTGGCGAGAGTAGGGGATTGAGGCCCAAAAGTTGCAAAACTGATAGCCCATTCATACGCTTCAACTCATCGTCCGGGGGCATTCGGTTGTTTCGCAAGAATGTCAATTTGAAGCTCAACCGTGACTGGCGCTTCCTGGGGTGGCTCAACTTCGCGATAGCGGATAATGATGCAGCCAATATCCCTGCTGCCGACTTTTTCAAGGGCGTGGCCGGCTTTGTCTATCGCCCAGTGGACAATGACAAGCTAAATATCCTGGCGTGCTATAACTACTTCCGCGATCTCGGCCCTGTAGGTCAAGTGACGAAATGCGGTGAGGCCGATGGTCCAAAACAGGTCGGCCCGATTGTCTCCATTGATGCAAGCTATGACATCTCTCAATGGCTCACTTTGGGTGCCAAATATGGTTATCGTCAGGGTCGCGTATCATTGGGCCGGGGCAGCGATGAATTTGTGTCCAGCAATACCCATCTCGGTGTGATCCGCGGTGACGTGCATGTGGTGAAAAACTGGGATCGCCTAATCGAAGGCCGCGTACTAACCAACGATATCGCCGACAATACCCGATACGGCGTGCTAACCGCTATCTATCGCCATGTCGGCAATAATGCCAAAATCGGCGTCGGATACAGCTTCACAGACTTCTCAGACGACCTCGGAGACCAGAGCCACGCAAGCAAAGGCTTCTTTATAAACCTGCTCGGAAAATTTTGATGATGGTATGTAAGATATGACGGCGGACAAGAATATCCTCCTTTTTCCTTGAAAGGTTTCTGCACGATAACTGAGAGCTATTCCTGCATGTCGGATAATCCATTAAACGAAGCTCCTAGTGCAATGATAATGAGGGTTACCGCGCACAGTTCAATTTTTTTGACCGATCTAGGTAAGATGGCATGAGCTATTCGGTTAAATGTCAGGTGTCAGCTCAGAATACGAAAAGTCTACTTTAGCACCAACGCCAAAAACATCCGAACAGTCCGCTTCTGGCAATATTCTGTTGAAAAACTTTATTGATCGATGACTGGATTGGTGATTCAGTTTTCCTGTGACGGCAGGAGATTAAGAGATGATGAGCGATCGGACGGCAATATAGGAAACGTTATTTTACAGCTTCCGTATTGAGGATCATGTACCTGAGGATCACCTCTTGCGGGTCATTGACCGGTTCATCGATCTCGACGGTATCCGGGAATACCTGAAGCCGTTTTACAGCTCAGCTGGGCGTCCATCGATCGATCCCGAGTTGATGATCCGGATGCTGATCATCGGCTATTCCATGGGCATTCGCTCGGAACGGCGACTGTGTGAGGAAGTGCATCTCAACCTTGCCTATCGCTGGTTCTGCCGCCTCGATCTTGATGGCTCAGTTCCTGATCACTCGACCTTCTCGAAGAACCGTCATGGCCGGTTCCGCGATAGTGATCTTTTGCGCAAGCTGTTCGAGATGACTGTCGAGCGTTGTATGGCCGAAGGGCTGGTGGGCAGTGAAGGCTTTGGTGTCGATGCCAGTCTGATCCGAGCCGATGTCCATAGGCAGCGCTCGGTTCCAGGCGCAGCATGACGGGCAGTCACGGAGTATCTTGAGGTGCTCGACGATGCAGCCTTCGGCGGCGCAACACCGGTCACTCCCAAACGGCTCAACGTTACAGATCCTGCAGCACGCTGGACTGCGGCAAGCCGGGAACGTGCCTTCTATTCTTACAGCACCAATTATCTGATCGACCTCGATCACGCGGTGATCGTCGATGTGGAGGCGACAACCTCAATCCGGCAGGCGGAGGTGCTGGCGCAGCGCCGGATGATCGAACGAACGCAGGAGCGCTTAGTCCTTTGGCCCGATAAGCTGGTGGCGGATACAGCACATGGTTCAGCACCGAACCTGGGATGGCTTGTCGAGGATCAAGGGATCGAGCCACACATCCCTGTGTTCGACAAGTCGGCCCGCAAAGACGATACCTTCGAGCGATCAGGCTTCACCTATGTCCATGAAGACGACAGCTCCATCTGCCCCGGCGGCAATCGGCTGAGACCATCTAATCGCAACTTCAAGACACCGCGTCCGCTCGCCAATGCCGATGGCTTCATCCGCTATCGCGCAAGCCAGAAGGACTGTCAGAGCTGCCATCTCAAGCAGCGCTGCACGCCCAATATGGCAGCCCGCAAGATCATGCGCTCGATCCACGAAGGCGCACGCGACATGGCGCGCGATATCGCCACCACAGATGCCTATCTCGTCTCACGCCGTCAGCGAAAAAAGGTGGAGATGCTGTTCGCGCATCTCAAGCGCATCCTGAAGCTCGACCGTTTGCGCCTACGCGATCCCAACGGAGCAAAAGACGAGTTCCACCTCGCCGCCGCAGCTCAAAACCTACGGAAACTGGCTAAAATGAAACCGATCCCGGAACTCGCGCCCGCATAAGAAGCACAATGGGAGCGCTCGTCCGCTCTCAGCAGCTGTCTACCATCGGCTCCAAAAGCGACTTTTTCAACAGAATAGGGATAAAGCGGACATTAGACATACTGGATATTTTCAGCTTAGTTGGAGTGTAAGATGTAGATATGTGAGGCCTCGCGAGGCATCTTCTGTTGTGGAGACTTACTCACCACTTTTTTTGGATTTGGGGCCTTCGGATGCTATATCCATTAGCCCGTGCCTGTCAGCATAATCTAGCGCACTAGCGAGTTGTTGTTGGGAGAACAATCCCGGGAATGTGATGATTATTCCATTGGCGCCAGTTTCATTTTCAAACCAGTTTGTCCCCCAGCCAGCTGCGCCTATAACTGCATGCATTCGCCAGTATGCTGGAATTTGGGAAAACGAATTTCCGGTGACAAAATATCCACCGCCCATTCCGGTAGAGATGCTTAAAATTTCTTGTGTTATCCATATCTGACGTTCTGGCTTACCCCAAGGAGATCCCATTGCCTCATCAGGATATATAGGATGTTGCATCGTCATTCTCCTTTTGGGGCTTGAGATGGGTTAAGGGTTGTTGAAAAAACCCATGTCTCGGCTTTTTCATCATCAATTTCGGCATATTCGAACAATTGGGTAATGAACTGACCATCCTATGCACGGCCTAGAACCTCTTCCTGACGGTCAATCGCGCCGTCCGGCCTAACGGATCGATCTCGTCCCGGCTAAAGCCAGCCGGGACGCTGCCATCGCCGAGGGTTATCCGGCGATACCCGTTCAAGAGGTTTTGCACGTCGAGCGAAAGCTTCACGTTTTCCATCCATCGGGATTCTCCAACGTCAGACAAAATATGCGCCGGTTCAACGAAAAATGAAGCGTTAAAAATCGCCGGGGGTTTGTTACGAAAGTTCCGTGCAACATCTATTATTTCTCCATTTTGTACACGCGCGGGGCTGCTCCAGTTCCCGCTCAGACTGGCACCAGCACCCCGCTTGCCAGCGGTAAGCTGCAACGAGAGAAAGTGACGGGATTGGCCGCTGCCGCCGAGTTGATCGATCACCGGAACACCGATCCGCGTCAGCAATTCGCTCTTCAGGCGCCAACGATGATTGAGCGACATGCTTAGTCGCAAGGGATCGGTGCCTGGTTTCCGCAGTTTTGCGATACGTTTCGCACTGCTTGGGCTCGGCAGGCGCAGCGTGATGCTGGAGTTTAGTTCGGCGCTGGTCTCACGAGCGATGTTGATGGCGCGCGCATCAATCGCAACGAGCTGCCCATTCGCATCCCGCGTCACTCTTTCCGGGAAAGCCGCTTCGATAACTGGCGTCAATTCCGGGAAGGCCGCCACGCCGCCTTTCGCCTCCTGCTCCCGATAGCCGACATTTAGCGACAGCGTCTGATCGCCAAAGGGCCGCACCATTGCCGTCAGCGAGAAGTTTTGCCGGCTACCGCGTCCAAGGTCGGGATTTCCACCGATAGTCGAAACGATCTCTGCCGTTTCCTGCTGCCTGTAATCGAATATCCGATTGACAGTTGTGATGATCGGCCCGTCGAGCTGGTCGAACGAAGGCGCTGTCTCGACATATTCAAGGGCCCCACGAAGCTCTAGAAACGAGAAGGGCGACCAACTCACCCCGCCGCCAAATTGCTTTTGCAAACCACTGTCCGACATTGTCTGACCACTCACGGACAGATCAATGGCAAGGTCGCCTAAGGGCCGGATCTCTCCCTTCCCCCTTCGAGACAGCGGCACGTTGAACGACATTTGGCCATTCGTCTGTCCACGGGTCCGCTTGTTCACCTCAATCAGGCCGTCGAGATTGTCGCTTCTTCGATTTTCGGACCGATTGCGGCGCACGTCCAGGGAATAATTGGAGGTCAACGGCCCGGCTGGAAGATCGATAATGGTTTTACTGACATTGACACGAGCATTGATATTTTCCCCGCGCGAACGATTGCGGCTGGCCAGCAAAAGACGATCGTCCAAGGGAGCATAGGGGTTAAACGCCGGATCGCCGGCATCGATCAGTTCCTGCAATCGGTCTGTGTCTATTCCGCGTTCGAGAAGACTATCCCCCCAGTTGCGCGTGTAACCGGCGGAGAAATTGGTCCGCCAATCGCCGATCCTGCCTGACAGCCTGAACGCCGCGCCCACCGATTCCGAACTATTGTCGTTGCGCAGCGCCCGGGTGCCCGCGAACGAACGGGTCAAGGCGACGTCATTGGCGAAGGGTGACCAAGGGCTGCCAGCAGGGACGACAATCATGGCCATCGGCAGCCCGCGCAGCCCCTTGCTGCGGCTGCTGCTGGCGTTAACGTTGAGCGAAGCCGAAAAGTCCCCCAGCGGACGTGTAACCCCCGCGTTAAAGGACATGCTGCGCCTTGACGGTTGCAGGGTTTCAAGGTCGTTGGGATCGACCCTAAACACGCCGTTCGCGGCGGCGGCGAAGTCCTCCGGCGTCGGCGCGTTCGATACCGTCCGCGGCGGAATATCCCGGTCGCTTTTGAGCAGGTTGCTCTGGCGTTCGATGCGCGCTTGCACGTTCCAGCGTGTCGGCCCGTTGATCGCCACTCGCCCCGCCGACAGGGAGCCGCCATATTGGCCCCCGGCAGTTGCCGCTGAGATACCAATATCAGCGTTCAAACTGGAGAAAGTCTTTTTCAGGACCAGGTTTACAACGCGCTTGCCCGATGGATAGCCATATCGCGCAGCTGCTTCGGGCTTCAGGACGGCGAGGCGGTTGAGCGCTTCAGCGGGATAGGAACGGATCGAACTGTCACCATCAGCCGGTCGGCCGTTGATCAGGAGGATCGGTTCTTCCGCGCCGTCGCCGATGAACAGGGTCAGGCGGGTGATCAGATCCTGAATGCTGTCGGCACCCTGGCTGGCGATTTCCTCTTCGCTAAATTCGGTCTCGGCCAGAACCTCAGCCTCGCCATACCGATTGGCGGTCACGACGATATCGTCTGGCCGCACCAGATCGCCCGGCGGGACAGGCTGTTGCGCACCTGTCGTGGCACTGGCGTCCGTATTATCGGCCCGGGCCTCAGCTGCGATAGATGGCGCAAGAAATGATATGAAGGGAAAAAGCACGGCGAGACGGCCCGGTATCATCACAGGACGCCCGTTTTCCGAAATATATGCTCATCTTCCACAAGATCATATCCTGCTCTTGCGATAGCCGATATCCGCGTCCAATCAAAGGCGTTCACCAGACGTCGCGCAAAGCATGCAATTTCATCCAAGGCTAAGCGGGCGCACGGGGGAGAGGGTGGGGGCGTGCGCCCGCTCAAAGGCTCAGGTCTCATATATGAGACGATCGGGGCATCCTAGCTCAGGAGGCGAATCCTTGAACGGTACAGGGTGGACCACCCGTGGCAGGAGGCAGGAAACTATCAATGGTCAAAGTCGTCCCATCCCAATCACCGCTAATATCTCCAGCGCAATCGCCAATAGTGATGGTGGTCACATCCACGTTGAGGAAGGTCAATACGCCGCCCGAATATGTCGTTGTGTAAGGCATATTGTTGAAGTTCAAAGCAGCGCAGTTCAGATCGCCTGGATCCATTGCTATGGATCCTGTGTTCGCGGCTGCATCCAGCGTGAGCGTAAGAGTACAGTTAAGTGTGATCCCTTTTGTGGCCGTAACGAACCCAGTCAAAACACCATCTGGTGCCGCCTGCGCCATCGCGGCCGTAGTTGCAAACTGTGCACCAACAAGAACGGATGAGCACATTACGAGTTTTGAAAACCTATTCATGACTATCTCCTATAGTTGTTTGTTGTAATTTACACACATAATACTTCATGCGAATCGCACTATACACTATTTTTACTTAAAATCAATTCACATTATATTATAATATATTAATGCAATTCTATTAAACTAGAATTTCGTCGTTACGTTAAAGCCTATGATCCGCGGATCGAGCGTAAACACATTGGTCGTCAGGCCGGTGTCGTCGCTATTGGTGAAGGCATCGACAATCGGCGTGTTGTTGAACAGGTTCTTGATATAGAATTGGAACACCAGATCGCGTTCTGCGCGGCCGAAAGTGATCGCCATATTGGCATTGTCCCACGATCTCAGCCGGTCATATTCGGTGTTATAGACGCGAGCGAAGCTTTTCGACTGGCGGTAATAATCGCCGCGAAATGTCAGTTCCCAATTACCATCATCGATGAAAAACGTATATTGCGCGCCGATATTGACCGTCATCCGTGGCGCATTGGGCAGCTCATTGCCGCCGAGATCGGCAAAGAAGCCACGCCCGCCATTGGGTGCGCCGCTACCGCCTTGATCGATATCTAGGCCGACCGTATCCGGATTATAAGGCGCGAAAAAGTCGTAGGTGAAACCATATCGCTGCCAGCTTTTGAACTGACTTTTGACTGCTGGATTAAAGTTTGCAACCCTGGTCGCACCCGGGCAAAGTCCTGATAAACCGGCTTGATTCGGCGTCCCACCAGCTGCGAGGAATTTCTCCACCAAGGCGCGCGGCGCGATGCAGTTGGATGGCACTTGCAACCAGGGGCGCAGCACAACCCAGTCCGGATCGCCCTGCGTGCGATCCATCACGTCGATGGACTGCGATCCGTTTTTCAACCGAGTCTTGAGAAAACCGAGATTCCCGTCAATGCGGAAGGCGCGTGAGGGGGCCCATGCTGCCTCAAATTCCAGACCCATGCTCGTCGCGTCGAAATTCTCATTATAGGCAATGCGATCAACAATCTGCGAGACCTGGTAATCCTTGTAATCGTAAAGGAAGGCGTTGGCGTTCAGCGTCAAGCGACCGCCGTCGAAGCTGTTCTTAATCCCGATTTCGAAAGCGTTGACAAATTCTGGCCGAAAGGTCTGCGGCAGGAACTGATATTGGACGACATCCGGGTTGAAATCAACACGCGGCGGATTGGTGCCGCCGCCCTTATAACCGCGAGCAGCGGAAAGATAGATGAGCGTGTCATCGGTGAAGCTAAACGCCGGTTTCCAGTCCAGCACTGCGCGCCCGGTAAACTTGCCCCATTTCTGACTGATATCGGGTAGTGCGGGATAGCCGCTGTTTACGCTGCCGCCGGTAAAGGCACCAATAAATTCCGGCCCGAAAGGATTGTCAATGCCACCCGCCAGCAGCAATTGGCTAGGAATCTGATCCGACACTTTGCGGTCGCGGGTATAGCGCCCACCCAGGGTCAGCTTCAGATCGTCGGCGACATTCCAGTACAGCTCACCAAACAGGCCCAGGCTTTTGATCCGAACACCATTCTGGCTGAGGAAATAATTATGGCCTTGATTGTCCAGGCTGTCGAACGGATTGCGATCAACATAGGGGCATTCGCGCCCTTCAAAACCAAGGTCGCAGGGAGGTTCCTTCCTCACACGTCCGCCGCCGCCTGGCAAAAAGATGTTTGTACCTGTGCTGTCGTAAAACCAATCCGCGATAAGGGTGAACATGTTGTTGAAAACGTAGTAATCATCTTGCGATTTGAAATCGAGATAGTTGACGCCCAGGTTGAAATTGACCGGTCCATCGAAACTGGATTGCAGGCGCAATTCCTGAGACCACTGGCGATTGCGTGAGCGGCTGAGATCGGCGGACACCATGCGATCGGAACAGCCGAGTTGCGGATCGCAATATATGCCGCCGGGGGTTGGACCTGGGGTTAACGTGGTATCGATAGGTCGACCGAGAACATTCAGCAGGGGTTGCGTGGAATCGGCGAATATCGGATTAGTCACGAACCGGTTATAATCCTGGGTCGAATAGAATCTATCGCGTGCATAGGCGGTCTGTGATACCAGCTGCAGTCCATCCGATGGCTCAAACTCCATATTGAACTGAACCACATCATTTTTCGCACGGAATACCGGATCATAGCTGGTCGAAATCTCGCGCAGATTGCGCGATTGCGTCACGCCGGCGAACGGATCGACCACGCCCGCGCCAATAATCGGCGTGACACGCGGCCCCCGACTCCCGTCCGGGAGGACAGAATATCCGAGGGTGATCTGTTCGCCAGGAACGGCCAGATAGACCAGGCTGCGACCATTGGGTGTGCCATAGGCCGCGTCGTCATAGAGCGACCCCGGCAGGCAGCCCTGGCTGGTCTTGCCGGCCAAAAGATCAGGCAAAGCGAAATCGCCGAATTGCTGAATTCCCGGATCGTTGGTGCACAGCTGTTTGCCGGTGCGCGACCGGTCGTCATCCTCCTCAAAATGCTGCCAGATGATATTGGCGCGGAACCGGTCGCTCGGCTCCCACTCCACCGTCGCCCGGGTTGACCAGAGATTGCGACCGTTGACGGACTGCTGCGTAAAAGTATTGTAATCAAACCCGTCGCGCTTGGTCCACGCGCCCGCGACGCGGACGCCCAGCGTATCGGCCAGCGGCACGTTGAGCATACCGCTCAGCCGCCGCGTTTTATAGCTGCCGACCTCTGCCTTTAACTCGCCAGCAAAATCGGGGCCCGGCAGCGCCGAGATGACGTTCACCACGCCTGCCGTGGCGTTGCGCCCATAAAGTGTACCCTGCGGGCCGCGCAACACTTCCACCCGTTCCAGATCAAAGAACTCCTGTTCAAACAGCCGGTTACGCACCAGCGGCGTGTTGTTGAAACTGACCGCGACGGCCGGATCGCTCGACGCCGAAATCGCCTTGGTTCCGATCCCGCGGATCGAGAAATTATACATGCTGAAATTGCTTTTCGAGAAGCTGACATTGGGCACCGCGCGCAGCAGTTCCGATCCGCCTTCGATCTTGCGATCATCCAGAGCCGATGACGACAAAGCGGTCAGTGCGATCGGCACGTCCAATATGCGTTCCTCACGCTTTTGCGCGGTCACGATGATGATATTGCCGTCATCTTCCTGGTTCTCAAAAGACTGATTTTCAGGTGCTGTCGTCTGACCGTTCGCTGATTGCACAAGAAAGGCGTTATTGCTGGTGACGGTATAGCGCAGCCCGGTGCCTCGCAGTAATTGCTGCAAGGCTGCTTCGGGGGCGTAATCGCCTTCAATGCCGCTGGTAACTTTGCTGCGAGTAATGTCGGAAGAGAAGAGAATTTCGCGGCCGCTCTTCAGCGAAAATTCTTTTAGCGCAGCGGCAAGTGGCTGGGGATCAATATCGAAGCTGACCGACTGGGCCAGAACAGGACTGGCCACAGCCAGTGCGATTGAGGCAATACCTGTCTTGAGCAAGTTTTTCGAAATAGCACCCTTAATGGCCGTGCTGCCCTTCATATCCAATCTCCCTATTTTTCATTTTGCGCAGAATTTTTTCCGCTGCTGATAGGGAAGAGCGAACCGGTTACAAAAACCCGCCATATTTTTTCTGTATTGGTAGCTTTTTTATTTCCGGCCGGTTATCGGGCCGCGGGTTCAAGCAGGATTTCGGTTTCGCTTACCTGCCTTGCCCGGACACCGAAATAGGCCTCCAGCGCCTCGACAAAACTATCCTGTTTGCCGGTGATGAACATGCCATTGATCCGCGTATTGGCAAGCGTTGGATCGGCAATTGCCAACTTTACCGTGCTATAGCGGTTCATCTCATGCACTGCGAGACCAAGCGGCATGTCGTCAAACACGGCATTACCCTTGCGCCAGGACAGAGCCGTGGCGAGATCGGCCTTGCGTCTGGATACGGGGCCCACGGGACGACCGCTGAGCTGCTGACCCGCCAGGAGCGTCGCAGCCGATTGGATGCTTTCCGTGCCATCGGCATCGAGCCGCTTCACCGCAACCTTGCCTTCGGTGACAATCACTTCGACCTTGTCGCCGATCGTTTTGACGTCGAACGCTGTGCCGACCGCGATCACCTTGTAGTTACCGGCATAAACGACAAATGGGCGGTCGGGGTTATGCGCAACTTCGAAATGCGCCTCGCCCTTCACCAAGCGAATGGCCCGTTCGTCTGCGCTGTAGCGCACATCGATCTCGCTTTCCGTATTGAGCGTGGCGATTGACCCGTCGGAAAGCGGAATGTCCGTGCGCTCACCAATGGCGGTAGCAAAGATCGGTGTGGGGATGCTTGTTGCCAAGGCATCTTCGCCAGGTGCAGGGCCCGGCTGCATGAAAAACAGCGTGGCGCCGAAAATGACAGCGAGGCTCGCTGCGATTGCGCTGCCAATCGGAAGCCACCCTATGCGCCTAGGGCGCGTATCAACAGCTTCCTCGCTTCGTGCCAGCGCAGCCGCGCGCATCGATTGCATTTCCGGAATGGCGGCAATCGATGGAAGCTCCCCGATCATCTTCTGCAACCTGTCGAAGGCCTGCGCGTGGGCGGGGTCAGCATTTTTCCATTCTTCATGCGCGGCGCGGTCGGCGGCGCTGCAATCAGGTGCGCGCAAACGTGCGTCCCAAAAGCCCGCCGCTTCCTCAACGTCCATATCCTTGATGACAGCCCGGGTCACCGCTCGCGTCCTACTCGTTTCAGCAAAAATGCATTCGCCTGCGCCAGATGGCGTTCGACCGTCCTTATGCCGATATTCAGATCCTGCGCAATCTGCATCTGCTTGTGTCCTTCAAAGTGATAGAGAACGAATATGTCCCGCGTCTTTTCCGGCAATTCATAAAGCGCGGAAATCAGATTCGCTACGGCCTCTTTATCAGCTAAGACGGTTTCGATTGAGATTCCCGCCACTATATGTTCGTCTTCGTCGAACATATCCTGCAGATCTGCTCGGCTGCTCGCCCGTTTGCGATAATATTCCGCGATGGATGTGCGCGCGGTCTGGAAAAGATAGCCCTCGACCGTCTCGATCGAGGCAAGATCAGCGCGACGTGCGAGGCGCACGAAGACATCCTGCACCAAATCGTCGGCTTCTCCGGGTGATGAGACGCGCTTTGCGAAATAGCTTTTGAGAGCCGGACCGAATTCGCGGGCCCATAACTCTAATAGCACACGATCGTCGCTGCGCAGCGGTTTCAGAGGAGGCCTAGCCATCGCTTATGATCGTCCCGAAAGCATACAAAAATGCTATTCTGAATTTATGATATTGGCAAGCTGGAGGCGATTGGCGCAGATTACTGCGGTGTTAGGCTCCATTTAGAGTGATTAACTTCAAAGGCATTTGGGCACCATCTTCTGCTTCCCAGCGGAGCTCTGTTACTTCTTCATTATTCCCAGCACAGGCCGTATCGTCAGCAAGTCGACTCTTGCCAGTCTCCACAAAGTCCTTCGACCATTTACAATAAACACTTTGTGCAATGCTTTCCTGGTCGCATAGCTCAGCAAAACGTCATCGCCGCTAAAACCCTCTAGCACAATGCGTATCTTCCCTTCTGCGCCATATTGTTTGCGAAGCTGCTGACGGATGTTCTTCAACAACCGCCCTGCAGAGGACTTGGAATTTTTCTGTTCTAATCTCATCTTCGTTCCCTACGTCACTGCGAGGACACCGAAACACTCACATGCTAGATAAGAGCTATATGGCTATCGATCACTGAAGGAGGAAACACACTTGGTATAAGCGCAAGCTGCCACCTCGCCCATCAACATAAGATAAATTATCAACCTAATTTCTGAGAAGACCGCTGATGTCGAAAAGGCAAATCAAAGTGGAACATATAAAGAACATTTAAAGTTGACATAATCGCCGACCCCACCTAGTTTGTTATAGACCACAAACTAGCAAGGCAGTCTTTGAAGCTTACACCGTCACAATTTCGTAACGCACTCGGTATCACCCAAGAAACCCTTCGGCACTGGCGCAATATGTTGCCCATTTTTCATGGGCGTTTGGGATATGCACCTGTGTTCACACCCGGTGACTTGGTTGCTGGTGCAGTCATAAAAGAACTTAGGTACACATATGGCATTTCGATCAAGAAGTTCGCAATTCCTTCAGCATCTCTTGGCAAAGTTTGTAACGAAACGCCGTGGAACACCTTAAGCAACAGTACTCTCCTCCTGACGCTTGCTGATAATTCTTGCAAATTAGTGCCTTCGCATCAAAAGTCGAACTTAGATTCCCCATGTATCGCTATTCCACTATCGAAGATTATGGATCGTTTGACCAAATCGCTGTTATTAGAGAATGGTCAACCACAACATCCGTTTTATTTTCCGCTAACCGCTGTTGAAGATCAGCAACGTAAGTTCGGGCGGACATGAATTCCCAACCACGCGGATCAAGCTGGAAACAGCTACTTGCTCTTGAAGGAAGGCGTACGCCTGAACTTTTTGAATTTGCGAAAGATGTTGAAAACACACCGTACGCCGAAGAGATTCGAAAAGCATTCAACGAATTGTCAATCACAGCAATGTTCTGCGTACAAGGCGTGCCAACGATCGCTATTTTGGATCAATCTGAATATGATGCAGATGAAGTTGTCCGTATTCACGCTGCTCTATGGAACCAGGGCTTAGCAAGTGTCCTCGTCAACATAGCCAACGATTTCGTTCGAGTATTTTCGCTTGCGAAGGCGCCAGGTGCAGCAGACGATGGCCAATTTGAAGATCGGTGCTTGATTGAAGCTATCGATGCTGGTGCCGGATCGTATGCTTTGTCGGAATACATCAGTGGTGCAGAGAGTGGTCGCTTGTGGCGAGAAAAGTCAGAGTATTTCAATCCTAAAGAACGGATCGACTATGTCCTACTGAATAACCTTACGGTTGCAAATGAGCTGTTGGTACAAGATCATCTGTCTCCCAGCGAGTCCCAAGCCATTCTTATTCAAACAATGTTTATGGCCTATCTCGAAGATCGGCGGATAATAGGACCCGACTATGTTGCACAAGCATCAAACAAGGAAAGCTCAACACTTCGCGATCTACTAAGACATGGAAATGTTCGAAGCCTTGAATGCTTGTTCGAACAGCTGCAACGAGATTTTAATGGAGATTTGTTCGTTGCACCCTGTTCGTTTGACGCTCAAGATCAACCACATCGCCTCAAAGCAACATCGATGGAGATATTGCGTAGATTTAAAGAGGGGCGCGAAGAAATGTCTGCTTCTGGAGGCCAGTTGCGGTTTTGGGGCTACGATTTCAAATATATCCCGGTTGAACTCATCAGCGCAGTATATGATCGGTTTTTGGGGAATGATGATTCCGCTCGACGAGAAGCTGGTGCGTACTACACTCCAATGTTCTTGGTCGATTCCGTTGTCTCATCCGTTTGGGAAAAACTACCGAACGACATTAAGTCCAAAGGTACTTTCCTCGACCCGGCATGCGGATCAGGTATATTTTTGGTACGTTCATTTCAAAGGATGTGCGAGCATTGGCGCGAAAATTCAAAGCAAACCACAATACGTTGGGACAGCCTGCTAAACATTTTGGATCGCGTTCGGGGTCGTGATCTAAATGGCGGTGCTGTGCGGGTCGCTGTGTTCTCTCTTTATATCGCATTGCTCGAAGAGGTTACTCCGCCAGACATTCGGAACCTAATCGACAAAGGAAGATTGCTTCCTCCGCTCTGGAACAATACCATTTTACAAAATGACTTTTTTGATGAAAAAGTTGAAGAGTTACAGGTAGATGTGATCATTGGTAATCCACCGTGGACCAGTAGAAGAAATGCCGGCAGTACCGGAGTCGCTTGGTGCAAAAAGCATGGTCATCCGGTACCAACAGGCGAGGAAGCTTGGGCTTTTACTTGGAAATCTCAACTACATCTCAAAAATAATGGAGTGATAGCATTTCTTCTTCCTGCGATGGGATTCCTCCACAATCACGCTAAAAGTGCCTTAACAGCTCGAGTTCGATTTTTCGAGATGAATCGAATTCTTAGGGTAATCAACTTCGCGGACTTGCGTCGGCAGTTGTTTGAAGGTGCAATCAGCCCGACAGCCCTCATCGTTTTTGAAAAAAACTCCGATCAAAATGAAAACTACTTGTTTGATTATTGGGTTCCAAAGGCAGATTTGAACCTTTCGATTAAACGCTTCATTTCCCTCAGCAGCCTAGACAAATCACGTTTAAGAAAATCTGATATTGGCAAAAACTCTCTGCTCTTTAAACAACGCATGTGGATGCGGGCTCCAGAGCACAAATTGTACAAATACTTAGCCGCGTTGCCCAACCTAGGAGACTTCGTCGGTCAATTTGGGCAGTTAAGAAAGCGAAAGATTGCAACGGATACGGGATGGGTAATTGGGCAAGGATTTAAGGCATTTCGAGGTGAAAATTCAGCAACAAGCAGCCAAGAACATTATAAAAGTGATATTGTCGCAACGGTACCGTTTCTACCTATAAATGCTTTCACCTCAATTGCTATCAGAGCTAAGGAACTACAACCCTGGAACCATGATCGCGTTCATAGATTGGGCTTTGAGAGAGCTTTTTCTGGCCCGAGAGTTTTGGTATCAAGGGGAATTCGCACTTCAAAAATGCGGATGAAGGCCGGATATGCAAATGAAGCCTTCTCCTTCCATAGTATTCTTCAAGCAATCGCAGCGCCACCGGGTGAAGCGGATCGAGCGAAACTGATAGCAGCCATACTAAACAGCCGCATTGCAATATGGTTCGCATTTCATGGAACATCTTCCTTCGGCACGTTTTTACCCGAAGTCCAACAAAGTGAATTGTTGCGTCTACCGATGCCGACGAAAAATGATCTACTTGACTCGGAAAGATCAAATCGAGCCGCACAAAAACTTGTTGCATTGGTGGACAAGTATTGGACTGAAGCCGGTGAAATTCTCAGTTCTACGCAAAACGAGGATTTAATTTTCGAAAAAATCGACCTAAATGTTTATGATTTTTTTGGGCTCTCTGAGGATGAGATTGCACTAGTTGAAGATACCGTTGAACATATTCTACCAGCCGCACAACCCAATGCGGGTACATTTCCGGATATCTGGAAATCTAGCCAAAAGACTCATCGGAAAAAATATGCAGAGGTTCTAATTCGAAGCTTGAAAGACTGGTTTACCGAAGAAACGGTGTTTTCAATTGGACTTATTGCCTCAAACAAAGACTATGGTATCCTGAAAATATCTTTGCTGGAAAGCTACGACGTGGAAGAATACGAAGAGCTTGATAGTGATACATTTCAAGCAAGTCTGAAACGTTTAGGTGAAACAATAAACGAGTCTCTCGATCAAAACTTTCAAACCATACCGGACTTAAGAATATTCACTGATAACTGCCTATATTTGATCAAACCTCTACAATATCGATTTTGGCTTAAATCGAGTGCACTGGCAGATGCTGATAGCATTGCCGAGGACCTTCAAACATTGACGGCAACCAAATCAACCCGGGGACTAGCTTCGTGATTGTTGGTGATGGCGGCACTTGGACGGAAAAATTTAAACGCTTCGATGAACGTCTATTGGAACGCATTTGCTGCATCTTACCAGATTGTATTTCATCTTTGGGCGAAAATCCGGGCGAAGACCAGATCACTATAAACTTGATAGCGAGATTTCATCTTGATGAAACAATCCGCAAGATATTCCATCACTGGGAATATCAATTTGAACCCTTTGGGGAAGATGAGAGCGGCGCTTCCTTTAGTAAGGGCAAAATTGATTTTGCGGTATTCTGGGACTTAGAGCGTGAAAAGTACCTCGCATATGAAGCCAAACGACTCAACGTTACATCAAAAAACGGATTTGCTTCACTCGCCACAGTGTACGTTACTGAGGGTCTAATAAGGTTCGTGACTGAACAATATTCGGAAGGTTTACCCGTCGGTTGTATGATAGGCTACGTTATAGATGGGAACATAGCTTCCGTGCATCCAAAAATCGAGAAAGCTATCTCTGACAAATCAACTCTGGTGGGTCTGATTAGTGGTCCAACAGACTTACCTTCAATTGCCAAATCGACGAGATTTGAAACCGACCATAAGCGTAAAAAGGGCAGCAGTAAGATAAATATCCGACACGCCCTAGTAAGCTGTTAGGGCTTTTTAACACGCACAAAATTTGACGATCAATGTCTGTTGCGAACGGGCAGCTAACGCATTCTAATAGCAGAAATTAGAATCTCAATTTCCTCGAGCAACGACTCGATATCTGAGATTTGATTTGAACCTTGTCTTTTCGATACCCACGTTGATTGTCCTTTCACCGCAATCTCATGCGCATCTTCAAGCCTTGCCGTTATCAGTGCGAACAATCCAGTTCGCACCTTGATTGGATCTACTTCGTCTTCATTTTTCATGCGTTAACCCATGCTATACTTGACCCCGAAGTCCACATGCAGCTTTCTCAAATATGCAGACAAACGACTGGACTTCGGTGTTTGTTCGAGCATTGCTGTTGATGTCGCGGACAATGATCGCGACGAGCCGCCTGCGCTAACAAGCGATCCGCGGCTTGGGTCAGTGGAAGCGCTGGATCCTCCAGCGCCAAACTGGAGACACTCGATGTCATCACCAAAATCAAAAACACAAACCAAGTCCGCAAAAGTCATCTCGCTGCTATCGCGAGCGAAAGGCGCTACTCTTGATGAGATATGTAAAACTACGGAATGGAAGCAACATAGCGTTCGGGCATTTCTAACCGGCTTACGCAAGAAAGACTTCGTGCTCACACGTGAACAGCGCGGTGATGACGCCACCGCCTATCGCATCACACAAAATCCAAGCGATAAAGAGCCAGAAGGTGCAGCATGAGCGCGCTGGATAAACGTTTGGAGGATCTTATGGTAATGCCCCCTGCCCAGTTGCGATCTGCCTGGCGGGATACCTTCAAGTCGCCTGCACCTGATATCGGACCGGACCTGCTTCGGCGCGGGATCGCCAACCGACTGCAGGAACGTGTCCATGGTAGCCTGACTAGTGCTACCAAACGGGAGGTCGAGCGCCTCCGCAAACGAGTCGAGCGGACCGGAAAAGCTGGTCACATGCATGCGATATCACTCAAGGTGGGAACAAGACTGGTCAGATCATGGAATGGCAAAAGCTATCACGTCCTAGTTTGCGATGATGGCTTTGAGTTTGAAGGTCGTCATTATGCAAGCCTCAGTCACATTGCGCGCGAGATAACAGGAGCACATTGGTCTGGCCCGCGCTTCTTCGGGTTGAAGAAACGCAGCGGATACAAGCCAAAGGCTCTCGCAAATGGTTGAGCGAGCAAAACGAAAACGCTGCGCAATCTACACCCGCAAATCGACCGAAGATGGTCTGGAGCAAGATTTCAACAGTCTCGATGCACAGCGAGAAGCTTGCGCAGCCTATATATTGAGTCAGGCTAGCGAAGGTTGGGAAGCGGTTACCGAGCTTTATGATGATGGTGGCTGGTCTGGCGGCAATATGGATCGCCCTGCCCTAGTTCAGCTGCTCGACGATGTAGAAGCCGGAAAGATCGATATCATCGTGGTCTACAAGGTTGATCGACTTACTCGTGCCTTAGCCGACTTTGCGAAGATCGTTGAAATACTGGATGAGAATCAAGCAAGTTTCGTCAGTGTGACGCAATCGTTCAACACCACGAACAGCATGGGGCGTCTGACACTCAATGTTCTCTTATCCTTCGCGCAGTTCGAACGCGAGGTCACCGGTGAACGCATCCGCGATAAAGTTGCGGCCTCGAAGAAGAAAGGTATGTGGATGGGTGGCGGAGTTCCTTACGGGTATGATGTCGAAGAACGACAGCTTCTGATCAATGAGACTGAAGCTGAAACGGTTCAATTGGTATTTGAACGGTATGCACAGCTCAAATCGGTACCGCAGTTAGTCGATGAACTCGCCGCAAAAGACATCCGGACCAGAACGCGTGTGTGGAAGAATGGACGGGTCGTCGGTGGCATCCACTTCAAAACAGGAACTTTGACCCACCTGCTTCAAAATCCGATCTACGTTGGAAAAGTTCGTCATAAAGACAAAGTCTTCGATGGAGAGCATCAGTCGATTATCCCCAATCAGCTATTTGAGCGTGTTCAATCGATATTTGCCGAGAACAGGTGTGATAATGCACTAGGTGAGAAGAGCCGCAACCCCAGTCTGCTGACAAGCATCATAACCGATCCGGATGGTAAGCCGATGACTCCGGCACATGCGAAAAAGGGATCTAAGCGCTATCGCTATTATGTCACACGAACACCTCCTGGAGATGAATCTCCTAAATGGAGATTGCCTGCTGGAGAAATCGAACGACTGGTGATTGATAAAGTTGCCAGACATCTGGTGACATGCGGTGGCTCGGGAACCGATGATGCACGGGAATTGGAAGTTCAGATTGATCTGGATCGCCAGACCTCAATCGATCTACTCGCAATGTCTATCAGTGAACAACGGAGATTGTTGCTCGGTTATAAAACCCGAGTTTCAGCAAACAGCGGAACAGTCGAAATCGAATTCACGCCTCCAAATCAGGATCAACCGGTCAAGCTTTCGATTGAAGCTAAACTGGTCAACTGAGGATCTGAAGTGAGGTTGGCAATTGCACCGGACAACGGTCCGATCAAACGTGATCCTGATCCCGTGTTGCTGAGACTGGTTGCTCATGCTTTTGCGGCGCAGGATCTTCTGGTTCGAGGAATATCCTCCCCGATGGTCAATCACTACAAGCAGCGGCACTTGCAGCAACTTGTTAGGCTAAGCTACATGGCCCCCGATATTATCTCCGCGATTGTTAACGGAACACAGCCACCCGATCTCACCGGACGCAAGATCATGCGTATCAACAAAATCCCACTAGACTGGGACGGACAACGCAAGATGTTTGGGTTCGCTTCCACCTAAAATCTACCAAAATCCACAAGTGCATCTGGACTCCAATATTTGGGCCATCGAGACACTTGGCAAATTTGCCCCCATATCACGGCTGCCAAATGGTCTCTGGCGACAGGATCCACGCATCATCACCCGCTAACCGACGGAAAGATAGGGATAAAACCCACGCACCGTTGACCGAGTACGAGACTTTGAAAACTTAGGAAAAAAGTGGTGCCCGAAGGCGGATTCGAACCACCGACACAGCGATTTTCAGTCGCTTGCTCTACCAACTGAGCTATTCGGGCAACGGGCGGGAAATTGTTCCTGCCGATTTAGAAGCGCCGCTATAGGCGGGGCTTGTATGGCTTGTCCACCCCAAAAATGGCCCTTTTGTTACGCTGTCCTATGACTCTTGCTCAAGGCCGGATTCATGGCCAGATTCTCTAGTCAGATGATCGCCCAATTGGTCGGGTGAAACCGGTGGTCCGGGGACTTTATACCCCTCGCCTAGCCATTGGAGTAAATCGCGATCTTTGCAGCCAGCGCTGCAGAAAGGAGCGAAATCCACCGACTTTGGCTTGCGGCATACCGGGCATTTCGCTTCTTTTGCGCTGGGCACTGCTTATCCTTGGCCTACTAAGTTGGGAAATACTGCGAAGACGAATATCAATAGCACACCGACCGGCGCCAGCCACGCGATCAGGAAGCGGTATATTGCGAACAGTGCACCGTCCAATCCCGTTTCCGCTTCAACCAGCTTTTTGTCCGCCCGCCAGCCGATGAACACAGCCGTCAGAAAAGCGGTAGTTGGCAGCAATATCTTGGAAACAAAATCATCAATTGTGTCGAAAATATTCTTTTCTTCAAATAGCGGCCAGAAGCCAAGCAACCGGATGTCGCTCCAAACATTGAGCGAAAGCGCGCAGGCAACACCGATCAGGAACACGAAACCGCCAAAAAGCCACGCAGTCATGGCGCGGCCCCATTCAAATCGCCGCATCGCCCAAGCTACTACGCCCTCAAGCAAGGAAATAGAACTGGTCAGGGCGGCAAAGAAGATCAGTACGAAGAAGAGCAAACCGACCAAAGAACCGGCTGGCATGGTATGGAAAGCGATGGGTAATGATTGGAAAACCAGCGTCGGTCCAGCGGCGGCATCCAGACCCACTGCAAAGACAATCGGGAAGATCATCAAGCCTGCCAGAAGAGCAACGCCGGTATCAGCAAAAGCAATCATACCAGCGGTTGGAGCCAGTCTTGTCTCCTTGGAAACATAACCGCCATAGGTAATCAGTGCTGCGGACGCGACGCTCATCGAGAACAGGGCCTGTCCCAAGGCATCATTCATGACCGAGGGTGTCAGCTTGCTGAAATCCGGCGTGAACAGAAAGGCCAGTGCTTTTGCAAATTCGCCGGTAAAGGCGCCATAGAGGGTTATCAGTACCAACAGGACAAAGAATGTCGGCATCAGATATGTTGCCGCTTTTTCAATGCCATCCGTAACGCCGCGCGCGACAATCCAGATTGTCAGCACCATGAACAATGTGTGCATGCCGAGCAGCAGTGGGATATTACCAAAAAGGTCCGTCATTCGGCTCGGTATGGTTTCCGGGTTCTCTGACGCCAGAGCACCAGCAAATGGATTGCCAGAAAAGAGCGCGCCCAGGAAATCGCTGCCCATCACACCGACATAATAAAGCACCCAGCCGGCGACGACGCTGTAAAAAGTCAGGATCAGAAACGCACTGAGTATTCCTATTCCGCCAAAAATACCCCAATTTCGGCTGACATTTGAATCTTCGGCGACTTTGACCACGCTGTGGAAGGCATCGCTACGTCCATGACGACCGATTAATATCTCGGAGAGGACCATCGGCAGACCGATCAGGATGATGCAGGCGATATAGACCAGCACAAAGGCACCGCCGCCATTTTCGCCAGCCAATGTGGGGAACCGCCAGATATTGCCGAGGCCAACGGCGGCACCAACCGCAGCCAGCACAAAGGCCCATCTCGACGACCAGCCTTCTCCACCCGGTGCTGCTGATCCTGCCATGATAAAACTCCCCTAAATACTGCACGCGCCGTCTGAGCGGCCTGAATGGCTGTTCCTAGCCTCTCATTAACATCGGGCCAAGTGGTTTTCCGGCAAAGATATGAACGTGAAGATGCGGAACTTCCTGATGCCCGTTTTTACCGATATTGGCGAGCAAGCGATAGCCCGGCTCAACCATGCCGGCTTCCCGCGCCACATGGCCAACCGCACGTACAAAACCGGCAATCTCCGCCTCAGTCGCTTTGGCCGAAAAATCATCCCAGCTGACATATTTTCCCTTCGGAATCACCAGAATATGGTCGGGTGCCTGCGGGTTTATGTCGTGAAAAGCGAGGACATGATCATCCTCGTAGACCGTCTTGTTGGGAATCTCTCCGCGGAGGATTTTGGCGAAAATATTGTCATCATCATAAGGTTCGGTGGGATCAATCGCCATGCCTCATTCCTTTCTGGACGCTTTTTCGGTCAGGCCCGACAGACCTTCCCGGCGTGCGAGTTCAGTCAAAATATCATCGATGGACAAATCCATGTCGGCAAGCAGCACCATCAGATGGAACAGGACGTCCGCTGCCTCCTCCGTCATGCCGGATCGGTCATCCTGTACCGCCGCAATCACAGCTTCGACCGCTTCTTCACCCAATTTTTCCGCCATTTTGGCACGCCCTTTCGCGCGCAGACTGGCGACGTAGCTGTCCTTGGGATCCGCATCGCGGCGCTGCTGGATAGTTGCTTCCAGGCTTTGCAAGATATCGTTCATGGACATCCGTTTGCGCGAGCAATGGGACGGGCGTCAAGTCCCTGAAAGGCTGTAGGCCATATTACCCATAAGAAAGGGCCGTCTAATCCCCCGATGACGGCCCTTCCATGGTGCGGCAAGATCGATGATCTGCGCATCCATTCGGTGACGAACTGTTACAGTTTCTTGCGTTTCTTTCGCGCCGCAAAACGTCCAGCGACCAGACCCGCAACGCCAAGTGCCAACATCATGACGTTGGAAGGTTCAGGAATCGGTGTTCCGCCTGAGGACGAACCACCGGATGATGAACCAGTCGATGTCGTGCCACTGGATGTGCTGCTTGACGTACTTGTAGAGCCACCATAGCTGGATGAACCCCAACCGGAGCTGCCCCATCCGGATGATCCCCATCCAGAGCTTCCCCAGCCAGAACTACCCCAGCCGGATGATCCCCAACCTGAACTGCCCCAACCAGATGATCCCCAGCCACTAGGATTGCTCCAGCCGCCATTATGCGGATACCATGTTGCTTCTGCCGGGCTGGCAACAGCAAAGCTGATTACACCAGAACCGACTAATATGGCCAATTTTTCAAGTTTCACGGCTTGCCCCATGGGTTGATGAAGGATCGAAATATCTGCTGAAATAGAATAGCAATTTTCCTGCCAAAAACAGAAGATCGGCTTCATTGGTCGCTGGTGATGGTTAACACTATTTTCGCGCCCAGAAATTTGTAAGTTAAACCGACATTAACCATCATAAAAAATGTCCCATTGTGGGACAGTTATGGTCAATGTCGCCCTGCTCCGCTGGTGCTCTGCAGGATCGCCTATGCGAAATAGTTAATTTTCTTTTAATATAAATGCTTACATATCATTTCGGTGAGAATGACTGAACTGAAAGCACGTTCAGACTTTGTCTTAACTGTTACGGCGCGCGGGCAATCCTGCGGCCCGCAGGGCATCATGCGCTTCAGCTATGCTATGCTGACCAAAATGAAAGATCGATGCGGCGAGCACGGCATTGGCACCACCTTTTGTCACGCCTTCGACCATATGTTCCAGCGTTCCCACGCCGCCACTGGCAACCACCGGGATCGACACCGCATCGGCAATAGTTCGGGTGAGTGAGAGATCATAGCCATCCCGGGTGCCATCACGGTCCATGGACGTTACCAACAGCTCCCCTGCCCCGAGCTCGGCCATGCGTACCGCATGCTCCAAGGCATCTATGCCGGTCGGTGTACGCCCGCCATGGGTGAAGATTTCCCAGCGGCCCTCTTCCACTTGCCGTGCATCGATTGAGGCCACCATACATTGGCTGCCAAAGCGGCTGGCAATGTCGCTGACGACGTCGGGGCGCGATACGGCAGCGCTGTTCACTGCCACCTTGTCTGCCCCCGCCATCAGCAGCGCACGTGCATCTTCTGCCGTCCGCACCCCGCCGCCGACGGTGACCGGCATGAAACAGACTTCCGCCGTCCGCCGCACGACGTCGATGATCGTATCACGCTTTTCATGGCTTGCGCCGATGTCGAGAAAACACAGCTCATCCGCGCCCGCTGCATCATAGGCGCGGGCCTGCGCCACCGGATCGCCGGCATCTTTGAGATCAACAAAATTGACGCCTTTAACCACGCGGCCGTCGGCAACATCCAGACAGGGTATGACACGGATTCGGACGGTCATCTTATCTATTCGCCATTGCTATGGCCGTCGCCAGATCCAGCCGGCCGTCATAGAGCGCCCGGCCGGTAATCACGCCCTCAATGCCATCCTGCGTAAATTGGCTGAGCATATGGACATCATCCAGACCCTTTACGCCACCGCTAGCAATCACAGGAATATCGACCGCACGAGCCAGATCGACCGTCGCTTCAATGTTGCAGCCCGTCAGCAGGCCATCCCGGCCAACATCGGTGAACAATAGGGACGCCACGCCCGCATCCTCAAAGCGCCGTGCCATATCCATCACGCTGACTTCCGACACATCAGCCCAACCTTCGGTAGCGACCATGCCGTCGCGTGCATCAACCGCCACCACAATGCCGCCTTCATATTCCTTCGCCATATCGCGCACGAATTCCGGGTCTTTCAGGGCCGCGGTACCGATCACCAATCGTGCCACACCCAGTTCGAACCAACGCTCGACGGTTTCCCGGTTCCTGATCCCGCCGCCCAGCTGCACATAGCCAGGAAAGCTGGCTACAATAGCTTCAACCGCTTCCGCATTGCGCGGAGAGCCCGCAAAGGCCCCGTCCAGATCAACGACATGAATATGCTCTGCACCGGCCTTGGCGAACAAGCCTGCTTGTTCAGCCGGATTGTCACCATAGACGGTAGCGCGGTCCATATCACCCTCGGCCAAACGCACGACTTCGCCTGATTTCAGGTCAATGGCAGGAAAGACGATCATGGTTTCCACTCCAAAAAGCGTTTCAGGAAGGCCAGTCCATAGGTCTGGCTTTTTTCCGGATGAAATTGCACACCGACAATATTATCGCGCCCAACCGCCGACACCAGCTTCATCCCGTGATAGGTGGTCGAAAAAATATCGTCTTCATTATCAGCATCAAAATGATAACCGTGGAGATAATAGGCTTCGCCCGCTTCCAGCAGATCATGGCCTGCGGTCGGTGTCACATCATTCCAGCCCATGTGCGGAATTTTGATGTCAGCGGATGGCGCTTCGATCGCGTGGACCGTTCCGCCGATCCAGCCTAGCCCTTGGTGTTCGCCAAATTCTATGCCCCTATCCGCGAGCAATTGCATGCCAACGCAGATGCCTAGGAAGGGTGCGCCTTCTTGCCGCACCCGCCGTTCCAGCGCCGTAATCATCCCTTCAATGCCCGCCAGGGCATCGCGGCACGCACCAAAGGCGCCGACACCGGGCAGGACAATGCGATCCGCCGTAGCCACCACATCCGGATCAGCGGTTACAACAACGCCGGACGCACCAGTTGCCATCAACGCGTTGTGCACACTGTGAAGGTTACCGGCGCCGAAATCGATAAGCGCAATGGTTTCAGCCACCAAGCTGCCCTTTGGTTGACGGAATAGCATCACCCTTGCGTGGATCACGCTCAACCGCCTGCCGCATTGCACGGGCAAAGCCCTTGAACATGCTTTCGGCAATATGGTGGTTATTCTCCCCATAAAGCAGCTCGATATGTAGGGTAATGCCGGCGGCATCGGCGACGCTGTGGAACCAGTGCTTGAACAGCTCCGTATCCATTTCGCCTAACCGATCCTGGGAAAATCCGGCCTTCCAGACGAGCCATGGACGCCCGGATATATCCAGCGCGACGCGGCTCAATGTCTCGTCCATCGGCGAATAAGTGCTGCCATAACGTACGATCCCGGCCTTGTCGCCCAGCGCCTGGCCAATGGCTTGTCCCACCGCAATGGCGCTGTCTTCGGTCGTATGATGCTGGTCAACATGCAGGTCACCTTTGACCCGCAAGGTCAGGTCGATCAGCGAGTGGCGCGAAAACTGCTCGATCATATGATCGAGAAAACCAATGCCGGTAGACACATCATATTGCCCGGTTCCATCCAGATTCAACTCGACGAAAATCTCGGTTTCCTTGGTGTTTCGCTCTATTGTCGCTGTTCTCATGGTTGATGCCTATAAAGGCTGTATTTCATCAGGCAAGAATTTCGCTGAAAAACCAGAAATATCACAGTTTTGGAAAATTATTCAAATCCCCTTGACCCTGCCCCGTGTTCGCGCCACCAAGTAGCAATGAACGACAGTGCCCCAGATAGCCTGATTCCTTATGATGAGATTGTGCAGGAAGCGCTGCGCGCTGTGGTCGGCCGGGTACTCGGTGAGGTTGAAACCAACGGTCTTCCCGGAGACCATCATTTTTACATCACGTTCAAAACCCGCGCACCGGGGGTCGATATTCCCGATCACTTGATCGCGAAGTTCCCCGATGAAATGACCATCGTGTTGCAGAATCGCTATTGGGATTTGTCAGTCAGCGAAGACCGGTTTGAAGTGGGATTGAGCTTTAATCAGATCAGCTCCATGCTGCATATTCCCTTTGCTGCGATAACATCCTTTGTTGACCCAGCCGTCGATTTTGCTCTGCAATTTCAAGTGGATGAAGTCGAAGGTGATCTCGACCCACATGAGCCGGCGCAAAATGATGGTGACCAGCAGACAGTGGAAACAGTCGATGATGGCTCCAACGTTGTGACTGTGGATTTCGGCAAGAAGAAGTGAGCGCCTGATGTCAGGCCCACCCACAAAAACCACCCGCACGGAATCTGACAGCATTGGCCCTATAGAAGTCCCACAGGACGCCTATTGGGGTGCACAAACCCAGCGCAGTATCGAGAATTTCCCCTTCCCCCGTCATGAACGTATGCCGATCCGGTTAATTCATGCCTTGGCCACCGTAAAAGAGGCTGCCGCACGGGTGAATGGCATCCATGGACTCGACCCGGAAATTGCGGGCGCGATCGCCAAAGCGGCTGAGCAAGTCCGCTCTGGTGCTTTTGACACGCAATTTCCGCTGACCATCTGGCAGACGGGATCCGGCAGCCAGACGAATATGAATGTGAACGAGGTGATTGCGGGTATCGCCAATGAAAGCCTGACCGGAGAGCGTGGCGGCAAAGACCCCGTCCATCCCAATGACCATGTCAATCGCGGACAATCTTCCAATGACAGCTTTCCGACAGCGATGCATGTTGCAGCAGCACGCGCCTTGGAGGTGGAGTTGTTTCCAGCGCTGGAACAGCTCCACGATGCGCTGGCCCAGAAGGCACAAGACTGGAAAGCGATTGTCAAAATCGGCCGCACCCATTTGCAGGATGCCACACCGTTGACGCTGGGGCAGGAATTTTCCGGTTATGCGGCGCAATTGCTCGCTGCCCGCGACCGTATTGAGGCGGTCTTGCCGCGTCTCTATCAACTGGCCCAGGGCGGGACTGCCGTGGGCACCGGCCTCAACGCGCCGGAAAATTTTGGCAATCATATGGCGAGGGAAATCGCCAAAATAACCGGCCTGAAGTTTATCTCAGCGCAGAATAAATTTGCCGAACTGGCTGCGCATGACACGATGGTTGAGCTATCCGGCGCACTCAATACACTGGCCGTTTCGCTGACCAAAATTGCCAATGACATCCGCCTGCTCGGTTCTGGACCACGATCCGGCCTTGGTGAACTTAACCTGCCCGCCAATGAACCGGGCAGCTCCATCATGCCAGGCAAAGTCAATCCGACCCAATGCGAAATGCTGACCATGGTCGCTGCGCAGATGATCGGCAATCATCAGGCGGTGACAGCTGGCGGGATGCAGGGACATCTTGAACTGAACGTCTTCAAGCCGATGATTGGCGCTAACGTCCTGCGCTCGATTGAAATTGCATCGATCGGTATGTCGAGCTTTGCCACCCGCTGTGCCGACGGGCTGGAAGCCAATGAAACGCGCATTGCCGAATTGGTCGATCGTTCGCTGATGCTGGTCACGGCACTTGCGCCGGTTATCGGTTATGACAAGGCATCCAAAATCGCCAAACATGCCCATGAAACAGGCATGACCTTGCGCGAAGCTGCCCTGAAATTGGGATTAGTCGATGCAGAAACCTACGACGCCCATGTTAAACCGGAGAAAATGGTTTAAGTTGGAATGATATCAATCGGGGCATATCGGAGATGATATGAACGATCCCATTGATGAATCCCTAAATGCTATCGATATCCTGATCCGACAGCTGCTGAGCATGTGGGAACAAGCCATAGCCTTGCTTCCCAGTCTGTTCATCGCGACAATTGTTCTGATTGTTACCTGGATCATTGCGCGCTTCGCCAGCCGCATCGCTGACAATCTGACGGACAAGACCAATATGCGCGCTTCGCTGCAGGAACTGGTCGAAACCATGGTACGGCTTGCAATCTGGATCGTCGGTTTGATGGCGACGCTTACCATCTTGTTGCCGGGCCTCACCCCCGCCAGCCTCATAGCCGGTCTGGGTTTTGGCGCTGTCGCAATCGGCTTTGCCTTTCAGGATATTTTTGAAAATTTCATGGCTGGGGTGTTGATCATGATCCGCGAAAAGATGCGGATTGGTGATTATATCATATGCGAGGGTGTAGAGGGCATTGTTGAGAGCATTGCCCTGCGGGAGACCCATGTCCGCCGTAACACCAAAGAACTTACGATCATCCCCAACTCCATCCTGTTCAAAAACCCGGTGAAGATCCTGACCGATCAGGATAAGCGCAGACATGAAATTATCGCTGGCGTGGCCTATGATACCGACCTGGAAGTGGCTCGGGAAGTCATCCTGAAGGCCGTACAGTCGGTTGAGCAGGTTGACAAGGACGAACGGATTGATGTTTTCGCCTGCGAATTCAACGCTAGCTCGGTCGATTTCAAAATTCGCTGGTGGTCGGGATCCAAACCACGTGCCATGCATGAAAGCCGGGACAGCGTCATTCGCTCGATCAAACGAGCTCTGAATCAAGCGGGTATCGAAATCCCCTTCCCTTATGTTACACAGACTTTCAAGGAACCCATCCCGGTTACATTCAGTGAACCGGTATCGTTTGCTGGAAAGGAATAACCCATGTCACTTCTTCGCAATGTTGCCACCGCCATTGTCGGCAATGAAGCGCGCAAACGCGGCAGAGGCAATGGCTTGATCGGCCTTGGCCTTGGCATGGTTGCAGCCCGCATTGCGACACGCTCGCTACCCGGCGCGCTACTGGTTGGCGGCGCTATGGTGGCGAAAGCACTCTATGACCGGTCGAAGGAAGAGCAGGAAGAACTGCCTGCTTCGGACCAGATTATAGAGATTGAAGGAACACCGGCCCCCACCCAAAATGCCAAAGCCGAGACCTAGATTGCGCCCTGCCACTCCTTGATCGCTTCAATCGGGAAGGTCAGCATCAAGACGTTTAACGTCAGATTGTCGCGAATCGCATAAAGCGCCACCAGCTCGAAAATCACAGCAATCGCCACCGTAGCCTTTACCGGCATCCGGCGAGCCGCAAAAAAGCCCAATGTCATCCAGCCAATATCAGCCATCGAGTTGATGATGCTGTCTCCGGCATAACCAAAAGCGAAGGTTGCCTCACGATAACGATTGATGATCATCGGCGAGTTTTCCAGGACTTCCCAGAAACCTTCCAAGAATACCGCCAGACATAATGCGAAGCCAAGCCGTGCGGCCTCCGGCTGTTTGCGGAACAGCCAATAGCCAAAGCCGTAAAACAGAAAACCGTGAATGATATGGCTGAACGTGTACCAGTCGGCGAGATGCTGGCTGTTCTCAGCCGACTGCACTGCGCCGTGCCACAGTTTCACGGTTCCGCATTCACATATGGGCGGCCGGTCCATTCCGAACAAAATTGCCAGCGTGAGAATAGTTAAGCCCAAAGCGGCTAGCGCATATTTTTTCGATAAAACCATGTTTCGCCCCCTCAATATCCGTGCAACACAGCAGTATCAAAGAGTCATTGCAAGAATGATAATGGAAACAGGGAGTGGAGCGACAATGCTCCACCCACTGTTAAACTACCTCCCCGCAACTTCGATCAGATGATGGTAGCAGATCGGGGTGATGGCGGAGATGATTAGGTGGGACCTTCTTCCCTTTCCGGCACGTAGGGTTCGGGATAAGAATCAACATCTTCTTCCTGAACCGTATCCATGCACGCGCTTAACGGTAAAAGCGCGATGCTGGCCAAAACAAAGATTGTGGGGGAGAATATTTTACGCATGGGACTATTCCTCTTGCTGGCATGCCCCGCTTACGGTGCCATATCTACAAGCCGAGAATCAGATTCCGAAGGATTTGCGCTGCGACGAGCCTCTGAGGCGTCTGCTGTCATTGACGCCACATAACAGCCTTGTCTTATTGAGTTGGACTATCCTACGCTGCCCCAGGATCATATCTTGATTAAGGTTTGCACTGATATTCGCCTTAGAGATAATCGGTGCAGCAAACAGGGACAGCGCAATGGGGAAATATTTGGTGCCGCTTTTTGGATTGGCGGCCCTGTCATTAGTCAGTTTTTATAGCTATCGCGCCTTCGTTCAGGAGCCGATTGAGTTTCCGCTTGTTGAAACCGCTGAAGCTGTCACTGAGGATCGGCTGCCTACGGAACCAGAGGACTGGCAGGGCACCATAAATTACCGCGACCTTGACCAGCGGATTGCCGCGCTTTTCGTCCGTCCTGAAATGGCTGGCCTGGCTGTGGCAATAGTTGAGGATGGCGAGCTTCGCTATATCCGCAGTTTCGGTGTGACCGATAAACGCAGCGGCGAAAGCGTAACGCTGCAAACCGTTTTTCGCTGGGCATCGGTCTCTAAAGGGGTGGCCGGCACACTGGCAGCGAAATTGTCAGAAGAAGGCCAAATCGATCTCAATCAAACGCTGAACCAGTGGCAAACTTCGCTCAAGCTTCCCGGGGATGCAATGGCGCGGATCACGGTAGCGCAGCTTATGTCGCATCAAACCGGCCTTACGAAAAATGCTTTTGACCGCAAACTGGAAGACGGAGAATTTCCCGGGCTGCTTCGCGCTCGCCTGGGAACCGCACCATTACAATGCTCTCCCGGAACCTGTCACAGCTATCAGAATATCGCCTTTGATACTGCCGGGGAAATATTGGGACAGGCCACAAATTCGATTTACGGTGATGCGGTCCAAAAGCAGTTATTTGAACCGCTCGGCATGGACAGCGCACGATTTGGCATGACCGGTCTGACAGGCGCTGAAAGCTGGGCGCGGCCTCATCGCGGTGACAAGGTTCGTATTCTTTCAGAATCCTATTGGCTATTGCCCGCAGCGGCTGGCGTTAACAGCAATATTGTCGATATGGCACGCTGGCTTCGTGCACAGATGAGCGCGAATGAAGACGTCCTGTCCGGCGAGACGCTCGCCCTCGCCCATGCTCCTTTGGTCAGCACGGGGCGGGTTTATGGCGGTGATCTTGCGCGCTCGTTGTCGGAACCGTCCTATGGATTGGGCTGGCGCAGTTTTACATATCGTGGCAGGCGATTGATTGGCCATAGCGGCGCCGTTGATGGCTACCGGGCAACGATCATTTTTGACCCGGCAGCCCGTACCGGCGTGGCGGCAATGTGGAACAGTGGTTGGGGCATACCCTTCGGCATACCCTTTGCCGCGCTGGACAGCTATTATGGAGAGCCCGCAGACAAGGACAATCTGACAGACTGGCTCGATCTGTCCGATGTGCCACCTCCCAAGCTGCAAAAACCCTCCCCGCGTGATCTACCATAGCTTCGCCATTGGTTCGATCTGTCTTTGCGGAGTGCGCGGTCCGTCTCTAACGCTAAGAACAAAGTGGCTTGCGTTGGTGTGGGATTGATCTTGAAAGCGGACGATTTGAGCGTTCTTATTTTCACCACTTTGTTCTTGAATTCTGATTTTATGTAAAAGCTTCTCTGGCAAAGAACGGGTAGTCGTTGTAGCCGACAGCTCCGCCACGGTAGAAAGTTGATTTGTCGACCCGGTTTAGCGGCAGATTTTCTCGGAACCTGCGAACCAAATCAGGGTTTGATAGGAACGCGGACCCAAAAGAGATCAAATCGGCGTGACCACTTTGGATGGCTTCCTGAGCACTTTCCTTGGTATAGCCGTTATTCGCGATATAGGTCCCTGGAAACAGCTTGCGTAGCCGGATATAGTCAATATTCCGAGGAGCACCCTCGACATGGCCAGCAATGTCCATGCTTGTTTCCAGCACATGAAGATATCCGAGACCGCGATCAGCCAGGGCTTCCACAATTTCTTCAAAATGTGCCTGCGGGTTAGAATCAGACATGTCATTAAAGGAGTTTTCCGGCGAAAGTCTCAAACCCACGCGCTCTGCCGGATAGACTTTGGTTACCGCATCCAATACCTCGTGGAGGAATCGCATTCTGTTGATAACACTTCCACCATAATTGTCGGAGCGTTGGTTAGACCCATCGCGCAAAAACTGATCAATCAGATAGCCATTTCCACCATGCACCTCGATGCCATCGAAACCGGCAATCAAACAGTTTTCAGCTGCGATACGATATTGTTCTACTACCTCCATGATTTCAGAAGTCTCCAACGCATGCGGCGTTTCAAACGCTTTATATCCTTCAGCGGTGAACGCTACTCCGTCAGGTTGAAGCGCCGAGGGGGCGACGGGAATCGCGTTGTCTGGCTGGTGACTTCTGTGGGAAATTCTGCCGCAATGTTGAAGTTGAGCAAAGATGTTGCCGCCTTGCGAATGGACCGCATTTACCACACGCAACCAGCCTGACGTCTGTTCCGATGCAAAGATGCCAGGCGTGCTTGGATAGCCGATGCCCTGATGCGATATCGGGATTGATTCTGTAATGATCAAACCCGCAGAAGCACGTTGCTTGTAATGTTCGGCCATCAATGCCGTTGGCACACCCTCAGGAGTGGCTCTGCTGCGCGACAGCGGGGCCATTACCATACGATTTCGAATTTTCAGATCTCCGATTTTCCCGTGCGAAAATAATATTGAATTCATAGCTAAATCTTTCTAGGTCGTTTGTCCTAATACTTGATTAGAGAGACTGAAAAATGGAGTCAACCTACTTTAATTAATGAATTATTTTTAGATTGACAAATAGGACAATTATCCTAATATACGAACCAATTGAATGAATTCAAAGCGCCTTCGGATGAGCGGCAAGGAGTTTATCGATAGAACTTTCTTGCGGCTGCATTGCTCGAATGCTTGCGTTCCGATGCCAGCGTGCGCGCACATTAATGGGATGGAATATGAATAGCTCTAAAACGCGAGAAAAAATCGTCGCTGCAGCAGACAGGCTCTATTATGAGCGCGGATTCGAGGCCACGTCTTTCACCGATGTGGCGGAAGTTGTGGGCATCTCACGTGGAAATTTTTATTATCACTTCAAGACCAAAGACGAGATGCTGGATGCGGTGATTGAGCGCCGTATTCTGGAAAGAGGCGCAATGTTGGATGGCTGGATAGATGCTGGGCAATCCCCAAAGCAGTGCGTTGCCAGCTTCATTAAAATCTTGCTCATGAACAACCAAAAGGTCCGGTCTTATGGATGCCCTGTGGGAACGTTATTTTCCGAACTGTCTAAATTAAATCATCCGGGCGAATCTGGTGCTCGTGAACTGTATGACCTTTTTCGCATCTGGCTGAAGCGGCGTTTCGAAGCGATGGGAAAAAGCGATAATGCAGATAGTCTGGCTATGCATCTCCTGGCACAAAGCCAGGGTGTTGCTGCTCTCGCAAATGCCTATCCGAACGAACCATTTTTGGAACAGGAAGTCCAACAAATGCTGGCTTGGCTGGATGCAGTTGCCGACGAAGCACAAATCAGGACATAGGAGGACGAAACAATGTTCATCATCACTCTTAATCTCACCGAGAAAAAGGACAAAGCCGGACAATTTATGGCTGCCCATAATGAATGGATCGCACAAGGGTTCGCGGAGCGTGCATTTCTCTTGGTGGGTAGCCTCAAGCCACAAAATGGGGGAGCAATCATCGCAGTTGCAAATGACAGACTTCAAGTTGAAGCACGGGTCGCCGCCGATCCTCTCGTCCGCGAAGGCATCGCTGTACCGCATATTCAAGAAATTGCACCCGCACGGACCGATTCCAGGCTTTCGTTTCTTCAAGATTCTGCGGCATGAGCGACGTGTTTGTCGGCCCTGACGGTGACCCCCGCTGTCGGTGGTGCGGTTCGGCCCCAGAATTTCTGGAATATCACGACCGCGAGTGGGGATTTCCGGTCGACGACGACACGCGATTATTTGAAAAGCTCTGCCTAGAGAGCTTCCAATCAGGATTGAGCTGGCGCACAATTCTTAACAAACGAGAGGATTTTCGGAAAGCATTCCACAGATTTGATTTCAATATAGTGGCGCAATACGGGAAAAACGATGTGGATCGATTGTTGGCTGATGCGAGAATCGTGCGGCACCCAGGGAAGATATCTGCGGTGATCAACAATGCAGCTCGTGCAGTGGAAATGGTCAAAGCAGAAGGCTCGCTTGCTGCCTTTTTCTGGCGATTTGAGCCTGATCCCGATGAGCTTGGCCCGCCACAATCTCAGTCGACCTGCAAAAGTTCTGTAAAACTTGCTCGTGAGCTGAAAGAACGTGGTTGGAAGTTTCTTGGGCCAACAACCGTTTACGCGTTCATGCAGGCCATGGGTCTCATCAATGATCACAGTGAAGCGTGTAAATTGAGAGCCGAGGTCGAGAGGGCAAAGAATAATTTCACACGCCCCAACTAAGTGCGAACAAAATTTTCTGGTCTCCCGTGTTAAAGATTGAAAATCTCGGACATAAACAACATGAGCATCACAACATGTTTTCGATAGATTTTGACCATCAAAGTTATGAATATGACCGACCACAATATTGTATTTAGGCGATAATTGGCTGAGACCTGAAAGATGCGAACTGAAAAAGAAAAAATGCAAAGTGGTGATCTTTATGATCCCGGCGATCCAGGTCTTCGTGCTGACAGGGCTAGCGCGCAACAGTTCTTGAGGGCTTACAATCGAACAACCGCAGAAGATCATGATATCCGGCGCCCGTTGCTATCGGAACATTTGGGCGCCATCGGTAAGCGCGCAACCATACGCGCACCATTCTACGTAGATTATGGATATAATATATTCATTGGGGATAATGTTTTCTTGAACTTTGGTTGCGTTCTGCTCGACGTTTGCAAAATTGAGATCGGGACGCACACGCAAATCGGGCCTGGTGTGCAAATCTATACTGCTGATCACCCACGCGACTCTGAAGAACGCCGTGCTGGGATTGAGTTCGGAAAACCCATCTCGATTGGCAGCAATGTATGGATAGGTGGACATGCAATCATTTTGCCCGGTGTGTCCATTGGTAATGATTCAATCATCGGCGCCGGAAGTGTCATAACGCGTGATGTTGTGGAAGGAACAAGCGTTGCTGGCAATCCGGCGCGGATTATTCGCTGAAACATACATTTGCCCCCTGCCCTCACAACATACCGAACTGGCACAATGCAGCATCCCCCGTTAAACCGTCGTCATGGATCCGCTTTATGACAAAATAGGTGTTGGTTACGCAAAGCTGCGTCAGCCCGATGCGCGCATCGCGGACGCAATTCACAGCGCCTTGGGTGACGCGCAAACTGTTTTGAATGTCGGGGCAGGTGCCGGTTCTTATGAACCGACCGACCGAAGCGTCACCGCGCTGGAGCCGTCTCTCGAAATGATTGGTCAGCGGCCTGCTGGCGCAGCAAAAGCCTATCAGGGTGTTGCCGAAAATCTGCCATTTGATGATCGGCAATTTGATGCTGCCATGGCTGTCCTGACCGTTCATCACTGGTCTGATCTTCGGGCCGGACTGCGTGAAATGCGCCGCGTCGCGAGGCGGCGCGCGGTAATCCTGACTTTTGACCCGGATGCCGCCTATTTCTGGCTCGCCGATTATATCCCTGACATTATCACGCTGGATCAGCCGATAATGCCGAAACTCGATGCGTTTGACGAGGCCTTCGGACAGGTGACTGTGGAAGCCGTTCCGATTCCGCATGATTGTACGGATGGCTTTCTTGGCGCCTATTGGCAGCGTCCGCGCGCCTATCTGGATCCGGCCGTGCGATCGGCAATCTCAACCTTTGCAAAGCTCGATGATATTTCGAATGCGCTCAATCGGCTCGAGCAGGATTTGGACTCTGGTCGGTGGGTGGAGCTCTATGGCGATCTTATGGACAAGGATTATCTGGATATCGGATATCGCCTGATCATTGCCGATTTCTCAAAGACAGAAGCATAACGAGTGAAGGCAGCTGATCACGATCAGCCTAGCTGTCAAATCCAACAAATACGGACGCCTCTTCAATAGGCTTTCGCGTTGAAATCACTGAATTGGCCGGGAAGCTTTCATCCGGCCAACCCAGCGCAATACTTTTCATGATAACCTGATCCTCGGCGATACCGGCATGTTCTCTCACCACTGGTGATTGCATGATTCCCTGGCTGTTAATGACCGTACCGAGCCCACGCGACCATGCCGCGTTGACCAGTGCCGTCGCCACCGCGCCGCAGTCAAAAGGCGTATCGTCACTGCCATCCAGAACACGGTCATAGGTAATGATCACGCATACAGGCGCGTCAAATTGCCGAAAGCCCCGCATGACCCAGTCCTGCCGCGCGTCCTTGTCATCCCGCTCGATCTTCATCGCGGAAAATAATTGTTTGGCAACGCCGATTTGCCGGTCACGATGTTGGCCCGCAAAGGCCTCTCCGGTTCTGAATTCACGCGACTGCGGTACACCGGCCAGCATCCGTTCGGTATTGCCGCTGCGAATTTTTTCCAGCGGCTCGCCTGTTATCACATAGAAATTCCACGGCTGCGTATTCATCGAAGACGGCGCACGCATCGCCAATCCAATGATTTCCTCGATCAATTCCCGGGGAACGGGATCCGGCTTATATCCACGGATGCTCCGGCGACCAAGAATAACATCATCATATTGCATAGGGTTCTCCGTGAAATTCAATCTCGGCTGGCTAGCGTATTAGCATCTATGAGAAAACCCCAATTTCATCGCAGCGCACATGCTCGTCGCCGACATCCCCTTTTGCGCCCAGGGCGGGCATTAAGATCGGAGAATTGACGTCCGTCAGCTAGAAAGGTTTAGGCCTAGCGCTTGTTTTTTCCGGTCAGAAAGAGCAGCGCCATTGCAATTGCCGCCGGTAGCGTTTGGACCAGCGCAATGCGAGGCGACACCGTTATCGCTCCAAAAATCCCGGCTGTAGCAACAAACAACAAAAAGCATGTCGATACCCGCCTTTGCCATTTTGCATCGCGAATGAACAAAGACCAAAAGAGACCCACCGCCAGAAACGCGTTGTAGATTCCTTGATTGGCGGCAAGGGCCTTGGTTTGTTCAAACAGGTCTGGCGGAAAATTGGAAAAAACACGCGGTCCCACACTGGTCCAAGCGAATATTTCAAACCAGGCAATATAGCTATGTAAAACTGCAATTGCGCCAATGGCGATTGCTGCCAGTTTCGACATGATAATCCTCCGCCTCTAATGGCGTTACCATAATGCCTCTAGGAGAATGCACAATGGTTGCTTTGTCGTTCAAAGCGGGCGCTGCAACCGGCACTGAACGCCGGTGGCAACCCTCGCAAACAACATTATTTCCAACATCCGCAATAAATAATCCAACATCCGCGAACGCCCCTTCAAATGACTATGTAAACATTGTGAACTTCGCCGGAAATCTGCGGTGTGCGTCACTTCTCTCTTGCTGCGTTCAACAGACTGCCACCCTCGCCACAAACCGCTTTCCTACTGACCACCAGTCCTGCTAACACAGGTGTCAGGAGAAGAGATGACGCAAGAAGAGGCTTTGGCAGCGACGCAGGCCAGCGATCAGGAACACGCGTTATCGGGTGATGCTCCCAGCCGTAAATTTTACGGCTGGAACAATGCTGGGCTATTGTTCTTCATTCAGTTTGCCGCCTCTGGTTTCGTCTATTTCGCCTATGCCGCAATTTTTCCCGCCATGGTCGAGGCGATGAACTGGAACCGCGGCGATGCGTCGATTGCGCATAGTCTCAGTTTCTTGGTCTTGGGACTCAGCTATCCGCTAACCGCCTGGATGATCGGGAAACGGGGCGTTCGGTTTACGTTAACCGTTGGATTGGTGTTGATGCTCACCAGTCTCTTGATGACCGCCTTTTTTGTGACTCAAGTCTGGCATTGGATCCTTTTTTGGGGACTGTTCATGGGCGCGGCGAACGCACTGGCTGGCCCGCTATGTGGCCAAACCGTGATTATCAACTGGTTCAACGCCAAACGTGCGACAGTCTTGGGAATTATTCTCACCGGTAGTGCGGTCGGCGGCTTTTTTGCGCAACCTGTTCTCATCAGGGTAATGGAAATATTTGGTAGCTGGCAATCAGGATGGCTAGTGAGCGCCGTGGCGGTCATTGTCGCCTTGCTGCTGACCCAGTTCATCGTGAATCGACCTGGCGATATCGGACAGCATCCTGATAATTTTGATCCGCTCGCAAGCCGTGCGGACACCCAAAAGCCCGCACCCAAACCACGCACCTATCGTAGCGAGCAGAACTGGGCTGTCCGTGAAGTTTTTCAAACCCGCGCAGCCTATTTTATCATTATCATCAACATAACTTATCTGAGTATCGGCATATTTCTTCTGACGCACGGAGCGCTTTATCTGTCTGATATCGGTGTCTCAAAGTTCCAGACCGCTTCGATTGTCAGTACCTTTATATTGGGCAGCGGGCTTGGCCGTATTCCAGCGGGATGGTTGGGCGACCGTTTCGAATTACGCTGGCTGATGGCGGCGATGATGGCAGCAAAGCTGTTGACCTTCGTCATGTTATGGGCACTTACCAGTCTGATCTGGCTTGGCTTTGCGGCTTTCTTATTGGGATTATGCTATGGTGGATTCTTCGCTCTGTCGGGTGCCCTGACCAGCAATTTTTTCGGGCAGGAAAGCTTTGCCAAAATCAACTCCGTCTTTGCGCCATTGCTGTTGCCATTCGTAGCGACGGCTCCAGCGGGGGCGGGCTATATTTTTGATATTTATGGCAGCTATGACCTCGCCTTTTTAATCGGCTCAATCCTGCTCGGCCTTTCGCTGGCAGCGGCGATTTGCCTAGTGCCGCCGCAACATGATTCAGTACATGGAAAGGGTGATCGCGGCTAGACTTTGCCGTCGCTCGACAACAAGGCGGCGATCGGTTTGGTGCCTTTGCGACCCGCCAATATGATCATCAATATGGTCGTGAACGGAACCGCCAAAATCGCGCCTGGAATGCCCCACAAAGTGCTCCACACCGACAAGGCGACGAGCACGACCATCGGGCTGAGATTAACCGACTTGCTGAGCATGCGCGGTTCAACGATGTTGCCAATGATCACCTGTGCACCCGTCATCAGGCCGGTAGCGATTAACGGCACGGTCAGCGTCCCAAATTGCGCCACGGCGAAAAGCGCCGGAAAGGCCACACCGACAATCGAACCGATATAGGGGATATAGTTGAGCAATCCGATAATGATCGCCCACAGCGCAGCATATTCGATGCCCAGCGCCACCATGATGACCCAGCAAATCACACCCAACATGATATTGATCAACGTCTTGGTCGCCAGATAGCTGCCGATATCATGGTTGATCCGGGCAATCATGTTCATCGTGTCCTTGGACTCACTGGCGCTACCAAAGGCGCGCTGCACCTTGGCCGGAAAGCCGGTAATTTCGCTCAGCATGAAAGAAGCATAAAGTATCGTGATGAATACAAAGCCGCCAAAACTGGTCAGCGAGGACAGCACAGACTGCGCCAGTGCGGCAATGTCAACTTCTGTGAGCAACTTGGTCGCAAATTCACTGACGGCCTTGACCACCGCATCACTACCGCGATCGAACATCAGGCCCGGAGATGCCATCATGTCGCCAACGTCCGTATCCAGCGCTGCCGTTTCTTGTGGCGCAGGAAACCAGGCCGCGAAAAGATTCTCAAGATTGGTCTGATAAGTTGGCAGCGATGGCACCAGCGTCTGCAAACTTGCGACCAACATTCGGGTCATCGCAAATAAAAGCAACACCACCCCGAATAAGGCGAGCGTTGCACGCACCCACATCGGCGAGCGGCCCAGCCCGGGAATGCGGGCCACGGCGGCGCTGGCGGCATAAAGAATTTGCAGCAGGATGATCGCCGTGACGATCGGCAGGATGATGTCTTTGCCGACATAGAATAGCCAGCCGATCATGATCGTTATTCCGACCGAGAAAAAAATCGTGCTTACGCGGCCTTGCAACATGGTCTTTAATCAACATCCTCTTTGGCGGCGTAGAGCCCTTGCAAACGTCTGATAAACATAAAATTCCGGCCTGTCATCACATCAGTTTTGCAGCTGGCCCTGTAACATCTGCCGGCAATCGCGACTAGCATCTTGACGACGCGCACCCTTCTCGGCCAATAGCCGCTATGGCCGACGATATTTCTTCCCTTCCGCATGACGAACTCAGCCGCCGCGGGCTTCTGTTTGTCCTTTCCTCTCCCTCTGGTGCCGGCAAATCTACGCTCGCACGGATGCTGCTGGAAGCGGATGACCAGATCGCGATGTCCGTGTCTGTCACCACCCGGCCCCAACGCCCGGGCGAAGAAGAGGGCAAGGACTATTATTTCGTCAGCGGCGAGGAATTTGAAGAAATGGTCGCTGATAACGCGTTTCTTGAATATGCGACCGTGTTCGGCAATCGCTACGCCACACCCGCCGCGCCGGTTCAGAAAAATCTCGAAGATGGACAAGATGTGCTGTTCGACATTGACTGGCAAGGCACGCAACAGCTTTATCAGCGTGGCGGCGAGGATGTCGTTCGCATCTTCATCCTGCCCCCTTCCCTCGCTGAGCTGCGCGAACGGCTAGAGGCGCGCGCCACCGACAGTAACGATATCATCGACAACCGCATGCAGCGCGCCGCCAGCGAGATCAGCCATTGGGATGGCTATGACTATGTCCTGATCAACGATAATCTTGAAGCTTGCTTTGCCAAGGTCCAGACGATCCTGGCCACCGAGCGCATGCGCCGGTCGCGGCAAACGGGGCTGATTGGTTTTGTCCGGGATCTGGTTGCGCAAGAGCGGAGCTAAACTCCGGCTATTTTTCAGCTTGCTTGACGTAGAGTCCGTCAAAAACAGTGGTCCAATTCTTTCCACCGTCTTTTGAGCTTTGCCAGTGCTGGCGGACGCTTGTGACCTCTGTGCCATCCCTGCTCGGGGTCCAAGTAACGCGGTTGATGGGGGAACCTTGGATATAGCCCGGCCAATTGGCGTTGCTGAGCACCATCTCACCCTTTGCGTTGAGGCCGCCTGCGACAAATAAGGCCGTGCCATCCACGCCCATCCATGTCTGGTGCCAGATCTTGCGCTGGGCATCATAAAAACTCATGCTCATGCCCGTATATCCGCCTTTGGTCTTATATTCCTCACGTATCACACAGCCGCCATGTTGGCTGCTGATGCGATTGACACCAGATGGCGCTGTTTGGCCTGCCGGCGTTACATCCCATGTGCCGATCCAAAAATCAAAGGCCCGGTGATCCGCAGTGGCGCAAGGTGGTGGCGGTTTTTTGGGGGCTGAAGCAGCCGGTGCAGCTTGCTCAGCTGACTGGGCAAAAACAGGGGGTGATACCAACAACGCCGCAAACAAAGCGTAGATTAGGGGTAGGACGCTTTGGGTATTGGGCCGGGAAAAGGAGCTTGCCCATGCGGAGGACAAAAATTCCCGAGATACCAAATTGCGAACCACGTATGTCATGTGGCACCACCCCCCTTGTCATTTAAGCCGCGTGGCGATCCCAATGCGTAACCAAACAGGACCACAATGTGGCTCTTGAACACAATATGTCGGACGGCACTAAGTCCCGAGCCGCTTTCGACGAAAAGGTGACCGGCTTCGACGATCGTTACTCAGCTTTTGACCAAAACGGCCAGAAACCGGGGCGAACCAGCACAGGTCACCGTTTCTTAAAGGCTTTATGCCATATTCTATGGCTGATTTACCAGCTTTCTGATGTGAGAAGCAGCGCGTGACCAACAGCTCCTTTGGCAGCACAACCCGTAAATGGCCGATTGGCCGGCTTCTGGCCGGTTTCCTGCTGTTCAGTGCGGCCTATGCTTTGGCCAACCAACTGCCGCTCACACATGCTATACTCTATCGTGCTGCAGCCTTTGACTATAGCAGCGCCAGTCTCGCGGCATTGTCTTTTGCCATACAGGCATCCTTGCTATTTGCCGCAGTCATCTGGCTTTCCCGTCGGTGGTTTTTCATCGCCTTGATCCTGGTTACGCTCTCGGCTGGCGTGAATCTTGTTTATGGCCAGATTGTTGGCGACACGCTGGATGTTCAGAAAGCCGGTTGGCTTTTGACCGAAGCCAGACAAGCGGGCGAAGCGGCGAGCGAATTTGCAGGGCCTTTTGCGCTGGCGATGGGCAAGCTATTGCTCGTTCTGGTGCTGCTAGTTCTGGCCAGACACCTTTTGCACCGGCCCGTTCGTCAATGGATCAGAAGCAAACGACCGGAGGGCATATCCGTAGCTATGCTGGTTCTGCTGGCACTGCCCTCGCTGACTTGGTCATGGCTGGGTCTTCATCCGCTGGGTGCCGAGCGCAATGTCTATAATTATGCAGCGGCCCTTTTGTTCGCTGATCCTCCGCCCCAGCGGGCGGAAGTCACCGCTGTGCCAAAGGCCGATCCGGCCATCCGCAAGATCATCTGGCTGGTAGATGAAAGCGTATCTTACGACGCCTTTGACACGATCATTGCGCCGCAATTATCTGGCCGCGCAGCTATCGACTTTGGCGAAACCGCCGCCATGGGTCATTGCAGCACGCCATCCAATGTCGCCCTACGCTCTGGCGTGGCGGTGCGTACCGTCAATGAAACCACTGACCTGCGACGGACGGCTTCTATCTGGGGTTATGCCGCCAAAGCGGGCTATTCAACCATCATGATTGACGGTCAGGTCACCGGTCCACCGCAAAATCTATTATTGCCGCCGGAAAAGGCGTTGATCGATCGCTATGAAAACGCGGCTGACGGCCTGAAAACTGATCTTAAGATCGCCCGCGCGCTTAACGCTGATCTCAAAAATGACGGAAAGCAGTTTGTCTACGCCCTTCTCCGCGGGGTTCATTTCCAATATCGCGATCATTATCCCAAAGGCGCCCTGCCGCCGGAAAGCAGCACACAAGCGCAATATGACAAGGCGATTTCTTATTCGAAGCAGGGATTTTTCGAGGCTTTGCTCGACGGTGTAGATCGCTCCAAGGTCGCCATTTTCTATACATCGGACCATGGCCAGAATATCGCGGACGGCGTCACACCGCATTGCAGCGGCCAGCCCGTTCCGGCCGAATTTGCGGTGCCACTGGTGGCTTTGCTGCCACCGGGCATCGAACAGGATTATGCCGCAGCCGCAAATGGCGGCCGCAGCCTCAGCCAGCTATTCCCGACCACATTGTCCCTCATGGGATATGATGCGGCCTATGCGGAGGAGAATTACGACAATATCCTCACAGCACCGACGGCGCGCTATGTATGGTTCGGCCGCGGCGTCGTGCCGGTAGCGGATGGCGGTGTGATTGATGTGCAAAGCGGTGAGAGTTTTCCTGCGCGTTGAAAGCCGATCAAATCATCGCCATTGGACTCAAACCGGCCATGAATATTGTCTCTAGAACCGATATGTTCCATATCGATCATGACGACATGAAGCGACAATGGACAAGGGCGGCATGCCCGCTTTTATAATAGCGGAAGGAGAATGGGCATTGACCAACTATTTCTATGCTCTGGCAGCGATCATTTCTGCAATCTGGTTTGCCGTGCATGTGTTTATTGGCGGACGCGAAATTGCACAGCCACTACGACAATCAATTGAACTAGATCCGTTGGTACGCGATGTCCAATATCTCTGTTGGCATTTTACAACCGTTTCGATTGCCGCAATATCTCTATTCTTTGTTCTTGCATTTTTTTTGGAACAACAACCTTATGCCGTCGCCGGAACCATTATGGCCGCCGGCTTTACGCTCACAGGTATCGGGCTGGTTGCCGCTATTCGCCAGAGCCATCGCAAAGCTCCTCAAGGCTGGTTATTTGCCCCCATTACCTTGCTTGGATTGTGGGGATTATTAATGGGTGGATAGGCGCCGGAAAACCATATCCCAAATCCCGTTTATTGGATCGGTGGTTTATAATCGGCGCTTTGCAATGTCAGTATATAGGCCGCAAGAGCATCAATGTCAGTGCTTTCAATATCAAAGTCCATCAGATCCGGGTAGTTGTGGGAATCGCTAAGCCAGGTCGTCAGCGTTTCATCTGTCAGGCCTTCGGTATTGGCAATGGCATGAAAGGGGGGCGCTTGCTCATTGGATGATATCTGCCCGTCCTCCACAGCATGGCATGCGGCACAATGGGCCTGAGCAATTGTCAGGCCCTGTATCGGATCGCTATTTCCTGATGCTGTGGCCTCGCCCAAGCCATTGTCAGATATATTCTGACCGGTTGGTACCGCAGCACAGCCAAGCATCGCAAGTGGCAGAAAAATACCCAAAACAAATATACGCATGAATGAGAGTCCTATTAGTTAACCTATGGATCCCCACCCAGTAGTCACTCGACCATATTATAGATTTTCACTACGCCAGTTAAAGTGAAAAATATCCCGTGGAACTGTTGCGCAGTTACGCAATGCCGTCGTAATTCAACGGGAACTTCGATTTTTCTCCTCACCCAGTTCTGCAGCAACAGCCCTGATGTTTAATGAAGCTAGGGGTGGAATTTCAGCCACTATCGGATAATCGGGATAGAGTGCGTCAAGCTCGTTTTCTATCTCTGACACCTCTGCATCAGACAATATATCGTCTTGCAGCTTATCAGCTACCAGACGGCGAATATCTTCTAGCCACGCCTTCTGTCCAGAAAGCAGTGCATCAAATGATCCTTTTGCGCCGTGCCCAGGAAAGATGGTAGGCTCGCTATCATTATAGCTCGCCAACACACGCTCAAGTTGATCGAGCCATGCGCCTGAACGACCTTCCAACAAGAAACCTGTCATCTTATTTGCGACTAGGTCCGAAACAAACAAAGCATTTTCTTTTGGCGCATATAGCATCGTCATTGTTTCAGATTCACCCTGTCCAATTTCATCAACAACCAACTCCAGTGATCCGAACTGTAATATGTCGCCATCATTGAAAACCTTGGTTGGAACAGCAAACATCTCAGGAGAATCATTTGGTACAGCTTCTCGCGTGGCGGCTTGATAGCCGTTGGAATCAGTTTTCATCACTTCGGTTGTCTCAGCGCTGGCGTAGACGGCTGCTTCCGGAAAAGCTTCCACAATTGCTGCAAGCCCTCCAAAATGGTCTGGGTGAGGATGGGTAAGGATTATCCCCTCTAACGGCTTACCCGTCTGCCTGATAGCCGTAACAACTTCTTTGCCTGCGGACATAACACGCTGGGCATCAATCAGCACAACCCGATCTCCGGTCTCGATAAGCCAGGAATTGACGGAGGCAAAGCCCGGTCTGGTGAATTGAGAAATCTCAGCTGCTGAGGATGGTTCAGCAACTGGTTCGTTGGAGCAAGCCGCCAAAAGGGCAAGTGTAAAACAGCTGGTAAGCAGATATTTCCGTACGAAAGCCATAATGCCTCCTTGGCAAAGCAGAATCGGATGCCCCCGACTTACAAGATAATAACAGTTTTTCACGGTGGTGACACGATCTTTAATTCTTAAGATCTGTTTGAAACCTAAGCAGATGCTATCTATCACATCCCCATAAACAAACGCACTTGCCAAAAGAACATATATAGAACATAGTACGTCCTTATGACCTGCTGGACTCTCTTCAACATCTTCGGCAAAGCACGCGCATGAGTCTTACCCACATTAAAGTCAAAGGCGCCCGGGAGCATAATCTCAAAGGCGTTGATATCGACCTTCCTCGCGACAAACTGATCGTCATTACCGGCCTTTCCGGTAGTGGTAAGTCGAGCCTCGCGTTCGACACCATCTATGCCGAGGGGCAGCGGCGTTATGTTGAATCGCTCTCCGCCTATGCGCGCCAGTTCCTGGAGATGATGCAAAAGCCCGATGTCGAGCACATCGAAGGCCTCTCCCCCGCCATCTCGATCGAGCAGAAGACGACTTCACGCAATCCGCGTTCGACCGTCGCGACAGTCACCGAGATTTACGATTATATGCGTCTGTTATGGGCGCGGGCTGGTGTGCCTTATTCGCCCGCAACCGGAGAACCGATTACCGCGCAGACTGTCAGCCAGATGGTCGACCGGGTCATGACCTTGCCGGAAAAAACCCGCTTTTACCTGCTCGCGCCGGTCGTGCGCGGACGTAAGGGCGAATATCGCAAGGAACTCGCCGAATGGCAGAAAGCCGGCTTCACTCGTGTGCGTGTCGATGGTGAATTTTACGATATCGAGGAAACACCAAAGCTCGACAAGAAGCTGAAACATGACATTGAGGTGGTTATCGACCGTCTCGTGGTCCGAGACGGCATGGAAACCCGGCTGGCCGACAGCTTCGAAACGGCACTGCGTCTGGCCGACGGTTTGGCCTTTGTCGATCTGGCCGATGGCGTTGTTCCCGGCCGAGAGGAAACCGAAACCGGCACCAAGATGAAAGGCACGGGCCTGCCCGACAATCGCATTGTGTTTTCCGAACGCTTTGCCTGTCCGGTCAGCGGCTTCACGATTGAAGAGATTGCGCCGCGGCTTTTCTCGTTTAACGCGCCGCAAGGCGCCTGCCCCGCTTGTGATGGACTGGGCGAAAAGCTGCATTTCGATACCCAGCTGATCATTCCCAATCCCTCGCTATCGATCAAACAAGGCGCAGTGGTGCCTTGGGCCAAATCCAATCCGCCAAGCCCTTATTATATGCAGGTACTAGGCAGCCTCGCGAAGCATTTTGAATTTTCGCTTGATACACCGTGGCAGGACCTTTCCGAACATCACCGCGATATCATCCTCAACGGCACACAAGGCCTGCCCGTGACGCTGCGCTTTCAGGATGGCCGCAAAAGCTATGAGGTGAAAAAGCCATTCGAGGGGGTGGTTGGCAATCTAACTCGGCGCCTGCTCCAAACGGAAAGCACATGGATGCAGGAAGAGCTGGGCAAGTTCCAAGCAGCGGCTCCCTGCGAAGTCTGTAACGGCGCGCGGCTCAAACCCGAGGCGCTGGCGGTCAAGATTGCCGGCGAGGATATCAGCATCCCGACCCGCCGCAGTGTCGGCGACGCCCTTGCCTTTTTCAATGGTCTTGCCGATCAACTCGACAAGACGCAGCGACAAATTGCCGAACCGATCCTCAAGGAAATTATCGAACGGCTTGGCTTTTTGAACAATGTCGGTCTCGATTATCTCAATCTCGACCGGACCAGTGGTACTTTATCCGGCGGCGAGAGCCAGCGCATCCGCCTCGCGAGCCAAATAGGTTCAGGATTAAGCGGTGTTCTTTACGTCTTGGACGAGCCAAGCATCGGTCTGCATCAGCGTGATAATGACCGATTGCTGACCACGCTCAAGCGGCTGCGCGATCTTGGCAATACCGTAATTGTCGTTGAACATGACGAAGATGCCATAAGAACAGCCGATTATGTCGTGGATATGGGGCCAGGTGCTGGCGTCCATGGCGGCGATGTCGTGGCAGCGGGAACACTTAAGCAGATCTTGAAATCCAAAAAATCGCTGACCGCAGAGTACCTAAATGGTTCGCGCGAGATAGAGGTTCCGGCCAAACGCCGCAAGGGCAATGGCAAGCAGCTCACCGTCCATGGTGCGACCGCGAATAACCTGCAAAATGTCACGGCATCGATCCCGCTCGGCACATTTACCTGCATTACCGGCCTATCCGGTTCGGGCAAATCGTCACTGACGATCGACACGCTCTATGCGGCAGCAGCGCGGACCCTGAATGGCGCGCGCATGATTGCGGGTAAGCATGAAAAGGTCACTGGCCTCGAATATTGCGACAAGGTCATCGACATTGACCAGTCCCCTATTGGCCGGACGCCGCGCTCGAACCCGGCAACTTATACCGGTGCCTTCACCAATATTCGCGACTGGTTTGCTGGTCTACCCGAGGCGCAAGCGCGCGGTTACAAACCGGGGCGCTTTTCTTTCAACGTCAAGGGCGGGCGCTGTGAAGTGTGCCGCGGTGACGGGCTGATCAAGATTGAGATGCACTTCCTGCCCGATGTCTATGTCACCTGCGAGGAATGCGGCGGCAAACGCTATAATCGTGAAACGCTGGAAGTGAAGTTCAAGGGCAAATCCATCGCCGACATACTCGATATGACGGTCGAAGATGCGGTGAGCTTCTTCAAGGCGGTCCCGCCAATTCGTGACAAGATGGCGATGCTCTATGAAGTCGGGCTTGGTTATATCAAGGTCGGGCAACAGGCGACAACCCTGTCTGGCGGTGAGGCCCAGCGGGTCAAGCTCGCCAAGGAATTGTCGAAACGCTCGACCGGACAGACACTCTATATTCTCGATGAGCCGACAACCGGCCTGCATTTCGAGGACGTCCGCAAGCTACTCCAAGTGCTCCACCAACTGGTCGAGCAAGGCAATAGCGTGGTGGTGATCGAGCATAATCTCGACGTCATCAAGACCGCGGACCACATACTCGACCTTGGCCCCGAAGGCGGCGTCCGAGGCGGTGAGATTGTCGCTCAAGGCACGCCGGAGGAAGTGGCCAAGGTCAAAGGCAGCTTCACCGGCGGCTATTTGAAGGACATGCTGTCGAAGTAAATTGACACTGGCTGCATCCGATGCGGACAAATCTCCGTAACTCCTGCCAGCGGATCCAACCGCAATATTAGGAGAAAGCCATGTTGAATAAATTTGCTCTTACAGTAGCCATTACAGGCAGCATGATGGCCAGCGCCGCACATGCGGGCATCAGCCAGAATAGTTATATTGCCAAAGGCGAGACATTGTTGCTCGGCGATAATCACCCCAAAACAATCAGCTTTGACGGTCAGAATCGCGGCGACGTGGCCGTCGAAATCCTACTGCAAAATGGTACGTCGCGCACCCCTGTCCGTTCCGTCGCACCCGGCGAGAGCTTTAACCAAACCGTCCGGGAAAATCAGGTGATGGTCCTGCGCAACAAGTCAATCGATCAGCGCGCCAGGGTCTATTGGCATGTCAGCGGCTATTCCAGCACAGTTAATCCTCGAAGCGATTGACTGCTGTTTGGCGGCGCGGGATAAGGAATATCTCGCATTGGTAGCATAAGGAGGCGGGAGCGGCACCCGGAGGACCGACCCATGAAACTCAGCCCTAATTTCCATCTAAGCGAGTTCACGCAATCACAGACAGCCACACGGCTGATGCTCGACAACACGCCCGGACGCTCGGAGATCGCGGCGCTGAAATTGCTTTGTGAAAAAGTGCTGGAGCCGGTGCGCGAAAATTACGGTCGTCCGGTACTGATTTCCTCAGGCTATCGCTCGCCCGCGGTCAATCGCGCCATTCGCGGTGCACGCACATCACAGCATGCCAAGGGGGAAGCTGCGGATTTTGAGATTGCCGGTATCGACAACCTGCGCATCTGTCAGTGGATGGAACGGCGGCTCAACTATGATCAGCTGATCCTGGAATTTTACGAACGCGGCGTGCCGGCAAGCGGCTGGGTTCACGTGTCTTACCGTGAACCCTATCGCAATCAGGAACTGACCGCCAAGCGCGTCGTCCGCAATGGTCGGCGCCGAACGGTCTATCAAAACGGCATTGTCGGATAGTTTCCTGAAATCGCAAACCGGTTTTCGAAACCGCTCATTCTTCCAACAGGCCTATTCCTCCAGTAAGAACGTCACGGCCAGCGTTGTGCGCCATTCGGTCACCTTGCCATCCGTGACGACGGTCTTGATATCTTTCACCCAGGCGGACTGCACATTGGTCAGTGTTTGCGATGCCCGGGCAACACCTTCGTTCACCGCATCCTCAATCGAACTGGTTGATGCTGAAATTATTTCGGTCACTCTTGCTACAGCCATTACACTCTCCTTCGGGTTACGCCCCCTTTGGAAAATGCCGCCCTGCCTGAATCCCTGTTGCAGCGGCAGAAACGAGAATGCGCCTTTCCGCCGCCGCCGTCAAATCAGGGGGATTGCGGAGGGATTGGCAATCGCCCAATCACGCGCCTTTGATCACCTTGGACTGCCAGAGAATGAATACCGGCGCGATCAGTTCCAGCACCATGCCAGCGACCATTTCCGCCGGCGGAACACCGATACTGAAATAGGAAACCACTCGGCCCAGACCGCCAATAAATACTGCGAGTACCGCCATGCGAAAGACCAGCGCCCGTCCGGCAATATCGCCCGCCGAATAGAATAGCATTGCGGCGATCCCAATATAGACGCCGGAGAGATAGCGAAACTGGTTATCCATCGCATTGGTAAAAGGCTCCCCACCCATCAGCTGCGCCGCACCCAGCGCGATCCCCGTGACCCCGAAATAAAACGGGATCAGGCCAAAAATATAAGTGGCGATACGAAATAAAGTCATGATGATACTCCCCCTGTTGCCTCTTCTCCATCGCGGGAAAAGCTTTAAGCAGCGACCACCTTAACAACCCCAACAAACAATGCTAGCCCCGCGCCATCGAAACCTTCATTCTCTTGATAAGCCTGGCCTTGGTGGTCACAGGACTGGCGCTGGCACTGCGCGGCGATCTGCCGTTTCTGCGCAATCCGATCCGCCGCGTTCCGGCCAAGATCGTCCGTCATGACCGGCGATTTGAAGATGGTGGGATTGGTTACAATCCTGTGTTCCGCTTTGCCGACGAGCGCGGTCAGTTTATTGAAGTTCGCGACAAGGTCTACATGCCCTTTCCCAAGCCGGTAATCGGCGAGATGGTCGAGATCGTCTACCCCGAGGGCTATCCCGAAAAAGCACGCATTCCCTATCCGATGTTCCGCGGGCTGCTTTACGGCTTTTTGGGCTATTTATTCATCATGTTGGTAATAGAGCTTACTGGGTGGTGGTGAGGTATCGTTCGATTTTGGGTGCAAAGGCAGCCAATGGCCCTGGCGCCGCGTGAATGGTTCAATGAGGTTCGCAACATACGGGTTCAGGGAGGGAGTGTTGGTCCACATTACGAACCCCATTGAATTGCTTTATAGACAGCCGGTTACAGAACGACTTGCGCGCCGATAACGAGTATCGCTGCCCATGAAATCAGATAAACCGGTGTCCGCAGAGCCGGGATCGCCAGGATATAGACAATGGCATGTGCAATCCGGGCGAAGAAAAATATCTGGGCCCATTGCGCAAAGGTTCCCGCGTTGCTGGCATCTCCGATGAGGCCAGCGGCAACCACGACCGCAATGAAGGCTGGCATGGTTTCGACCATATTCAGATGCGCGCGCTTCGCACGATCCATCCACAAAGGTGTTTCCGGCTCCTGTTTTGGAAAGCCTTCCGGATAGTTGGTCAGGAATGTTGGCAAGCCCCAGACGAACAGCCGTCCAGCAATATAGGGTGTCCACAAAAGGACAGTGAGAATGCCGCTGAGGGCAAGATAATGATATGCAGTTTCCATATTTTCCTCCTGTTGTCAGGAATTGGAGCGCGGACCATATGGTCCGCGCTCGTCGGGATTAAAGTTCCGTCGCAGCGGTGTGACGGATCTTCTTCCAGTTGGTTTCAGCTTTCGCGATCGCGCCTTCAGGATCTTTCTGATAGGCGTTGAAAATGGCTTCACTCAGGAAAACATAGAGCTTGCCATTGCGTACATCGGCCCAGCGAGGATCGCCATCAAACTTCTTGCCGACCGAAACACCGAAGGTGCAGAAGCCGCCATTTTGAGGCAGATAACGGTTGGGAGCGGCTTTGAAACTATCCAGATTTTCCTGGCTAGAAAAATAATAAGCCACACCATCATGGACAGCCGTGAATTTTGCTGCACCCTGAATGCGGTTACCGGTTTTGATGAACGCCACAGTATCAACACCGTGCAGCGCCAGCGGAGCGCTGGCTGCGGTCAGGCCCGACGATACATTATATTCATCAACCGCCATTGCAGGTGTGGCCATTGCGGCCAGTGCCACAGCTGAAGCGAGAGTGATTTGTTTAAACATAGATATTTCCTTTAAGTTGAGTTGAAGTAAGGGGTTAGGCCGCCAATGCGTCCTGGGTATTCACGACTGGGAAGTCGATCTCGGTTCCAACCAGGTGGTTGAAATAGTTGGTGAACATATTCAGCATCACGTGACCGAATATTTCGAGTATCTCCGCATCGGAGAAACCGTTGCTGTGCATCAGCACCAAGCTGGTATCGCTGACGCGGCCTTTGGTGCGGATGACCTCATTGACAAAGTCGAGCACCAGCTTGGTCTTTGGGGCACTGGAACTGCCACGCAGATTGTCGGTCCGTTCCTCCTCATCGATACCCGCCGCTGCACCGAGTGCCATATGGGCCGATGCGCAATAATCGCATCGGTTGGCACCTGCGACAGCAAGCGCGATTTGCTCGGCCAGAACATTGGATATTGTTGCGCCAGCCAACGTACCGGATAGCGCAAGATACGCCTCCAGGACGGGTTTCGAATTGGCCATGGTAGCGATAATGTTCGGGATCATCCCCATGCTGGATTTCACACCCGCTAACAGCTCTGCTGTTTCGGCTGGCGCGACAGATGTGTCGATTTGATTGATACGTTGCATATTTGCTCCATTGGTTTGTTGGGGTGGAGCAATGAATATGCACTTTGGACGCTATGGCAATATCATGAGCTTATATAGCGACTTTCTGCAAATTCACTCGGACGATATGCAAATTTTAGTTCATTTCTCGCCGATATTTCGTCGGAGCAACACCGAATTTTCCGGCAAATGCGCGGGTGAAAGCAGCAGGTGATTGATATCCTGTCTCGGCGGCAACTTGCTGCACGGTGATATTGCTTTCATCCAGAAGCGAGAGCGCCTTTTGCAGTCTCCAGTCAGACAGATAGGACATCGGCCCTTGTCCGATGAGCTCTGCAAATCGGTCGGCGAAACTGCTGCGCGACATGCCCACTTCGCGGGCGAGGCTTTGAACGGTCCAGGCGGAAGATGGTTGTCTGTGCAACAGCTCCAGCGCCTGACCAACATGCGGGTCCTGAAAACCTTTAAGCAGCGGCTCCATCTGTCCTTGTTCTTCGATCCCCATACGCAGCAGTTCGATAAACATGACCTCAGACAAGCGGCGGACGGACGCATCCGAGCCCACATGCTCCGCAAACATTTGCCGCGATATCAGGCGCAATATCTCGTCCAGCCATGGATTTTGCGCACGCATGGAAGAAGTTGTGAGTAAAAAGTCAGGCAGCGCACGAAGCATCGGGTGATCGGCATTTTTGCGAAATGTGAAATGGCCGCAGACCAATTGTGTATTGGCCGATTTGTCACCATCGCCAACCACCAAAACACCTTCACCATCATATTCGACCTGTTCAAGAACCGTCTCTAATGACGGGGCGCTGTCCACCGGGCTGTCCGACAACATATGGGTCTGTCCGCGGGGAATTAGTATCAGGTCGCCAGGATAGAGCGTCATCACGCGATCACCAGGCAGGGTGACGGTGCATTGGCCCTGGACGACGAGATGAAACCGGGCGGCGCCTTCAAGCACCGGCACCGTCACCGACCAAGGAGCGGAAAAATCCGTCCGGAAATATAAAGCCCCGTTGAGGTCGAGCGTATCGAGTATGTCGTTGAGAATATCCATGCAAATATCCTACAGTTTTGCAGTTAGGCCATCAATTGTGAAAGAATATGCCAGAGATCCGGAACAGTTTGCAGATCGTCCGGTCCCGTAGTGGGCAATAACAGCGAAGCATGTCCGTTTAGGGCGCAAGAGCGGACATAAGGGATGTCCTAAAATTGTAGAACGAAGCTTTATCTGCCAATAACGCTACATGACGCGTATTGAACGACTAGAACAGGCCATTTCCAATCTTGCGGCAAAATGCCGATGAACAGCACGCTTATCTTGAAAGCATCTTGGCTCCAGTGAGTGGTTATAACGACGGCCGAGGGTACGGGAAACAAAATCTCGCGCTTGTCAACTATAGTCGACGGTATCTTGGACAATTGGCTCGCATCTCATGGCTGGCACCAGACATCATCGCATCCATCATGGAAGGTACCCAGCCTGTAGATCTCACTGGCCGCAAACTGACTCGCGCCAATGCCATTCCGCTGGATTGGCCAAGTCAGCGAACAATGTTCGGGTTCGCCTGACTTTCTGTCCAAAACCACCATCTGCATCTGACAGCCACGAAATCGGCCTGTGAGACTTTTGGCAGAAATTGGCCATTCTCGCCGCCGCCAAATGGTCTCTAGCCACCATTTTGTATCCCGCAGTTTACCTAACCCTCGGAAGTCTGGGGACTAATTCAGGCAACAAGAATGCATCTAAGCACTTGATATAAAAGGGAAAAATGCGTGGTGCCGCTTAGAGGACTCGAACCTCTGACCCCATCATTACGAATGATGTGCTCTACCACCTGAGCTAAAGCGGCATTCAACCTCGCACTTTAGTTGCACGGGGCAAATACTTAACGGTTGCGCCCTTAACAGCCGGTCTTCGCCGTGACAAGCCCGCCTTTTCTCTTTGGTAAGATAACAAGCCTATTCGTGCTGCGCAGCGGGGGAGAAAAGTTCGAATCGTTTACCAGATATTTACCATGGCTGCTGCAAACCAGAGTGTAGATGAGTAGATAAAGTAGGATTAGGCATGGAAAACCTTCGCAATTCTGATGAAAACAGCGTTCTGACCACCGGTCCAGACGCCGATTACATCGCCTATGAAGATGATGAAGTAACGCAAGAAGCGCCGCCTGCGATCGGTCAGGATGAGCGCCGCATGCACGTGCGTGCCTATAATTTCTGGGCCGGCCTGCTCGGAGAGCGCCAGTTTCCTAGCGTTGAAGATCTTGATCCGGAATCGGACAAGGATTTTGGACCGAACAGTGTCTTACTGGACTTTACCAATGGCGTAGAGAATCCGTCCATCCAATTTCTCGGCAAATCACTGCGCCAAGAATGTGAATTGGATGACAGCATAACAACGATTGATCAGGTTCCAGCGCGGTCTTTGCTGTCGCGTATCACCGATCACTATCTGCAAATTATCGCCAATCAGGCGCCCATTGGTTTTGAGGCTGAATTTGTAAATCAGCGCGGCATTACCATCATGTACCGCGGCATCTTGCTGCCATTTTCTACTGATGATGATACGATCGATTTCATTTACGGCGTAATTAACTGGAAAGAAGTCGCGGACGACGCGTTTTCGAAAGAACTGGAAGAACAGGTTGCGCAAGCGATGCGTTCGGCTCCGGAAAAAACAGAAACCGGACCGATCTGGGCCGATAGCCCAACGTCAGCGCCGCTGGAACTAACAGCAGAAGATGCCGCCGCTGCCACGGCCGCTCTCGTTGGCGGCGACCATATTGAGCTGGAAGACATTACTGATCAACCCAGCGAAGACGCGAGTCTGGCTGACTGGCTTGTCGCAGCACGCAGCAGCGCGGATAATGCGGCTCATAGTGAGCAACGCAGCCGCGCGGCACTTTATAACGCCATCGGACAAGCTTATGATTTTTACCTGATGACCGAAGCCCATCCGCAAGACTATGCGGCTCTGCTCGAAGATTCAGGGCTGAAAGCCCAGGAACGAGCACCGATGACTCCCATCGTCAAACTCGTCTTTGGTGCACATTATGACAAGACGCGATTGACTGAATATGCCGCGGCCCTGCGCTTTGCAAAACAGGCAGGCATTGAGAAAGGTGCCTTTGCCAACTATCTTGAAAACTATGATGGCGGCCTGAAAGCCGTTGTCTATGCCGAACGCGACGCACGTAATCCAAAACAGAAAACAACCGAAGCCGTTGCTCAAAACGAAGATGTGCTGGAGCGTTTACGCAATGCACCCAGCCGCCAGCTAGCCGATATTGACGCCGGTGATGCAGAATTTGTCGTTCTGGTGGCGCGCCGCGATGACAGTGGTCAATTAGCAATAGTCGGCCCAGTGCTGGGTGACCAGAAACTGACCGACAAGGCTCTGAAACAGACAAGCGTTTAAAAGCTTTTCGCGGATCAGCCAGTATATCATACTAGTTTCATATGTAACTAATATATCACGCTTGCTACATATTCGGTCTATCACGCGATCGTGATATGCCGAACGGCCTTGAGCATGATCTATATTAGGCGCATAAGGACGCTCCAACAGACGGACACTTGATCCGGACTTATAGTTTGGGGGAACCATGACTGGTAACCGTGATGCGACAGCAGCGAAAACGACCAAATCTACGGCCGACAAGACACTCAAGAAAAATTTAACCACCGCTTTTCAGGACAGTGCCCTGCCCGGTGAAAATATTGGCTTTGACGACAAAGCTTGCAAGGAAGCCGTCAAATTCCTCCTTGACGCTGGCATGCAACGTGCCGCCTCTGAGGCTAATCTGCTACTTGAAAGTGTTACGAGCGATCGCGGAAAGCGGCATTTGCGTCTTGCCATCGTCAATGATGATATGCCGTTTCTGGTCGACTCCGTCTGTGCGACCATCGCTAGCTATGGTCTGAATATTGGGCGGCTCATCCATCCAGTGATTGGTGTCAAACGCGATAGCAAAGGAAAGCTGCTCGCCATTCACAACGATCCTGACCAGGGGGAAAAGCGCGAGTCGATCATCTATATCGAGCTGGAACGGACTGATGCCAAGATACGCCGGATGCTGGAACGAGCACTGCGCAAGAATCTGTTGGACGTCTCGGCTGCCGTCACCGACTGGCTAAAACTACAAGTCGCTTTGGGGGAAGATGCCGATAATCAGCCTGAAGGCGAAGGCACTGCTCTTGTTCGCTGGTTCTTGGATCGCAATTTCACGCTACTTGCACATGAAAAAGTGGATGAAAAAGGACAAAGAACCGACCGCATCGGTGTAGGGCGGATGCGAGACAAACCAGCGCTTTCAAAAGAAAGCCAAAAACGGGCCTTCGCCTGGTTCAAAGCGGGTGGTCAGGCACCGTTGATCGTCAAATCAAATCAGGTATCAACGGTTCATCGTCATGTCCTGATGGATGTTATCATCATGCCGATCCGTGAAAAAGATGCACTGGTCGGCCTGTCCATAACAGCAGGTCTTTGGACCAGTGCCGCTTTGGCGGCACCGCCCGAGAAAGTGCCACTGCTTCGCACACAATTGGCGCGTCTTTTTGACAAATTTGAATTTGCACCAACCGGTCATGCCGGTAAATCGCTCACCCACGCGCTGACTTCATTGCCTCATGATATCCTGATAACCTTCAAACAGGAAGATCTTGAGAGGCTGGCGCTAATCTCTATGTCGTTGATCGATCGTCCGCGACCCAAATTGCACAGCGTTATGTCGCCATTGAATCGGCATCTCTATGCGTTCATCTGGCTACCGCGCGAACAGCTCTCGACAGCCCGTCGGGAAAATATTCAGGCGATGCTTACTGAATACACCGGCGCACGAATATTGAGCTGGTCCAATACGCTGGACGAGGGTGGCATTTCTTCTCTGCGATATATTCTCGACATGGGCGCGGACAGCAAGATACCGGACCCGGATGTGCTGGACCACCAACTCGAAAATATGATCCGAGGATGGCGTCCAGAAGTGGCCAGTCATCTTAGTGAATTTGTACCGGACAATCGGGCCGAAATTCTGGCGCAACGCTATGCTGACTGTTTCCCCGGAACATATCAGTCAATCTATGGCGCGGAAGAGGCAGCGCGTGACATCATGCGGCTGTTTCAACTTGAACGCGGCGGACAGAAATCGACAAGGCTCTATCGGCTAGAGGGTGATGCGGAACATCTGCTGCGGCTCAAAGTCTATCATCTTGGCGGTGTTTTGCCGCTGTCAGATGCCGTCCCAACTTTGGAAAATTTTGGTTTTTCCGTGCTCGAGGAACTACCGACCCCACTTGATGAGGGGCGGCTCGGCTATATCCATGACTTTCAACTTTCGGTTGGCAATGCAGAGACCCGCGATGATTTGATCGCCCGAGCGTCAGAGATTCAGGACGCGATCACAGGCGTTCTTGAAGGCGTTGCGGAAAATGATAGTTTCAACCAGCTAATCACTGCGACCGGAATAAGCGCGCAGTCGACCATTTGGATTCGCGCCTGGTTCCGTTATCTACGCCAAACCGGTTTGAGCTATGGCATGATCACCGTTGTTGAAGCGCTTGCAGAGGCCGGTGATGTAACCCGCGGGCTGATCCATATGTTCAGTGCATTGCATGATCCAGCATTTGACGGCGGTGCAAAAGAAGCATTGGCGCAGGCCAAAAAGGATATCGAAACCGGCTTGGGTAAGGTCCAGGGTATCGATGACGATCGGATCCTGCGATTGTTTCGAGCCGTCATAGAATCCATTTTGCGTACCAATGCTTTTGCCGAAAGCGCTGAAGAGGCTCTCGCTTTCAAAATTGAAAGCGCGAAAATTCCTGACCTTCCGGCTCCCGTGCCCTGGCGCGAGATATTTGTTTATAGCCCAAGGGTGGAAGGCATCCATCTGCGTGCTGGTCCTGTAGCGCGCGGAGGGTTGCGCTGGTCCGACCGGCGCGACGATTTCCGCACCGAGATTTTGGGACTCATGAAAGCTCAGCGGGTGAAAAACGCTGTAATCGTTCCCACCGGTGCGAAGGGCGGTTTCTTTGCGAAACAACTTCCATCAGGCGATGATCGGGATGCCTTTATAACCGAGGGTGTTGCATCCTATAGAGTTTTCATCAGCGCATTATTGTCCATCACCGACAACATCAAGAACGGCACGGTTGTGCCGCCCAAGGATGTCGTTCGGCTTGACCAAGATGATCCTTATTTTGTGGTCGCCGCCGATAAAGGTACAGCCACCTTCTCGGATATCGCCAACGAAATTGCGATCGAAAAAGGCTTCTGGCTCGGTGATGCTTTCGCAAGCGGTGGCAGCAATGGCTATGATCACAAGGCCATGGGTATAACGGCACGTGGCGCATGGGTTTCTGTTCAGAGACATTTTGCCGAAATGGGCGTGGATATCCAGAACGAGCCAGTTAATGTGATCGGTGTTGGCGACATGTCTGGCGACGTATTTGGCAATGGCATGCTGCTGTCAAAATCGTTGCGCCTGGTCGCTGCCTTTGATCATCGGCATATTTTTATCGACCCGGATCCCGATCCTGCAACAAGCTGGAAGGAACGCAAACGCCTGTTTGAGTTGCCCCGCTCCAGCTGGGATGACTATAATAAAGACCTGATCTCCAAAGGTGGCGGTGTTTTCTCACGCCATTCGAAGACGTTGAAAATCAACAAGACAATCGCTACCTTATTAGATCTACAAGGGGTAACGGAAGTTACACCATCGCGTCTGATTTCCGCGATACTGGCCAGCGATACCGATCTGCTGTGGTTCGGCGGGATCGGAACATATATCAAATCGTCTTCCGAAAATAATATCGAAGTCGGCGATCCATCGAACGATAATATCCGCATAAACGCCAAACAGTTACGTGTGAAGGTTATCGGCGAAGGCGCCAATTTAGGAATTACACAAGCCGGTCGGATCGCTTTTGCCGGCCGTGGGGGCCGGATCAACACCGATTTCATTGACAATAGCGCAGGTGTCGATTGCTCGGACAATGAAGTTAACATCAAAATTGCGCTTAATGCGGCGATGGCTGCTGGCCAGTTGAAGCTCTCGGCCCGCAACACACTACTGGAAAAAATGACCGATGATGTCAGCGCGCTCGTTCTCGAAGACAATCGCCTGCAGGCACTGGGCCTTTCCATAGCAGAGATTGGCGGTAAAAAAACGCTGCCATCCTGCATCCGGCTGATTGAATATTTTGAAGAACAGGGCAGACTGGATCGCGCCGTTGAAGGGCTGGCGAACAATGAGGATCTCATTCGCCGTGGCCAGGAAGATCGCGGGTTATTCCGTCCCGAGCTCGCAGTTCTGATCTCGACAGCAAAATTGGCGCTTCAGGATGCGATAGAGAATAGCACGTTGAGTACCGATCCCGGTCTCGAAAACGAGCTACTCAAAGCATTTCCTAGCGCCATCAAAGCAAAGCATAAAGACGCCGTCCTAAGCCACCAGTTGCGCCGGGAAATTATCGCGACGAAACTCGCTAACCGGATGGTCAATCGTCTTGGCTTGATTGATCCTTTTGAGCTGGCAGAAGAAGAAGGCTGCTCATTGGGCGAAGTCGCCGCAGCTTTTGTCATGGCAGAACGCCTGTTTGATGCGGAAACGATCTGGAAATCACTCGAAGATGCAAAAATTGGCGAAAATGTTCGATTGTTGCTCTTTGATCGCGTGGCTTATGTGCTTCGCTCCCATATGGCTGACCTGATGCGCATTGGCCTGACCAGTGGTACAATCGATGAAGCCGTCGACATGCTGGCACCCAATATAGCATTGCTAAATGATCAGGTAGACAGCCTGATAACAGAAGAAGGTCAGCTACAAGCAGCAAAACAGACAGGATTGCTGATAGAGGCTGGAGCGACCACCGAAATCGCTCATGAAATGGCCAACATCTATAAAAATGATGGCGCTGCTGGCATAGCCTATCTGGCCAAGACGCGGGACATTGACGCTATCGAAGTTGCCGCCGCGTTCACCAAGCTTGGAAGCCTGCTCGGGTTGGATTGGGCTCAGATGACAGCGACACGTATCAATCCGTCGGATCCTTGGGATCGTCTGCTCGTGGCAGGACTGGCTCGTGATTTCCAACAGATGCGCCTCGATTTCCTGAGACGGGCGCGGAGCAAGGATATGGATCAGTTTCTGGAGTCATGGGTTGAGAAAAATAATGCCCGGGTCGTACAATTCCGGAATATTGTTGATCGGGCTCAGCTATCTCCCAGACCATCAATTGCCATGCTCGCCCAGATCGCCGGGCAGGCCCGCATATTACTGTCGCGCTAGGCCTCTAATAAATCCAGTGATTCAAGAGATGAAGCATAACGCCCACTAGGCCGCCAACCAGCGTACCGTTGACCCGAATATATTGGAGATCCCGGCCTACTGCATTTTCAACACGATCCGTAATCGTTTGTGCGTCCCAGCCGCGAATGGTTTCCGAAACCAGTTTGACGATATTGTCGCCATAGCTCGCCACAACCCCGGCAACAGCACGGCGCGCGAACCGGTTGAGTTGGCGATTAAGCAGTGGGTCTTTCTGAAGACTGCTACCCAGTTGCATAAGCGCATCACCGAAGTGGCCAGCCATCGCTGCCTCAGGATCGCGCGAGGCTTTGAGCAAGGCTTCGCGCCCGGATTCCCACATGCCATCAATCCAGTTTGCTATGGCGGGATTTTCGATCATTTCGAGCTTCCACTCATTGACCCGTTGTCGTAATGCCGGATCGCTTTTCAGCTCCTGCGCGAGTTGAACCAAGCTCTCCTCAGTCTTGGCGCGCACGGGATGCTCGGGATCGGTCGCCATATCGGCCAATAGTTTGTACAAACCATCAACCACCTCGTTAGCCAGCCGGTCGTCCAGACCGGTCCAGCGCATCACTGTATTGGCGCGATCATGGACAATGGCGCGGATGACATATTCATTGGCGTCAAGTGTCCGATAGGCCCATTTGATTGTAGAATCGATCAATGGTCCGTGGCGATTTTCAGCCATAACGGATTCCAGAATCTGACCCATTGGCGTCGCGAGATCCAGTTCCTTTGCCTGTGTCTTTACGGCACCTTTAAACATGCTGCCAAGGCGGTCCTGGTCAAGCGAACCTATAATATCACCGATCAGCCGCGACGCACCCATACGCAACCGTCCCTCCCCACCGCTGGGTGATTTCAGGAACCGTCCGACGCCGCCTGCGAGATCAACCCCGTGCATCCGTTGCGCCACGATCCGTGAAACCAGGAAATTATTTTTCAGGAAGTTGGCGAGTGTATCGCCTATCCGGTCCTTGTTGCGCGGAATAATTGCCGTGTGCGGGATCGGCAGCCCCATTGGATGCCGGAACAAGGCAGTTACTGCAAACCAGTCCGCTATTCCGCCAATCATTGCCGCTTCTGCAAAAGCGCGAACAAAGCCTATCGCAGGATGCACTTCTTCAAAAGTTCGGGAGGTGAAATAGATCACCGCCATCAACACCAGCAAACCGGTCGCGATAATTTTCATATCGCGGCCAGCATTGTTCATGTCTCTTGTCATTGTGGACGAACCAGAAACCGGAATGCTGTTGGACTGCGGCGCCAATTTAGAAGAAAGCGGCTTCACTCGGCAGGCTGAACCTTTGCCTTATCGTCCGCGTCATCACCCGGATTATAAGTCAGCATCGTCTTGCGGAGCCAAGGACCGACACGCCGTTCAAAACCATCCGCCAAACTGAAACCGGCAGGCACAATAACCAACGTCAGCAGTGTCGATACGATCAGCCCGCCAATCACGACTGTTCCCATCGGCGCACGCCATGCGCCATCGCCGGACAGTGATACCGCGGTTGGTACCATACCAGCCGTCATGGCAACGGTGGTCATGACGATAGGCTGTGCACGTTTGTGGCCGGCATCCATGATGGCTTCAAATTTGGGAATGCCTTTCTCCATCTCCTCAATCGCAAAATCGATAAGGAGAATGGAGTTTTTACTGACAATGCCAAGTAGCATCAGCACCCCGATCAGCACTGGCATAGACACGGGTTGGCCAACAATCCATACGAGGAATATGCCGCCAAGCGGAGCCAGAGCCAATGAACCCATATTCACCAATGGCGACATCAGGCGCTTGTACAACAACACCAATGTGGCGAAAACCAGGAGCACACCGGAGATCAGCGCAATTACAAAATTCACTGCCAATTCAGCCTGCCACTCATCTTCACCAAAAGCTTCGTTGGACACGCCGGTTGGCAAGTCTTTCATGATCGGCAGGTCAAAAATAGCCGCCATCGCTTCGCCTTTAACAACATCTTGCGCCAGATCAGCACCAACAAAGGTTCGCCTGTTCTGATTGTAACGTTGAATGGATGTCGGGCCGGATCCGAAGCTAATCGATGCAACGCGGCTGAGTGGTACACTGCCTCCATCCGCCGTTTGTACCGGCAGGTTTTCAATGGTCGACAGATCCGCGCGCGAGGCTTCAGGAAGCATCACTCGGATGGGTATCTGGCGATCAGACAGCGAGAACTTAGCTGCATTCTGATCTATCTCACCAAGTGTAGCGATACGAATGGTCTGACTGAGAGACGACGTCGTAACACCAAGCTGTGCCGCCAGATCAGCATAGGGCCGAATGACAATTTCAGGACGGCTGAGATCGGCGGTGACTCGCGGCGCCACGACCATATTTATGCCCTTCATTTGTTCAACCAGTTCGGCTGCTGTGTCGTCGAGCAAGTCAGGATCAGACCCGGTCAGCATGATCGAAATATCGCGTCCCGTACCGCCACCGCCGCTTTGCGATGCAAAGGAAATCCGGGCGTCGGGAATTTGCTGCAATACCGGCGCCATATCACGCTCGAACTGGATAGACGTTTTGTCCCGTTCCGGTTTCAAGCTTACGTAGACGGTCGCATTGGTTTCACGAACCCGGGTCAAGGCACGCAGGACCTCAGGTTGTTCATACATGATGTCGGAAACCTGATCGGCGATTTTTTCGGTTTGCTCCAGCGTGGTTCCGGGCACAACCTCGATGTTTATCCGGCTCTCATCCACATTGATGGTGGGTTGAAACTGAGACGGAGTGACGGCAAACAAAACGACCGTCAGAACGAAGGCGGCAACACCGATGCCCAACACCCAAATACGGTGATCCAATGAACGGGCCTTGAAACGCTCGATCCGGTAGAAATACCAATCAGCGAACCGCCCACCGATACCGCCAATTACAAGGCGAAGGACCAGTGCCACAATTGCGCCAGCTAACAACCCGGCAACAATGCCAAGAATCAGGCCGATCATAGCACGGAAAAAATCACTCGTTATGATCTCTGTCAGGAAGCCGCTAATCGCAGAACCTGTCATTGCCGCAACGCCAACAAAAACCGAAAATATGATCGCAAACAGAACGAAACCGATCAGATATTGCCACCAAGCCGCACTGGCCGGTGTCAGTTTTGCTCTTGCCTCATCGGCGTCAGAACGATCCAGCGACCAATTGAGCAGAACCATATAACGGTCCATCCATACGCCCTCGCCGTGTTCGGCATGGCCCTTAGCTTTCAGGAAATAAGCCGCGACCATCGGCGTAATCATTCGCGCCACAGCCAGACTCATCAACACCGAGATCACCACAGTTATCCCGAAATTTTTGAAAAACTGTCCAGAAATACCTGGCATCAGGCCAACGGGGAGAAAGACGGCAACGATACAGAAGGATGTCGCCACAACGGCCAGACCAATTTCATCGGCTGCATCAATCGACGCCTGATAGGCGGTTTTGCCCATGCGCATATGGCGCACGATATTCTCAATCTCCACAATGGCATCATCGACCAGAACGCCGGCCACCAAGCCGAGAGCGAGGAGCGAGAGGAAATTCAGGTTGAAACCCAGCAAATCCATGAACCAGAAGGTCGGAATTGCGGACAAAGGAATGGCAATGGCCGAGATAACCGTGGCACGCCAATCCCTGAGAAACAGGAAGACTACGACAACAGCAAGCAGCGCGCCTTCGATCATCGCAAGCATCGAACTCTTATATTGTGACCTTGTATACTCGACACTTGTCCCAAGAGAAATAAACTCGACACCTTCATTTTCGGTCGAGATTTTCTCCATCATCTCCACGGCCTCATCATAGACCGTAACGTCGGAAGCACCCCGCGCGCGGGACATGGCAAAGTTGACGACCTCTTGTCCCTGCACCTTGCTTATGGAACTGCGCTCACCGAAAGAATCACTGACATCCGCCACGCTGCTCAGCTTTACCGTAGAGCCATTACCCAATGGGATTTGGGCCTGTGACAAAGCAAAGGCATCATCAGCATTGCCCAAAACTCTAAGCGACTGCCGTGTCCCGCCAATTTCAGCCTGACCACCAGCAGCATTTATGTTGATCTGTCTGAGAACATTATTGATCTGCGTCGCCGTTACACCCAGCGCCTGCATCCGTTCTGGTTTCAAGATAACGCGGATTTCCCGGTCCACCCCGCCAAAACGGTCGACCTCTGCCATACCATCAATGGTCAGCAGGTTTTTCGACACCGTATCATCGACAAACCAGCTCAGCTCCTCGATTGTCATGTCATCGGCTTTTACCGCAAAATAGCCAATCGGCTCTCCGACAACATCGACCTTGTTAATCTGCGGCTCTAATATACCTTCCGGAAGCGATCCACGTGTCTGATCCACCGAGTTTTTGACTTCGTTGACCGCTTCGTTCGTGTCCGTACCGATTTCAAATTCAACGAAAGTCCTGCTGCTTCCTTCGCTGGCCGTGGAGCTTATATTTTTAACGCCACTAATACCGCGAACCGCAGCTTCAATACGCTGTGTAATCTGGTTTTCAATTTCGGTCGGTGCAGCACCTGGCTGAGAAATAACCACCCTGACCGCGGGAAACTCCACATCCGGGTTGTTAACGATATCCATGCGATTAAAGCTCAGGATACCTGCCAACAGCATAGCCGTGAACAGGACCAGTGGCACTACTGGGTTACGCGTCGACCAAGCAGATATATTACGCAAATTCATGGATCAGGCGCCTGCCTCTTTTTTCTGCAAAGCGGGTTTGACCGTCTCTCCTGGATTCAGGAAACCACCAGCTCGCAAAACAACCCGCTCGGTGCCATTTAAACCCGAACTTATCGAAACACCGGCGCTGGAAACTGGACCAGTCACAACATCCCGGCGCACTGCCTTGTCATCTTTGTCAACAATATAGACGAACGCGCCTTTGCTATCATTCTGCAACGCTGATTCTGGCAATACTGAGGCAACAGTAGAACCACTGGTTATTCTCGCACTCGCAAAGCCACCTGGACGCAGAGCGCTGTCATAGCTCAGTGCAATTTTTGCTATGCCTTGCCGTGACTGCGAGTCAATCATTGGTGAAATTTGCCAAATTTGCCCGGTCAGCACCTTGTCTGTACCCACGGGAATGACCTCGGTGTTCACACCAACCGCCACATTTGCCAGATCACTTTCGCTCAGCTGAGCCTGCAATTCCATTTCGCCATTTTGAGCCAACCGGAATAGAATTCCGCTGCCCGCGCTCACCGTTTGTCCGACCTCAACACTGCGCTCCAGAACAAAACCGCCCTTTGGTGCAACAATGTTCAAAAAATTGTTCCGCGCGCGTGCTTCGCCCAACTGTGCCTGGTTAACACGCAGCTGTGCAGCATTTGAGTCACGCGTCGCCGTCAGCCGATCGATATCCGCTTTTGAAATAAACCCACGTTCGACCAGCGCAGCCGCACGGTCAAGATTAGCCTGCGCCAAGTTCAAATCTGCCCTGGCAGAAGCAACCAAGGCTGCCCACCGCGCCACTTGCTGATTCTGAACCGAACGATCAATGCTCGCCATGATCTGACCAGGTTTCACCCAGTCACCAGCATCGACATATACTTGGGTTACACGACCACCCTCGCCGACAACGCCGACCGGAATTTCACGTCGGGCCGCCAGCGTTCCAGTGGCATTAATGGTGCGGACAACATCCTTGGTGCCCGGAATTACCACGGTAACCACCGGTGCCTGGCTCTCCGCAGGGGGAGCCTCGCCAGAGCCGAAGAATAACTGATAGGCAAGCACCGCCAAAATAGCGGCCACCACCGCAATCGCAGCGATCACTAAAGGCTTTCTGCTCCGCGCCTCTTCATCGCCATCTTCTAGGGTCGAGACGTCGACATCTTCGCCGGAAATTTTCGATTCATAGTTCATATTCAATACTCGTCAGCCAGCCTTTATCCTGTTTTTGCGCTGCAATATACAAAGAATCACTGGAACGCGGGGAAAAAATCTATTTCTGCAACCGGTGTATTATATCAATAAATCAGTTATCACAAGCCCGAACAATCACCCATGCAAATGCTGACCTTTAGACGTTGCCAAATTACCATAGCCGCATCCATTGTCACATGAAAAAGGCTGACTCTACTGAGCCAGCCTTTTGTTTTTTCAATAAAATATAGGCTGCTTCGTTTAACGGACGCGCCCCCGCTTGATTAAATTAACAATACCCAGAAGCACGATTGCTCCACCAAAAGCCACCAGCAAGGTCATTGGGCTGAATGGTGCATCTCGAAGATTTTGCGTGCCGCCAGTGAAGAAGCTGAACAGCCAGCCACCCAACATCGAACCGACACAGCCCACAACAATGTTCCAGAAAATGCCCATTGATGCATCCCGGCCCATAACGATACTCGCGAGCCATCCGATAATGCCGCCCATCACAAGCGCGATGATAAAGTTAATCATGTCTTCCTCCTGATCCATTTCTGGCCTGTTTGCTCGGGCCAATGGCCATATCTTATACAAATGATGGCCCGAAACCAGAAAATAGTCGCGCTAACATAATGAAAAGGCCTCGGAAACGAATTTCCGAGGCCTCCAAACCATTAATATTGATGCTTAATTCAGCGACACCGCCGCGCAGCCAGATTCACACTGATGTTAAACTTGCTATCAATATTTTTGCTGACGCTCATAAAGGTCGCGATAATGCTGGATCCGCGTTACGCGCAGTCCAGGCATGCCGGAGCGGTCAACAGCCCGCTGCCAAGAAGCAAATTCTTCCAACGACAGACTGTAACGATCGCAAACCTCATCAACCGTCAAAAGGCCGCCATTTACCGCCGCAACAACTTCCGCCTTGCGCCGAACCACCCAGCGGGTTGTACCCGGATTGGGCAAATCAGCTATAGTCAATGGTTCACCCAATGGGCCAACTACTTGTGCTGGTTTAATTTCCTGGTTCTCGATCATACTACCCTCAAAATACGCCTTGCGGCATTTCGCTCTAAATCAAAATATGTTTACATCTTTAGACATAGAGTTTTTCAAACTACTAAATCACCAAGGTAAAGAACGCGTTCATATTTACGATTGCGCTCCATCATTCGGTGATTTCTCACGCAACAGATCCGGCCGGAAATTGCCCTTCTCAAAAATGCGCGCGCTTTTCACAAGCGGGCTTCGCATAGGAAGCTCGCCGGCAAAAAACTTGATCCGATCTCCCACTGGCCCACGGCTGGAGTGGTTTGGCTTTGCAGCCAGACCTTTCCGCCGTGCAAGATATGCACGTGCCGATGGAGAAAGAGCCTGACGCGCGATCGCATGCGCAATCAGGGCTTCATGAGCGCTGTCTGCATCTGCATCCGTATCGGCACTGGTCTTGGTCAGACTCTTATGCGGGAAGTTCATTTCCATGAGCACCCTTCTAGCGACGAAGATATAAACATCCGTAAAGGAAGCGTTCACGCGCTCTTAGGACTGGTTAAGCAAATCTTCCTTTCCATTCGCCTTTTCGTCCCAATATGAACCAGAACGGCATTTGAACCGACGAGTTAACAGCAATTTTGCGTAATACTGGCGCTGTACACGGTTCATCGTTAAAGGACGTGGCGATATGGCAAACCGAATCAACAATGAATTTCAGCTCGGGGACGATCTGATGGGCAAACGCATCGTCGTTGCGATGTCCGGCGGCGTCGATTCGAGCGTTGTCGCCGCGCTGGCTGCACGCACCGGTGCGGAGACGATCGGCATCACGCTGCAGCTCTATGATCATGGCGAAGCGGTGGGCCGTGCTGGCAGCTGCTGCGCGGGACAGGATATTCGCGATGCACGTCAGGTCGCTGAAAAGCTCGGCATTGCGCATTATGTCTTTGATCATGCCAGCCGCTTTCAGGAATCGGTCATGGATGTCTTCGCCGACGAATATATGGCCGGGCGTACGCCCATCCCCTGCGTGCAATGTAATATGGGCGTGAAATTTACCGACCTTTTAAATCTGTCCCGTGAACTGGGAGCGGATTGCCTCGCCACCGGCCACTATGTCCGGCGCGTGATGGGCGAACATGGTTCCGAGCTGCACCGGGCGATGGATCCTGCCCGCGACCAGAGCTATTTCTTGTTCGCCACGACACAGGACCAGCTCGACTATCTCCGCTTCCCGCTGGGCGACATGCCTAAAGATGAAGTGCGCGAGATTGCGAAAGACATGGGCCTAGCCGTCGCCTTCAAACCGGATAGTCAGGATATCTGCTTCGTACCGGATGGCGACTATGCCAAGGTCGTGCGCAAGCTCCGCCCCGAAGCCGACGACGATGGCGAGATTGTCCATATCGATGGCACCGTCATGGGCCGGCACAAGGGCCTGATCCATTATACAGTCGGTCAGCGCAAGGGACTGGAGATTGGCGGACAGGCCGAGCCGCTTTATGTCATTCGCCTGGAACCGGAAACCAAACGCGTCTTTGTCGGGCCGAAACAGGCTTTGGCGGTAGCGTCTGCGACCTTACGCGATATCAACTGGATTGGCGGCGACTTTGAAGGACCCATGCAGGTCAAAGTCCGCTCCATGGCCAAGCCTACTCATGCCCGGCTGGAAGGCGATACGCTACGCTTCCACAATCCCGAATATGGCGTGTCCCCGGGACAGGCAGCGGTCTTCTATCATAAGGATCGCGTTCTTGGCGGCGGCTGGATTGAGAAAACCGGTGCGGTTTCCCAACAATGGTTAGCCGCTGCCACGGCCTGACGCACTGCCTAATCGGCTTCGGCCTCGGTCAGGATTACACAGCCCCAGCCTTCGCGAAACTCGGCTGTCGCCGATGCGAGCAAAGGAACCGATGCGGTGACATGGCGTTTCTCGTCATCCAACGATAAGCTGATCACTTCCATGCCGGGTTCAAAATCCTTTTCGCAGTCGGTCAGATCACGCCCACCAACATAGTGACAAGAACAGGCGACACGGGCCCCATAGGCCGTTCCGATGCCAAGCTGTCCTTTGATAAAGCTATAATTATAGGCAAAGACAGCGGCTAGGATCAGCAAGAACAGTGCTAATATATATAAGGCCACCCGGCCTTTACGACTTTTGGGCTGGGAAGCGGATTCGGTATTATTTACAGTTGCCATAGCTGCACTTATTGGTGCAACGCATGTTGATGCACAAGATTAAAATCGCCGCCCTGTCTGCTCTTGCACTTGCCCTTTCTGGCTGTGGTGCCAGTGATGAGCCTGCTGCACCACCACCCAAAACTGCCGAAGAGCTGGCTTATATATCGGATGCCAGCCCAATCCCAAAAGCTCGGCTGGACGCTGCGATTTCGCCGCTCTTCGATGATCCTGCCATGGCGGAGACCCGTGCGTTGCTAATCATGTATCGCGGCAAGATTATCGCAGAACGCTATGGCGAAGACTATGACGAAGATACACGCTTTATCAGTTGGTCGATGGCGAAATCCTTTACCGGTGCGTTGATCGGCTTTCTGGTTGCGGACGGACGGCTGGTGCTTGATGATCCGGCCCCGGTCCCTGCCTGGCAGCGGCCCGGCGATCCGCGCGGCGACATCACTTTGCGCCAGTTAATCCATATGTCATCAGGCCTTGATCATACCGAAGTACCCGAAGAAGGCGGAGCGACGGTGTTTGAGGCAGACACCAACCGCATGCTGTTCCTCGATGGCGCATCCAATGTGGCTGGCTATGCCGAGGCGCGCCCGATGGAAGCAGAGCCCGGCGCAAAGTTCGAATATAGCACGGCGACCAGCATGATCCTGGCCGACATCATCACTCGAACACTGACCAACAGCACCGACCCAGAAGTGCGGCGGAACGCGGCCATGCGTTTCATTCGGGGCCGGTTGCTTGAGCCATTGGGCATGGACGGAACCTATTTTGAGTTTGATGCCAATGGCACCTTCCTCGGCGGCAGCATCATTCAGGCCAGCGCCCGTGATTATGCCACATTTGGCGAGTTTCTCCGCAACAATGGCGCCCGCAAAGGCGCGCAGCATCTCCCCGTCAGCTGGGTTCAGTTCATGCGGACATCATCAGCTAATGATCCGGCTTATGGCGGCCATATCTGGCTGAACAAGAAACGCCCGGAAGGCCGCAATCAGGTTCTTTTTCCCGACATGGCGCCCGACACAGTGTTTGCGGCTCTGGGCCATCTCGGACAACAGATCGTCGTTTCGCCGGACCAGAAGCTTACGGTCGTGCGGCTCGGCAAGACACAGGATAATGTCTTGCGTCCGATGAGCGATCAGATCGGCCGGATCGTAGCAATGTTTCCAACCGACTGACGGCGGCACGGGAACGCGCTACAACCGAAACAGCCCCTCAACCACGGTCACACATTTGCCGCCGAGCCATGCCCGGGGATTATCCGGATCCTCATCAAACCGGCAATGAACATAACCGCCGCGGTCGCTGGCCTGGTAGGCGGTGAAGCTATCGCGGCCCAATTGCCCCGCCCAATAGGGCGTCAGCACCGCATGCGCTGACCCCGTCACACTATCTTCATCGACTCCCGCACCAGGCACAAAGACGCGGCTGAGCACATCGGTATCCTTACCTGGTGCGGTGCAGATAAACTGTTCATTCCCCAATGCCGCCAGCGCCTTCATATCAGGCTTGAGCGCCAACACCTCATCAGCAGTTGCATAGCGGATGACATTATAGCGACCTTCATGAAATTGTGTCTCAACCGGGCTCCCGCCAATCAGGGCAACGATATCCGGCCGCTTTTTGGGCGCCGGCGGATAGGCCGGAAGGTCGAGCGCATAGCCCTCCCTTTCCCGGACCATCTGCAATATTCCGGCTTGCCGCGTGCGAAACGTGACCTGATCCTTATCCGGATTTTGCGACAATATAATATGCCCGCTGGCCAGCGTTGCATGTCCGCACAAAGCAATTTCCACTGATGGCGTGAACCAGCGCAGTTCGTAATCCGCCTCACCCGTCGCGTCGGGCAGGTAAAAGGCGGTTTCGGCGAAGTTATTCTCTTCACCAATGGCCTGTAGGACATCATCATCGAGCCAGCTTTCGAGCGGCATCACCGCCGCCTGATTGCCGGTAAAGGGCCGATCCGCAAAGGCATCGACATGATAATAGGGTAATATCCCGTTTTCCTGCGTCATGGGTAGAGCATTCCTTCCGTCCAATCATCGCCATTCCCACCATCTGCACGAACGAAGACACGTCGTTCGTGCAGCCGGTGCTCGCGGTCCTGCCAAAATTCAAAGCGCTCCGGCGTCAATCGATAGCCGGACCAATGCGGCGGGCGCGGCACGTCCAGTCCATCGAAACGCGCTTTCACTTCCTCAAACCGCGCTTCAAAAGTTGCACGCGTATCAAGCGGCCGCGATTGGTCCGATGCCCAGGCACCGAGCTGCGAATCCCGGCTGCGCGTGGCGAAATAGGCATCGGCGGTTGCATCGGAAACGGTCGATAAGGGCCCTTCAATACGAATTTGCCGGCGCAGGCTTTTCCAGTGGAACAGGATCGCCGCTTTCGGATTGGCGGCAATATCAGCGGCCTTGCGACTTTCCTGATTGGTGTAGAAGACAAAACCGTTGCGGTCATGCCCCTTTAACAGCACCATCCGCGCGGCCGGTTGCCCATTTGCATCTGCGGTTGCGATGGTCATCGCATTGCTATCATTAGATTCCGTCTCGCGGGCTTCTTTGAACCAGCTATCGAACAGGGGAAATGGATCATGGGTCATGACGCTCGCTCTATCAGGGCAATGAGGAGCGCGAAAGACTTGTGTTTTGAAATTCGTATCCTCGTTGCGGTAAGCTTAACGGGAATAGAAACAGCCAACTTCGGTTTTGTGTCCTTGGCATAGAATGGACGTTTAACCGCGACGATCGACAAAACACCCTCAATGGAAATCGCGTGATCCGGGTAGGATACGTACATTGCGGGGGTGGCCGCGATTGGCTGCGATTGCAGGCTCATTATCGCGCGCCTCTATACCCGGCTCAGCCGTAGCAATACTGTCGAGACGATAGGTATAATCTTGCACATGACTGGCGATGATATGGATCACGCCTTCCTTGCTTTTCTGTATTTCGCCACGGACTTTCATCAGGCGCGCAGCCATGATCGGGCGGCGATAACGTTCAAACAATCGTGCCCAGATCAGGATATTGGCAATGCCCGTTTCATCTTCCAGAGTCACAAATATAGCGTTACCTTTGCCGGGACGTTGACGGATCAGCACTATCCCTGCGACTTCCGCGATCGAACCGTTTTTGCCATGGGCGACATCAGCGCAGCGCAGCACTTTTTCTTGATGAAACGCGTCTCGCAAAAATTCCATCGGATGGCCTTTTAGCGACAATCGCGTTGTCTGGTAATCGGTAATGACATGCTCTCTTCTGGTCATATCGGGAAGCTGCACGTCTTCCTCTCGGGCAAGCTCTCTTGCATCGGCAGCAGCGAATAATGGCAATGTTTCGCTTGGCGTACGGCGCACCTCCCACAGGGCTTGCCGACGGTCCAGTCCGATCGACCGACACCCATCCGCATCCGCAAGCATTTGCAGGGCACGTTGCGGTAATTTCGCATCATGGGCCAGCTCTTCAATCGATGCAAAAGGTCGGCAAGTGATCATCTGCTCGGCCCATGTATCGCGAAAACCGTCAATTTGTCGTAGCCCCATGCGCAGAGCATGACCGCCATCGCGGCGCTCTTCCAATATATTATCCCAATCGCTGTAATTGATATCGATGCTGCGCACCTCGACATCATGTTCGCGCGCATCGCGGATAATTTGTGCCGGCGCATAAAATCCCATGGGCTGCGAATTTAACAAGGCGGCTGCAAAAACGGCAGGGTGATGGCATTTGATCCAGGAGGATATGTAAACCAATATGGCAAAAGACTGGGCATGGCTTTCCGGGAAGCCATAGCTGCCGAATCCCTGTATCTGATTATAGCAGCGTTCAGCAAACTCCCGTTCATAGCCGCGCGCGACCATGCCTTCGATCATCTTCGCCTGGAAATGATGGATCGTCCCAACATTACGAAAGGTCGCCATCGCGCGGCGCAGTTTGTTGGCGTCGCTGGATGAAAAATCAGCGGCGACAATGGCCAGCTTCATCGCCTGTTCCTGAAACAGCGGCACACCAAAAGTGCGCCCTAACACCCCTTTCAGTTCATCGGGATCATGCGGCGAAGAGGGTGAAGGATAGTCAGTCTTCTCAACACCGGAACGGCGGCGCAAATAGGGGTGCACCATGTCTCCTTCAATCGGGCCGGGCCGCACAATTGCGACCTGAATGACAAGGTCATAAAATTCACGCGGACGAAGGCGCGGCAGCATATTCATCTGCGCCCGGCTTTCGACCTGAAACACGCCGACACTATCCCCCTTGCACAGCATATCATACGTGGCCGGATCGTCGACTGGAACAGTCGCAAGTTCATAGTCGCCCAGATCATATGCCCGCATCATATCAAAGCATTTGCGAATGCAGGTGAGCATGCCAAGCGCCAGGACATCAACTTTCATCAGGCCCAGCGCATCAATGTCATCCTTGTCCCATTCGATGAACGTGCGATCTTCCATCGCAGCATTATGAATAGGTACGGTTTCATCGAGCCGGTCCTGCGTTAGCACAAAGCCGCCCACATGCTGGGACAAGTGCCGGGGAAACTCGAGTATCTGTTGCACAAGCGCGCCGAGACGCGCGATCTCGGCATTTTCCGGGTCCAGCCCGGTTTCCCCGAAGCGCTTGTCCGGGTCCTTGGTCGACCAACTGCCCCAAACAGTACTCGACAAACGGCTGGTAATATCTTCCGACAGGCCGAGCGCCTTACCTACTTCGCGAATGGCGCTGCGTGATCGATAGTGGACGACCGTTGCCGCTATGGCGGCGCGGCTGCGGCCATAGCGATCATAGATATACTGAATGATTTCCTCGCGGCGCTCATGCTCGAAATCCACATCAATATCTGGCGGTTCCTTGCGCTCCCGAGAGATGAAACGGGAGAAAAGCAGATCATGCCTAATCGGATCAACTGCGGTAATGCCAAGCAAATAGCATACAACGCTATTGGCGGCACTGCCGCGGCCCTGGCAGAGAATATCTTTGGATCGCGCATGGCGGACAATATCATGAACCGTCAGAAAATATGGTGCATATTCAAGCTTCCCGATCAGCTCCAATTCTTCGTTCAGCTTGTCAGATAGCTTACGCGGAACCCCGTCTGGATACGCCTTTTCCGCCGCTGCTCGGGTAAGATGTTCCAGCCAGCCTTGCGGTGTCCACCCTTCCGGTACTGGTTCGTCGGGATAATGATAGCTTAGCTCATCCAGCGAGAATTCAATGCCGGACAGGAAATGCTGCGTTTCCTCTATGGCCTGTGGGCAGTCGGCAAATAATCGTGCCATTTCCTGGGGCGGTTTCAGATGCGCTTCGGCATTTTTGGCAAGCAAGCGACCAGCTTCGCGGATCGTCGTTTTTTCGGATATGCATGTCAGTATATCACTCAACGGGCGCTGATCAGGGGTTGCAAATAGCGGCGCATTCGTGGCCAGCAGGGGCAAATGCAGCCGCCCCGCCTCTTTCTCCAATCTCGCAAGATAGCGACGATCTGCGCCATCACGCGGCATGGTCACACCGGCCCATAATCGGCCGGGTGCGACATCTATCAGAGGCTGCAAAAGTTTGAGCTCTTCTTCGCTGGCCATGGCGATAAACTGCATGTCCTGATGGAAGTTCAAGAGATCGCCAAGCATGAGATGGCAAGCGCCCTTCTCCGTGCGCAAATTGCCGGTAGAAAGCAGCCGCGTCAGACGCCCCCAGCCTTTGCGGTTGACCGGATAAGCGATGATGTCTGGCATTTCGTCGATAAAACATAAGCGCGCACCGACGATCAGGTGGAAGGGCGGAAGCTCCACGCCCTCTTCAGCCGCATCTTCCCGCATCTGACGTAGCGCCACATGTGCACGCACGACACCGGCCACGCTGTTTCTGTCGGCAATGCCCAGCCCGTTCATGCCCAGCTTCATGGCCTGCAGCACCATGTCCGCAGGCGAAGAGGCACCGCGCAGAAAGCTGTAATGTGTTGCAGCAACCAGTTCGGCAAAAACTGTCATGCAAAGCTACCGTGAATATACCAGTCGGGTTGGGCCTTTTCGGTGCCGTATAGCCCGTAACGGAACAGCCAATAACGCCGGCCTTCGCTATCCTCTACGCGGTAATAATCACGGGTCAAACCGGCTTTGCCCGGCAAATGCCCCTGCCGCTTGCGCCACCATGTCGATGCGATACGTTCCGGCCCTTCGGCACGCGTGACATTATAGGTATCGTGTTTCCATATGAAGCGACGTGGCGGACCATCCGGCACTTCGGCCATCACCTTAATATGCTGCGGTGGATCGAACAGGAACAGTGGCCGAACCGGCGGTGCACCTGATTTCGGTTGATCCCATATGACAGCACCCTTGTAATCCAGTGCTGCACGGGCATGCAGGCTATGTTCCGGAATATAGCTATTCGCGGGCTCGAAACGCTTCACATCTTGCCTTCCCAAACGAATGCTAAGTTGACTGAGTAAAGCAGCTTCATCCGACGCCTTGTCGCGTTCGCCACTAATATCAGTTTGTTTGGCGCTTAAAGGCTCTGTAGCGGCAACGGACAAACGCACCAGGTCATAACCAAAACCGGGATCAAGCGGATCGTTCAGCGCGTCAATCCGTTCATTCAGCAAGCGCCGAAACAGCTTATCTTCTCGGGTCGGCGCACCCGTTTCAATCGCGAGATTCGCAATATGGCCGTCGCAGCGAAAAAGCTGCATCTTTATTCTGCGGGCACCTTGCTCTCTTTCCTCCAACATCTGCGCGGCTTCGATAAACAGCTCATGCAGGCACAATAATGCTGTATCAATATGCCCCATCGGTTCCGCAAAACGCCGATCAACAATGATCGCAGCTATTTTCCGCTTTGGATTGACAGGGCGATCCTCCTGGCCCAGCAAACGTTCCAGTTTCAATACCAGTTCAGCCCCGAAACGTGCGGCCAGTGGGGCCCGCGCACGGCTAGCCAAATCTCCGATATGATATAGTCCGGCCCGTTCGAGCGCCTTATGCGTTCTCTCGTTCATATCGAGGGCGCCCACAGGTAGTTGCGTCTCGGCCCCTTCTTTCAGACCAAAGCGGGCAAGCGCCAGCGCAGCATCAACCGTTCCGGCGAGAGCCCATTGCACAGACAAACCAGCACCATCAAAACGATCCTCAATATCCTGCACCAATGTCCGCTCATTACCGAACAGATGTACACAGCCTGATACATCAAGGATCAGCGATTGTGGCAGATGCAGCGCGACCATCGGCGTATAGCGCTCACAGGCCTCGGCAAGCTTTGCAAGCAACTGTTCGTCAGCATCCTCGTCATGATCGAATATGAGCAGTTCTGGCACCCGCGCGCGCGCATCCGCTAGAGACATAGCGACATGAAGCCCATGTTCCTGCGCCTGCCGGTCGAGCGCTGCCAAGATGAGCGCCCCGCGGCTTTTTTCCACGAGCGCAAAAGGCCGCATGTTTGTTCTATCAAGCGCGCCTGCGCTGTTCCTGATAATCCGTTCCGAAGACAGAAACGGCAGGAACAGGGCGAGTATCCGGCGCCTGTTCCGCGAATATTCTACTGTCACGATTCCATTCCAATCGGCTTGAAAGCCCTTCTATCCCGCGCCTGTGGCGCAGCAATTTCACATCAAAAGCAGGATGGCCGGGGGCATTTGCTTCCAACGGCCGCGAGGGTGCGGATGAGACTTGCCAGCGACTATAGGCCGCCGTCGGGAGCGAAGAGAGCGTGTCGCGTAACAGAAAGACAGTCACACCGCTTTCCCGCGCAAAAAGAGACAAACGGCGCGTGGCCGTCAAATCCAGACCACGGGGGTTTTTACCGGAAAGTGAGAGTATCACTGCAGCCACAGCATGAGACCGAACAGCATCGGCCGCCGTTCTTAGCACAGTGATTATATTAGCTGCCGTGGCATATATTATCTGATTAGGGTCAATACCCAGCTCGACCAAACCAGGAGGATAGAGCAGGTTCCGACATCTTTGAGATTGTTTTTCATCAACCCATAATATGGGACTATCTGCCGTTGCCCCCGATAATCTGCAACGTTCGGCAAGAAGGGAACAAAATGCCGATGCACACGGCATATCGGCTTTCAAAGCGGCTTGCACTTCGTGCAAAGCCGCTCTGGGCAATCCTTGCTGCAGCGCATGATCAAGACGTTCGGCTCCCAACAGGATAGTATTCTCTTCTTTGATATTCTCACCCAAGCAAGACGCAGAAGATAGCCGCAAGGCATCCGCTCCATTCAAACCTACTGAGCACAGAGAATCACTAATGTTCATGCTTTGTTCTATACCCTATAGACCCGCTCTGCTGTCAAGCATCAAGGCCTTAACCTATTGGAACATTGCGTTTTGGCTGGTATTTGTTCCCGCACAACAGCGCAGAAAATAGCCCCGAAGTCATTTTCATGCTAACCCGCTCGCAAAGGATGAGGGGAAAACATTATGAACTGGGAACTCATATTCACAATCACCAACAACTGGGCCTTGCTGATGTGGCTGATCCTGGCTTTTGCACCACGGCGCGAAATTGTGATGAAGGGTGTTTTTTACGGTGGGGTCAGCTTGCTCGCCCTCACCTATGCCCTTATCGTCATCCCGCTGATGACCGGAATGATAGAAGGTGGCAGCAACGATGGAAGTTTCAGCAGCTTAGCAGGGGTTCAGGCTCTATTATCCAGCGATGGCGGTGCGACCATTGGCTGGATCCATTTTCTTGCCTTTGATTTGTTTGTCGGTATGTGGGTTGCGCGCAATGCGGATCAATACGGATTTGCGCGATGGATTCAGGTTCCCATATTATTTTTCGTATTGATGCTGGGACCATTGGGTCTGGTGCTCTATCTGCTGCTACGCTTTACGCGTCATAATAAAGTTGCGGATGCCGTAGTACCTCAATAAGACACTGAGTTGAATTAAAGAGTCATAGTTCCAATCTTGAAAAGAGATAAGGAATTGAAAAGGTAGAGTAATGGCAGATCCGTATCAGGCATTGGGCGTGGCCAAAGGAGCCAGCGAGAAGGAGATTAAAAGCGCCTATCGCAAGCTTGCCAAAGAACTCCATCCTGATCGCAACAAAGACAACCCCAAGGCGACGGAGCGCTTTTCCGACGTCACCAAGGCTTATGATCTCCTGCTGGACAAGGACAAGCGCGCGCAATTTGATCGCGGTGAGATTGATGCCGATGGCAATCCCGCAGGATTTGGCTTTGCTGGTGGGCAAGGCGGTGCCTATTCGCGCGGCGCCGGTGGCCAGCAATTTGATTTTGGTAATAGCGGCACGGATTTTGGCGATATTTTTGAAGGGTTGTTTGGCGGTGGCGGACGCAGTTCCAATCCATTCGGCTCCCGCCAGCGCAGTGCGCCGCCACCAAAGGGAGCCAATGTTTCCTATCGATTGAAAGTGGAGTTTATTGCAGCTGCAACACTCGAAAAACAGCGGATAACCCTCGAAGACGGCAAGACGATTGACCTGAGCCTGCCCAAAGGCGTCGAAGAAGGCACGCAAATGCGGCTTGGCGGCAAGGGACGGCAAGGTCCAGGCGGCAATGGCGATGCAATTGTCACAATCCACATCAACAGCCACCCCTTTTACGAACGCGATGGCGACAATGTGACACTAGAGCTGCCGATCAGCCTGAAAGAAGCGGTTGAAGGCGCAAAAATCAAAGTTCCGACCGTCGATGGCCCGGTCATGCTTTCAATTCCCGCTGGATCCGATTCCGGAAAAACACTTCGCCTCAAAAATAAAGGCTTTCACAAGAAAACTAGCGGGCGCGGCGATCAGCTCGTCACGCTCATGATCACCTTGCCTAAGGATAATGAAAAGCTCTCCGAGTTTGTGAAAGACTGGGACAATGACGACAATCCCCGTGCCGATATGGGTGTGTAATTTTGGCTGAACGGCTTCATGTCTGATTCTTCGCCTCTTTCCCCCGAAGCGAGGCGCGAGGAGCCGTCACGGCCAGGACGGAAAACTGAGCGAGCAGCGAGAACACTGGCTGAAGGCCATTTGCCGCGCCGGATCATTTCGGTCATCGAGCGAACGGCCGTGGGCGTCTATACGGACGGCTTCACCTTTGCCGGAAACTTCGCCTATCTCGCTCTATTAGCGGTATTTTCCTTCTTCATTGTCGCAGCCGCCATCGCTGGCAGCATCGGCCAGACCGCCATTGGCATCGATTTTGTCGAAGCCTTTCTCAGAACCGTTCCGCCTTCTGTTGCAAGCGCATTACACGACCCGATCCAGGATGCGATGGGCGCACGAACCGGGCCTCTACTGTGGTTCAGCGCCGCGGTTGGTCTTTGGACCACCGCGAGCTTGATCGAAACGATCCGCGAAATCCTCCATCGTGCTTATGGTGTGACGGCCCAGCGAGCCTTTTGGGAATATCGCCTGACCTCCATCGGTCTCATCATCCTTTCGGTTTTTTTCGCAATGCTTGCGCTCAGTGCGCAGTTTGTTGTGGCCGGTATTAGTGAGTTCCTTGGCGGATATTTCCCGGATCTGGAAGAAAGCACTACCTGGTTTTCCCTTTCCAATGTTCTGCCTTTCTTGATCCTTTTCATTACGCTCTATCTGTTATTCCGCCTGCTAACCCCCCGCCAATATCGGCCGCGCGCTTATCCAAAATGGCCGGGTGCCGTGTTCATTAGTGGCTGGTGGCTACTTATAACCGGATTTCTACCGCTTTTCCTGAAATATGCTGCAAATTACCAACTCACTTATGGCAGTTTAGCCGGTGTTATGATCACCTTGATTTTCTTCTACCTTATTGGTCTTGGCATGGTGATTGGATCAGAGCTTAACGCAGCGCTGGCAGACCGACCGCAGGAGGAAGAATCAGAAGCATGAACAGGAATTGATGATTATCTGGAATATCAGCAGCATGAACGCTAATGAGAAACGAAATTTGGACATGAAAAGGACTGGCAATGAATGAACTGATGAAGGGCAAACGCGGCCTGATCATGGGCCTGGCGAATAACAAGTCTCTCGCCTGGGGCATTGCGAAAAAGCTTTCTGAGGCAGGAGCCGAGCTGGCGATAAGCTATCAAGGCGAAGTTATGGCCAAACGCGTCAAACCATTGGCTGAAGAACTCGGATGTGATTTCCTGTTGGATTGTGACGTGTCTGATATGGACCAGCTCGACAGAACCTTTGCTGAACTGGCCGAAAAATGGCCCACGATTGATTTTGTCGTCCACGCCATCGGGTTCACCAACAAAGAAGCTTTGCGCGGCAAATATTTTGACGTGACCCTCGATGATTTTCTGATGACGATGAATATCAGTGTTTATAGCTTCACCGCTGTTGCCAAGCGCGCCGCTGCGATGATGAACCCAGGTGGCTCGATGCTCACTTTATCCTATTACGGCGCGGAAAAGGTTATTCCACACTATAACGTCATGGGCGTGGCCAAAGCGGCACTGGAAACATCAGTGCAATATCTCGCCAATGATGTCGGCCCTGATGGTATCCGGGTGAATGCGATTTCTGCGGGGCCGATCAAGACCCTTGCCGCATCCGGCATCGGGGATTTTCGCTATATCCTGAAATGGAATGAGCTAAACTCGCCCATGCGCCGCAATGTCACGATTGATGATGTTGGGTCGTCTGCGCTTTATTTCCTGTCCGATCTGTCATCCGGAGTGACAGGAGAGACGCATCATGTTGATGCAGGCTATCATACTATCGGAATGAAGCAGGAAGACGCACCCGACATCGCGTTGGATTGATGCTTTTAAGACCCGAAAAATCTTGCGATGAAGAATCGATCTTCGCTGTAAACGCAGCTGCATTTGAGACCGATGCTGAAGCGCGGCTTGTCGATATGCTGCGGAGCGACAAAGATTTGCTCTTTTCCCATGTGGCCGAGAAGAACGGAGCGATAATCGGCCATATTGCGCTTAGTCCAATGGATGCGATAGCGGATCAACAACCGATCAGGGCACTCGGCCTGGGACCGGTTGCCGTGTCACCGGAACTTCAGCATGATGGCATTGGATCGCACCTTGTTCGCACTGCTATAAAATGGGCTAAAGCACAGGATTGGCAGTTGATCATATTGCTGGGCAATCCCCGCTACTATTCACGCTTTGGCTTTTCCGTCGAAGATGCAAAGCCATTTGATTCTCCCTTTGCCGGGCCGTATTTTCAAGCACTCTGGCTTGACGAGACCGTCCAAAAGCCGCAGTCAGGGCGAGCAGAATATGCGCCCGCCTTTGGTCGCCTGTAAGAACAAAAAAGTGGGCCAATAGATGAGGGTATATGAGTTTTAACAGTTTTGGCCGCGTATTTCGCTTTTCCACTTGGGGCGAAAGCCACGGGCCCGCGCTTGGCGCGATGGTCGATGGCTGTCCTCCGGGACTGGAGTTGAGCGAAGCGGACATCCAGCCGTTTCTGGATGCGCGGCGGCCCGGTCAATCCAAATATACCACCCAGCGGAAGGAACCCGATCAGGTGAAAATCCTGTCCGGCGTGTTTGAAGGCAAAACCACAGGCACGCCTGTTTCACTGATGATCGAGAATGTCGACCAGCGGTCCAAGGATTATAGCGAAGTCGCCAAAGCCTATCGACCCGGCCATGCCGATTATGCCTATGACGTCAAATATGGTTTTCGCGACTATCGCGGTGGCGGCAGATCCAGTGCGCGCGAGACGGCAGCACGTGTGGCAGCGGGTGCTGTTGCTCGCCTTGCCATCCCAGAAATATCCATTCGCGCATGGGTTGCTGAAATCGGGGGCGATGCGATTGACATGGCAAATTTTGATTCCGATGAAATTGGTAACAACCCGTTTTTCTGTCCGGATGCCGAAGCGGCCAAACGCTGGGAAGCGCTGGTCGATGGTGCGCGCAAGGATGGCAGCAGCCTGGGCGCGATCATCGCCTGCGAAGCAACGGGTGTTCCAGCCGGATGGGGCGCACCCGTCTATGCCAAGCTCGATAGTGAAATCGCTGCCGCGATGATGACCATTAACGCCACCAAGGGTGTGGAAATAGGCGACGGCTTTGAAGCAGCTCGCCTGCGCGGTGAAGATAATGCCGATGCTATGCGGCCAGGCAATGAAGGACCGAGGTTTGCCTCCAACCATGCGGGCGGCACGGCTGGAGGTATTTCTACCGGACAGCCGATTTTCTGCCGCGTGGCCTTCAAACCGACGAGCTCAATCCTGACGCCGGTCGACACCATCACCCGCGATGGCGAAGCAACCGAGATCGTTACCAAAGGCCGGCACGACCCCTGTGTCGGTATACGCGGGGTTCCGGTTGTCGAGGCTATGATGGCGCTGGTACTCGCGGATCAGAAATTATTGCACCGCGCGCAATGCGGATAAGTGCGGCCTAGATGATCGACCTCGTCCTTCACGTCATAGATGATTATATTCAGGCGCATAAGGCGATCATCGGTCTTGTCATATTGGGTTTTCTGTTCGCTGGTTTCATTATGGAGCGGTTCCCTGCGGCCGTGGTCGCCGTGCTGGGTGCTTGCACCTTCCTGTTTCTAGGGATTATCGATTCAGACGGACTCTTCTCCGTTTTTTCTAACACTGCACCCATTACCATTGCCGCCATGTTCATATTATCCGGCGCTCTGCTTCGAACAGGTACGATTGATGCCATTGCCGGGTTCATTATTGAGCGGGCCAAAAAGAGCCCGAAACTGGCGGTGGTGGAGATGTTCCTCGGCGCCTTTGTTGCATCTGCATTCATGAACAACACACCAGTTGTATTGGTACTCATACCGATCATCATTCGTCTCTCCGGTGCCACTGGTATCTCATCCAAGAAGTTGCTCATCCCGCTAAGTTTCATCTGTATCCTGGGCGGCACAACAACGTTGATCGGTACCTCTACCAATCTGATCGTTGATGCAGTGGCGCGTGACACCGGAATGGATGGGTTCGGAATTTTTGAGATCACGCCTTATGGCTTGGTTGCTGCTGTTGCGGGAACCATCATGATGGTTCTTTTCAGCAGCTGGCTGCTCCCCAAAGGTCAGGCCAGCGGTGAATTCTCAAGCAGCGACGAAAGCGATTTCCTGACGGAACTTACCGTACGCAACAGGTCCACCGCCATAGGGAAGATGCTTTCGGAAGTTCCAATCATCCGCCGAACCAGTGTAAAAGTCTCGGCGGTGAAACGACTGAGCAGCTATATCCGCCATGATCTCGACCATCATGAACTGCGCGCGGGTGATCGCATTGTTGTCCGACTCGATCTTGCCGAACTCATATCCCTGCGGTCATCGGAAGACTTCAAAATCGGTATTGTCCGGTCGGGTGATGTCGGACCATTAGGAGAGGAACTGGTTGAGGCAACAGTTGCTCCAGGTCACCCCAGCATCGGCAACCGTCTGTTCGACATTCCGTTTCTCGGGCAGCTCAATGTTCGTATACTGGGCATGACCCGCTATCGCAATTTGCCGCGATCGGACCTCACCAACGCCCGCATCCATGCCGCTGATCGTTTACTCGTCACTGGATCGAGCAAGGATATTCAGCGGATGTATGAGAATCCCAATCTTTTTGGTGTCGGCCAGACCAAGATACGGGCTTTTCGCCGCGATCGCGCGCCCATTGCTATTGGTGCGTTGGTCGCAGTGGTCGCCCTTGCCGCATTGAACATTATCCCATTGGCGGTCGCGGCCATTTTGGCGGTTGGTGCAATTTTGCTGGCGCGCTGTATCGATGCCGAGGAAGCCTGGGGATCAATTGACGGCAATGTGCTGGTGCTGATTTTCGGGATGCTCGCGGTTGGTCTTGGCCTACAACAAGCGGGAAGTGTGGATTTAATCGTAAATCAACTCACGCCATGGCTAAAAGATTTACCGCCTTGGGCGCTAGTATTCGCAATCTATGTGCTCTCTGTATTCATGACGGAAATTGTGACCAATAATGCAGTCGCTATCATCATTACGCCCATTGTAATTGCGCTTGGTCAGGATCTAGGTGTCGACCCCCGACCGCTTGTCATAGCGGTAATGTTCGCCGCTTCGGCCAGCTTCGCGACACCAATTGGCTATCAAACCAACACACTGGTCTATGCTGCTGGCAACTACCGGTTCACCGACTTCTTCAAGGCCGGCATCCCGCTCACCTTTGGTGTCGGACTGGCCACTTGTCTGGCGATCAGTTTCACGATGTGACAACTTGCCGCTAATCGCTTGCCGTAACTGGGATGCGAGGATAGGTTGATGCAAAATACAAATAGGGGTGGTGACATGCTGTCATTCTGGTTCAAAATACCGCTTTGGCAGCGGGTTATCGCAGCTCTGGTTTTGGGCGTCGTTACAGGCCTGATCTGGGGACCGGAATCAGAAACTATCAAATGGATCGGTGATTTCTTCATCAAAGCGATCAAGATGCTGGTCGTCCCACTGATTTTCTTCTCGCTTGTCGCAGGTGTTGCCGCGCTCGGTGACCTCAGAAAGCTCGGCAGTGTTGGCGGGCGAGCGATGATTTTGTTCGTCATAACCGGTCAGATTGCTGCTTGGCTGGGCCTCGCATTGGGTACGTTTTTCGCGCCCGGCAAAGGTGTCGATACATCAGCCATCCAGAAAGGTGAAACGCCTGCTCCCAATGAAACCACGGCCGTCGATATGATCCTTTCGATCGTTCCGGACAGTCCGGTGCAGGTCATGGCTGACGTACGTGTGTTACCGCTGATCGTATTCGCGCTGCTGATTGGCATTGGTATTTTGATGGCCAAAGAAGACGGTAAGCCACTTGCCAAGATTTTCGATAGTGGTGCCATCGTGATGCAAAAAGTCACGATGATCGTCATGGAACTGACGCCTTTCGGGGTCTTTGCCCTGATGGCATGGGTGGCTGGCACATTGGGTCCAGATGCCCTGATTTCCCTCGCGCAGCTTGTCGGCCTCAACTATCTTGGCTGTTTGCTGATCATTCTCGTCATGTATTCGGCGATGATCAAGTTTATTGCCAAATTGCCTGTGCTGGATTTCTTCCGCGGTATTATTGACGCAATAGCAGTTAGCTATTCCACAGCCTCGTCCAATGCCACTCTGCCAGTGACCTTGCGTTGTGTGGAGCGCAATCTGGGTGTTAGCAACTCAGTAGCCAGCTTTGTGGTTTCACTGGGTGCGACGATCAACATGAATGGCACGGCCATGTACTTGGGACTGGCAACATTGTTCGGGGCCCAGATTTTCGGCGTGGATCTCAGCTTTGGCGATTATGTGCTGATTGCGATAACCTCTACGCTCGGTGCAATTGGCGCGGCGGGTATTCCCGGTGCAGGCCTGATCATGATGGCGCTTGTCTTCGGCAGCGTCGGTGTTCCGTTGGAAACCATCGCCTTTGTTGCTGGTGTGGACCGGATCATGGACATGATGCGCACCACGACCAACGTCTCCGGTGATGCCGCTATTGCAACAACTGTAGGCGTGATGACCGGTGAGATTGATATCGAGGAAATGATATCGGCGGACGACGTTTAGGGCAGGATATAAATTTCCGTTCCGTCAGGAACAGTTTCCCAGATTTGCTGAATCTCGGCATTGCTTAAAGCGATACAGCCATCGGTCCAGTCCGAAGCCAGGGGAGCGCCTTCTCGGCCATTGGGCTGACCATGGATGAAGATATCACCGCCGGGTGATTTACCTCGCGCTTCGGCATAAGCACGATCGGCTGCGTTGGGATAGGATATCCGCAAACTGAGATGATATCGGCTGCCCGGATTTCGTCCGTTTATCGTATAGCGTCCCTCTGGCGTACGTTCGTCCCCTTCAAAGCGCTTATGCCCCTCGGGCGTATCACCAAAGCGGATATTGCCGTAACGGGCGATTTCTTCATCACCCTTGTAGAGGATAAGTGTCCTGTCGCTCTTGTCGACCAAGATGCTATCGGCTTTGGTCCCGGCTGGAATGATTGGAAGCACGACTGCACTATCGTCAGTCTCGGTCTGCTGCGAAGGCTCAGCCGAGCCGCACCCACCGACCGTTGCCAGCGCCAAGAATAGGGGAAACCTAATCCGCAAAGGGATCCGTCACCAGAATCGTGTCTTCGCGCTCGGGAGAGGTCGACACCAATGCCACCGGGCACTGGATCAATTCCTCAACACGCTTGATATATTTGATCGCCTGAGCCGGCAAATCCGCCCAGCTGCGCGCACCAGCGGTGGATTCGCTCCAGCCCGGCATGCTTTCATAAATTGGCATCACCGCTTCCTGATCTTGATGATGCGGTGGTAGATAGTCATAGGTCACACCATTAAGGTCATAGCCCACACAGATTTTCAGTTCGTCAAAACCGTCGAGCACGTCCAACTTGGTCAGCGCGATGCCGCTAACACCGGATACCGCCAGGGCTTGTCTGACCAGCACGGCATCAAACCAACCACAGCGCCGTTGCCGTCCAGTATTGGTGCCGAATTCATGGCCCCGCTCGCCAAGACGTTGACCGATGTCATCAGCCAATTCGGTTGGGAACGGTCCAGACCCGACGCGCGTGGTGTAAGCCTTCACAATGCCCAAAACATAGCCGGTTGCCGAAGGGCCAATACCCGATCCGCCGGCGGCAGTGCCAGAGATGGTGTTGGAGCTGGTCACAAACGGATAGGTCCCATGATCCACGTCCAGCAGCACACCCTGCGCACCTTCAAACAATATCCGGTCACCGCGTTTACGGGCTTCGTTCAAGCGCTTCCAGACCGGTTGCGCATATTGCAGCACAGAGTCAGCAATTTCCCGCAGATCGGCCAACAAACGCTGTCTATCCACAGGCTCTTCGCCAAAACCGGCGCGCAGCGCATCGTGATGCGCGCAAAGCCGGTCCAGCTGTGGTCCCAGATCATCAAGATAGGCTAAGTCGCAAACCCGGATCGACCGACGACCGACTTTATCTTCATAGGCCGGCCCGATACCGCGCCGCGTCGTGCCAATCTTGCCCTTACCGCTGGCATCTTCGCGGAGCGCATCAAGATCGCGGTGAATCGGCAGGATCAACGGGCAGTTTTCCGCAATACCGAAATTGTCCGCGTTGATCGCCACGCCCTGTTTGCTCAGCTTCTCAATTTCATCACGCAGGTGCCAGGGATCGAGCACAACGCCATTGCCAATGATCGACAAAGCCCCGCGAACGATGCCGGATGGAAGCAGCGACAGCTTATAGACTTCACCGTCGACAACCAATGTATGGCCGGCATTATGGCCGCCCTGAAACCGGACAACGACATCCGCGCGTTCCGACAACCAGTCAACAATCTTGCCTTTGCCCTCATCACCCCATTGGGCGCCGATAACCGTTACATTGGCCATATCTGAAAATTCTTCCTGTTAAATTGCTACCGGTTTCTCGCCATCCAGATGATGGGTGCACCCTAATGTCTTGGCATCATCGCTGTCTGAAAGGGCCGCAACCGTACGCCATCCTTCGGCACGCAGCGAAGAAGCGGCTTCTTCGTCATGGCCAAGAGGCAAGAATAAAACATCTTTTGGCTTCGCGCTGAAACCAGCGTCGATCAACGGTCCGGGATAAAGCGAAAAACCGACGGCATTTTCCATATCGCCATCTGCAGTCGGAATTTCATAGCTGCCGCCACGCCCCATCGCACCGACAAAACCCTCTGCAAACAGCGTGAAACCAAACCAGTTCTGATATTCAAAACCATGCCGCTCGGTCGGATCGAGCGTGAGATTGGCCTTGTCTTTGATATTCGCGGCAATCGCTGCAATGCCGTCCAGCCGAGAAGCCAACAGATTGTCGCTGTCGAAAGATCTCATCTTGGCCATAGCGTCGTCGAAAGGCCCTGTCGCTTCAATCAACGGCAAGTAGCCGACCGCGCCCAGATCCGTGAGACCGCCCGCATCTTTCATATCCAGTTCGCTGCGCACCTCGGCCGCTTGCGCAGCACTGAGAGGCAAAGGCCCGGCAGACAGGACATCGACCAGATCCGGCATGGTGAAATCCACCGTGATGCCGGTCAACCCGGCCCGGCTTAACGCTTCGATCGCGACCGATACAATTTCGCTGGCTGCCGCAACGCTATCGGTTCCGATCAGCTCGGCGCCGATCTGCAAGCGGCTGCGTTCCGGGCGCAATTGACCGGAGCGCAATTTCAATACTTGTCCGGAGTAACTGAGACGCAATGGGCGCGCGGCTTCAGATAGACTGGTCGCCGCAATCCGGCCAATCTGCATCGTCACATCAGGTCGCAGCGCCAACGTCCGCTGCGAAATCGGATCGACAAAGCGCATCAAATCGCTTTTCGCCGATCCCGTCATCCGACCCGTCAGCACATCTTCATATTCAACCAAAGGCGGCGACACCCGCGCATAGCCATGGCTGGCCAGTGTATCGAGCACGTCACGTTCCAGCCGCGACCCTGCTTCGGCATGGGGCGGCAGGGAATCGTGAAAGCCTTCAGGCAGCAAGTTAGACAGCTTTTGCATAGACTTTCGTCTCCATAGCCTAAGCGCGCGCTCAGGCCACCGGTTTTTTGCTCTTCGGTTTAGAAGCGCAGGGCTTTCACCGTTTTCACCCCTTCAAGCTGGCAAACGGCCCATAGCACGGGTTCTTCCACTGGCGAATCGATGGAAAGCAGCAACACGGCTTCTCCACCTGGTGCATCAGCACGGCGCCCCAGATGGAAGGTGCCGATATTGACCCCTGCCTCGCCGAGTGTGGAACCGACGCTGCCGATGAAACCTGGTTGATCCTGGTTGACGATATAGAGCATGTCACCCTCGAGATCGGCCTCAACCTTGATGCCGAACATCTCAACAAGACGCGGACCGGAAGAACCGAACAGCGTTCCTGCGACCGATTTTTCGCCTTCATCCGTGGTTACCGATACGCGCACCAATGTGTGATAATCACCCTCGCGGTCATGCCGGACTTCACGGACATCAAGGCCGCGTTCTTTCGCCAGATAAGGTGCGTTCACCATATTCACGGAATCGCTATAGGCTGCCATTAACCCGGCGAGAACGGCGGCCGTGATGGGTTTCGGGTCAAGCTCGGCAGCGGCGCCTTCAACTTCTACCGAAATGCCTTTCAGCGAGCTGCTTGATAGCTGGCCGATCAATGAACCCAGCTGATTTGCGAGCACCATATAGGGTTTGAGCTTCGGCGCCTGTTCTGCCGAGAGGCTAGGCATATTGAGCGCATTTTCAACGCCGCCATTGACCAGATAATCGGCCATCTGCTCCGCCACCTGGATGGCAACATTAACCTGTGCCTCGCTGGTCGATGCGCCCAAATGTGGCGTGCAGATCAGGTTCGGCGTTCCAAAAAGCGCATTTTCCTTTGCGGGCTCTTCCGCATAAACGTCCAGCGCTGCGCCAGCGACATGGCCGGATTCCAAAGCCTCTTTCAGAGCCGCTTCATCAATCAATCCGCCGCGAGCGCAGTTTATGATCCGCACACCCGGCTTGGTTTTGGCAATGGCTTCGGCCGACATGATATTACGGGTTTGGTCCGTCAGCGGCGTGTGCATGGTAATAAAATCAGCACGTTCGAGCAGCTCGTCGAGCGTCACTTTTTCTATTCCGATCTCAATCGCGCGTTCAGCGGTCAGGAACGGATCATAGGCGACAACCTTCATACGCAGACCAATGGCGCGTTCCGCCACAATCGAACCAATATTACCCGCGCCAATCAAACCAAGAGTCTTGCTGGTTAGCTCGACGCCCATAAATTTGGACTTTTCCCATTTACCCGCCTGTGTTGACGCATCGGCAGAAGGCAGTTGCCGGGCCAGGGCAAACATCATCGCGATGGCATGTTCCGCCGTGGTGATGCTGTTGCCGAACGGGGTGTTCATGACCACCACGCCTTTGGTCGATGCGGCGGGAATATCGACATTGTCGACCCCGATACCAGCGCGACCTACGACTTTCAGGTTCGTCGCTGCTTCCAATATTTCAGGTGTCACCTTGGTCGAAGACCGGATGGCGAGGCCGTCATAGTCACCGATAATCTGCATCAATTCTTCGGGTGTTTGACCGGTAATTTCATCCACCTCAACGCCACGTTCGCGGAAGATTTCGGCGGCTTTCGGGTCCATTTTGTCGGATATAAGTACTTTTGGCATCTCTTTGGAATCCTTGTAATTTCGGGTATCCCCGCGAAGGCGGGGATCCATCTCCGGACATCTCGGTTAACAAAACCGCGGGAGATGGGCCCCTGCCTTCGCAGGGGCACAAAGCAAATTAAATCTCGGCTTTGACCTGTGCGTAGGCCCATTCAATCCAGGGCAGCAGGCGGCGGATATCTTCTTCTTCAACGGTCGAACCACACCAGATGCGCAACGAAGGTGGCGCATCGCGGTAACCGTTAAAGTCGTAACCGATATCCATCTTCTCAAGCATGCCCGCGATTTTCTTGGGCACAGCGGCTTTATCATCGTCACTCAGACCATCATACCAATCACCCTGGAACATCATGCAGACGCCGGTATTGGTCCATTTCGCCGGATCGCTGACCATGTTGCGGAGCCAAGGCGTCGCTTCGATCCAGTCATGGACCAGCTTGGCGTTACGATCTGCCCTTGCATGTAGCTCAGGCAATCCACCGATGGATTTGGCCCATTCGAGCGAAGCGATATAGTCTTCGGTCGCCAGCAAAGAAGGTGTGTTGATCGTCGCACCTTCGAAAATCGCGCGGTTCAGCTTGTCGCCCTTCTTCACACGGAAGATTTTTGGCAGCGGCCAATCTGGTGAATAGCTTTCAATCCGCTCAACAGCACGTGGGCTGAGGATCAGCATGCCGTGGCCTGCTTCCGATCCCATAACTTTCTGCCAGCTATAGGTGGTCGCATCGAGCTTCGCCCAGTCCATAGGCTGCGCAAAAACGGCGCTGGTGGCGTCGTTGATCGTCACACCATTGCGATCGTCAGCAATCCAGTCGGTGTTCGGAATTTTAGCGCCTGATGTCGTACCATTCCAGGTGAAGACAATATCATCGCCCTTGTCGATCTGGGTAAGGTCAGGAATCTCGCCATAATCCGCTTCGAGGACGGTCAGGTCGGCTGGCTTCAGCTGTTTCACAGCATCCTGAATCCAGACATTGCCAAAGCTTTCCCAAGCCGCGACCGTAACCGGACGCGCGCCGAGCATGTTCCACATCGCCAGTTCAACCGCGCCGGTATCGGAGGCGGGAACAATGCCGATCAGATAGTCATCGGGAATGCCGAGCAGCTCGCGGCTAAGATCGATGGCATATTTCAGCCGCCCTTTGCCAGTAGCCGAACGATGAGAGCGGCCCATGGCGATTGTGTTGATTTTATCGAGAGACCAGCCAGGAAATTTGGCGGTTGGGCCCGAAGAAAAATTCGGGCAATTTGGACGCAACTCGGGTTGCGGTAACGTAGTATCTGTCATGTCTTGCTTCTCCTTACAGAGAGCTCGCGCGGCGTTGGGACCGCGTGGCCCGTCGCCGCAATGGTTGTTGCAGCGCAGCAAGTCAAGCAGCAATATCTAAGCATTTATCAAAAACCGCATTTTTGGATGATCCGACTTGGACATCGTGAGAGAAATATTCCGTTTGTCGCAAAACGCATCCTTTTTGGCTGAAAAACGGGTATAGAGGCTGTTCTTCAGCTCTGATTTAGGATCGCTTCGTCAAGCAGTTTTTATGAAAAAGCCATGTGTACAAGCGCCAGTTATGCGCAATTTTTTGTTTCTGGGTTTTCTGTCACTCGCGTTAAGCGCCTGCGGCATACCCGATAGCAAACGACCATCCAGCGGCGGCGTAAAGATTGATCCCAGTCCCAGCGCCAGACAATGTTACGGCGAATTGCGCAACGCCGGTGTTCGTTTTTCTCCTCTGCCCAATCAGAATTTCTCCGGCGGATGCAGCCAGATCGATGCCATCACCATGCTGGATGTCGGTCGCAGCACAGAGATTTCAAACCTTGGCCCCGTGCGATGCGAGCTGGCGAACAAATTTGCGGCATGGACGGAATATGCGGTCAGACGTGCTGCCCGGCAATATTTAGGTAGCGAATTGGTGAGGATCGAAACCATGGGCAGCTATAGCTGCCGCCGAGTTGCAGGATCGAATAGGTTGTCAGAACATGGCCGTGCCAACGCCATTGACGTATCCGGCTTTGTCTTAGCCGATGGTCGCCGCATTACGCTGACCAAAAACTGGAACAGCGGGCGGCAGGAAAAGAAATTCCTGCGCGCCATCCACAAAAGCGCCTGCCGTCGATTCGGAACCGTGCTGAGTCCCGATTTCAATGCCGCGCACCATGATCATTTCCATTTTGACATGGGCGGCAACGGCTATTGTCGTTAAACTGATATTTTGCAGATAAACCATTAAGTTCATTGGCAAGTCACATTGCTATGCTCTAGGGCAGAACTATGACAAACAAAGATTTACACGACCGCCGCTTCTATCGTGCAAAACAAGAAGCAGATTTCGCCAAACAACAAGCTTTAAGCACCCCCCAGACCGAAGACCCCGCATATACCCTGGCTTTTCAGGATAACGACTTCCTGCTTCGCGAGGAGCTGCGCCCAGTCCGATTTCAGCTAGAGCTGCTCAAGCCAGAGATGCTGCTTGATGAAGCCGGCATTGGTTCTACGCTGGTCATGTATGGTTCCGCGCGCATTCCCGAGCCCAGCAAGGCCGATGCACTGATCGAAGCAGCGACAGACGAAGCGTCCCTGAAAACCGCAGAGCGGCTCAAAGAAAAGTCCAAATATTATGATGAAGCGAGAAAACTGGCGCAGCTGGCCAGCAACTGCGGCATCGAAGAAGATGGTAAACGTGACTTTGTAGTTTGCTCTGGCGGAGGCCCCTCTATCATGGAGGCCGCTAACCGGGGTGCGACTGACGCGGGCAAGGAATCTATTGGCCTTAACATCGTTCTGCCACACGAACAGGCACCCAATGAATATGTGACGCCGTCACTGAGCTTCCAGTTCCACTATTTTGCCCTGCGCAAGATGCACTTCTTGCTGCGGGCGCGGGCTGTCGCTGTCTTCCCAGGTGGATTCGGTACATTTGACGAATTTTTTGAACTTCTGACGCTCGTTCAAACCGGGAAGATGGAACCTTTACCGATCATATTGTTTGGTAAGAATTTCTGGCATCGGATTATCAATTTCGATGCACTGGCCGAGGAAGGCACGATCAGCGCCAAAGATCTCGACCTTTTTCAATTTGTCGAAACCGCAGACGAAGCCTGGAACATTATCCAGGGCTTTTATGATCTTGAATGTAGCTAAGCGCTGAACGCTTTATTCAGCGGCAGCCGCTTCGTCCGCTTCCACGGTTTCCTGGGCCACTTCGCTCGCTGCGGCATCGGCTTCTGCCTCGGCCACAGCTTCTTCACCTTCAGCGGCTGCTTCTTCAGCTGCTGGCGGTTCTGGATAAGGCAGATTTGAACCCTGCGCGTTCATATAGGCGATGACATTGGCTCGATCTTCAGGCTTGCTGAGACCGGCAAAAGTCATCTTGGTGCCCGGCGCATATTTACGAGGCGATATCAACCACGCGTTCATATTGTCAAAGTTCCAGTCACCTTCAATGGATGCAAGAGCATCACTATAGGCAAAACCGGCAACATGGCCATGCGGCTTACCTAAAGAGTCCCACAAATTCGGACCAATGCCATTGGCACCGCCCTGGTTAATCGTGTGACAAGCAACACATTTTTTGAACACCGCTTCACCGGCAGCAATATCAGCCTTGGCCAGCATCATGCTCATCGGCACTTCTTCCTTCCCGCCGTCAGATGATTCGACACCTTCAATGACATAGCCCATGGTTTCAGGACGTTCATTCTTGTCAGCATGGAAATATTTGCCGCTGAGGATCGAAAACCCAAGGGCCGCGATACCGCCTGCCAATACCCAGCCAGCAATGGTGTTGTTATTGTCCATCTTGTCTCAAATCCCTGATTGATGCGCAGGAGCGGCCTGCCAAAAACTTTGGGCTTTCTCTAATAAGAGCGTCGGTCCAAAGCAAGGCCTCAATTGCGAAGCAGATTGCTAATATTGTTGCGCGAGTTGCACCAGGTGCGATCAGGTCTTGCGCAGATGCGATTTGTGCGGCAATCGCGGCGGTGAATAATCGGGCGCATGGAACAGGAATCGACAATATCATGAATAGCTTTCCGCAAAATGCGCTGGGTATGGTCCGGAAGATGACCGAAACAGCGTCAGAATCACCGGCTCAAGCGATCGCTTTTCAGGGCGCTCCCGGCGCAAATTCACATCTTGCTGCGATGGAATATGCCCCTGATTGCTTGACCTTACCTTGCTTCTCGTTCGAAGATGCGCTGGACGCTGTTAAAAATGGAACGGCTGGTTCAGCCATTATTCCGATCGAAAACAGCCTGCATGGCAGAGTTGCTGATATTCATTTCCTGCTGCCCGAATCGGGACTGCATATTGTTGCCGAACATTTCATGCCGATCCGTCACTGTTTGATGGCAAAATCTGCCGATGCCCGGATCAAGACAGCAATGAGCCACCCGCAAGCGCTGGGCCAATGCCGTCACTATCTGCGCCGCCACGACATCATCCCGGTTGCCTATGCCGATACCGCAGCCGCGGCTGCCTTTGTGGCACAACAGGATGACGACAGCGCAGCTGCCATAGCGCCGCCGCTAGCGGCTCAGATTTACGGGCTGAAACCAATTGCTGATGCGATTGAGGATGAGGATCACAATATGACCCGCTTTGTCCTGCTTGCCGCCGATGCAGCAATCCCCGAAGCTAACGGTCCCACAATGACGACTTTTATCTTTGAAGTAAAAAACGTACCCGCCGCGCTATATAAGGCGATGGGCGGTTTTGCGACCAATGGCGTCAACATGACCAAGCTGGAAAGCTATCAGGAAGGGAGCAGTTTCTCCGCCTCAAAATTCTATGCCGATATCGAGGGCGCGCCTGGCGATCCAGCAGTGGACCGGGCGCTTGAAGAACTGCGCTTTCACTGCAATAGCGTCCGGCTACTGGGTACCTACCGGCAAGCCCGTCCGCGGACAGCTTGGGCCTGATCGCGCACGCGGACACTGCACGTATCAGTAGTCGGTGGTTTGGTGATATCGTGCTTGAAATCGGAAAATTTTATACAGAAAGAAGAACTTTCAGCTTTACGGATGTTCCTCAAAGCGAGACGTTCGGCACACCGATTGCGATCATGGCTTATGGAGCCAAATACCGTGGAAATCACTGCGCGTGGATGAAGATATCGCATTGCAATCGAGCCCGTTTTCCGGATAGCGGACGCGCATGACTAAGCCTGAAGCCAAAGCGATTGTTGCTTGCGAATAAAAACGGTCACGGCTTTCCTGGGTGCCTTGTGATGTCCCAACAGAAATGCAACCCGGCGTTGTGAAACAAACGAGGATATATCCGGTGTTGTGATCGGTCCAGACGCGATAAACTTCGCGGCTGCATTCCGTAGAGGCCTTTGCCGGGCTGGCCAATAATGTTGCGGTTGCGGCTGCAATGATGAGGGCTGATTTGCGTAGGTTCATAGTTTGGGCTCCCTGTGTTTCATCGGTGGGGTGGGGGATTGGGGTTGATCAAAAGTGGCGAAGTTGCCGCGCGGCGGAATTGATTTTGGGATAAAGTGGCGGAAGGTGCGGGAATGTTTGCTTTTTGGTGCTTGGAGCGGGCTTGGAAGTTGGCGGATGGGTGGTGAAGCGTTGTCCTTTGGTAGGATGAAGATTGCATTTGAGGATGGCCAACCATCCAAAGACGATTTCTATTTCGTATCTTTACCGATCTGTCGCCGTAATTTAAGCATCCTGGTGGTGCCCGCATTTCTTACATATAAGATGCTTCTTTTTAGCATCCACCTTGTATCCAAACAAAAGAAGCGGGTTCTGGCAGTTTTTGCATCTTTCCATCAAAATCAATACCATTAATATGGCTATTGAAATATATACATACAGTTTATATTCGTTAAATATAAATATAGATATAAATAAAATTGGTGATAATAATTTATATATTGATAACCTTTTATACTGATTAATCATGATACTTCCTCTTATGGGCATCCAAGAGAGCCGATCTGCCTTACAACTTGCGCATTCGCAGTTACAGTTGCTTCTGCTCCGATCTTACCCGGAAGGATTGGTATACCGCCGGCAGTGATGGAGCCACTTATTATTTGTCCAGAGGACCCTCCGCCAACTTGAAACTCTCCCCCTATTAGACCAAAGCCTAGTCCCCCATTTCCGGTAATACTAATCGAGCTTTCATTCGGAGCATTGACTACATTGCTTATTCCGAATGCGCCAGTTGCTGCTAAACCAAAGCCTAGGCCTGCGTTTCCATCAACAAATATGCGCCCTTTTTTATCTATAGAAATGCCTCCACCCGCTCTGAAAGCCCCACCATCTGCAGCCGCAAAATCTGCCCCTAATCTAACACGATCATTGTTACCGATGGTCGATGCTGCTGCACATGCCGTCTCTTTAGCAAGCTCTCTTATTCTTTTGTCAGCTTCAGCTAAGGCCTCCTCAATGCTCTGCTGGACTTCATCAGAGATAAAATTACCCCCCCATCGCCCTGCATAACTGCGCCAATAGAAAAAGCCGCGCTCCGGGCCACACCAGGTTATCTCTACACCGTCGTAACCATTGCATAACCCGAGAGGATCCACTTTATTCACCGGATCATTCCTAACATAAGCATAGATATTCATCCCGTCACCATACCCAATGGGATCGGTTTGCAGAAATCGCCCCATGCCCGGCGAGTAAACCCGCGCCTTGTAATGGTACATCTCCAGATCCTTGAGCCACGTTTGACCGGTATATTGAAAACGCCCCTCATTCGTCCAACCGGGGATACCATAAGGCGAATAGGAGTTTATCGCATGGATACCGCCGCTGGCATTGGATAGGGCAATCACGCTGCCGCGCTCATCCTTGTGCATATAGCGTTTGTTGCTGGTGCCGGTGCCTTCGTACCACAGGATCGGATCATCAGTACCGGGGCCATGGACGTAGCGGCGCAGCAAATTGCCGCCTGCATCATATTCCGCAATCAAGTCGACGCCGTCATAACCAAGCCGCGTGGTGGTGCTGCCCGTGGTCTGGTGCAATCGGCCATAGGGGTCATAGCTTAGCGTAACACCATCGGGCCCGGTGATCAGGCGGTTCTCGATATCATAGCCATAGCTGTGATCACCTTCGCTGATCAGATTGCCGCGCGCGTCATAAGTCGGCGTCAACGTGCCAGAGAGCGTATATTGGTTCAGCCCATTGGACGTATAGGGCCGGTCGATATTGTAGTGCCCTTCCCACGCATAGGCATCATTGCTCTGTTCTATCTCGGCAATCTGGCCTGCCGGATTATATTTGAATTTGGCAGTAACATCGTGGGCTGAACCAGACAGATTATTAGTCAGCGTGTAGAGGCGAGAAATATTATCCTCATCATCGTCATAGCCATAGCTGACCGATGTGCCATTTCCATAGGTCAGGCCCGTCCGACGGCCAAAGCTGTCATAGTTATAGGTGGCAATGGCGGCCCCGCCATTTTCCTTGATCTGGTCCAGCGAACCATCAACCTTATAACTGTAGGTGACATGAAAGCTGCTACCCGGCCAAGTCATCTTGGTGCGCCGGCCAGCCGCGTCATATTCATAGGAGGTCACCCGCGATCCACCACCAGTGGTATCTGTAACGGATGTTAGCCTTCCCAAACCGTCAAAGACATTGGTAAGTCCTGCACCACCGCTTGACGCCAATTTAGCGGTTGTCTGGCGTCCCAGCAGATCATAGCCATAATAGACATCATTGGCCGTTCCGGGAAGATTTTTCAGTGTCATCCGGTTGAGATTGTCATAGGTGAAAGCGGCTATCTGCCCATCGCGGCGCTGCCGGCTAACCACATTGCCATTGGCATCATAGCCAAAGCGTTCATAGTCTGATGCACTACTGGTATTTGCATTGGTTTTGTGCGGGTAACGGGTTTCATACAAACGATCGTGGCCGTCATAAATATTGGTGGTGCGATTCTGATTTGCATCGGTGAGTGTTTCCACCTGGCCATTGTCCGTATAGGTCGCTGCCCAAGCATCACGGGCATCAGCGGTCAAATAGCCGTCTGTTTGACGCAACAGTTGGTCCGCGCCGTTATAATGGTATCGTGTGATCCGGTCGGGGCCGGCACTGCCTTGGGCCGAAAGGGAACATGCGGCGCCCGACAGGTTGCTATAAACCGCAGGGTTCATCCGCTGCGCTGAGCAGAGAATGCGACCCTTGCTGTCATAGCTATATTCGGTCAACGCTTTTGCTGCGCCTGCAGCAGTTTTCAGTGTTTCCTTGGTCTTGCGGCCATTGGCGTCATATTCCAGCTCCACATAATCGAGTACTGTCATGGCCGCGAGAGCGGCTACTGTTTCACCATTGGTTTTGCCCGTTTCGATCTTAACAATCTGCCCCTCAGCATTATAGCTGTAGCGCTCCGCGCGATTTCTCATCGGACCGCTATAGTCGGGATCCGGGGTGATAGAGCCCGTGCGCCTGCCTAACCTGTCATAGAGAAAATTTTGCCGATCAACAGAGGTTGGCAGCGGACCATCTACCGATGTGATATTTCCGCGACCGTCATAGCCAGTAATAACTGTGGTGCTGAGCGAACCAGAAGCATTTGTTACATTGACGGGAAGCAAGTTTCTACCATTTTGCGTGGATCCATAGTCAATCGTAGTGCGCACTTCGTCAGCACCACCGGAGCAACTGGCCGTTGTCTGACAGGCGGCAATTTCTGTCGGCACCCACATGGCCGGGCCAGCAACCATGTTACCGCTGGCGTCTTTGTAATAAGCGCTTTCCTGAGCGTAGCTGTAGCGCGTCTGTGGCCGCACGCCATTTGGCGCGGCAGGCCTAGTTATGGTCAGCACACCGCCATGGGTGGGGTCATAGGTATAATCCGTCTTCTTGCCATTGGCATCGGTCGTTTGGGTCGGCTTGTTACAGGTTTTCGTGTTGGTACAGCTATTGGGATATTCAGCCGTGGTAACAAGATTGGCGAGGCCGGATCCGGGCTTCGCAACAACCCGCGTTTCCTCGACATTGCCGCGGCTGTCATAGACAAGTTCTCTGTAATTGCCTTCCGGGTATGTGATCCGCGTCAGGCGGCCCGAGCTATCTCGGGTATAGGTTGTCGTGTTGCTTAAATTATCCGTGTAACTTTTGAGCAGGTTGAGGTCCAAGTAAAAAACATAGGTCTCCGGGCTACCTGCTTTTGTCCGCACCACTGTTTTTTCGTTGGCGCCTGCGTTGATAGAATAAGTATAGCTGGATGTTACACCGGCCACCGTTGCCGATGAGACCGTGCCGGTATTATTATAGCTATAAGAGGCTCGATCCGTTGTTGATCCCGGCGGGGTGATAGCGGTCAACTTGTCATTGCTGTCATATTTGTATTTTGTGATGCCTCCGGCATCATCGGTGACGTCAATGTCATTTCCATCCCTACTAAAATTCACTTCCTGCCAATTTCCTGCCAGAGAACAATCGTTTGCATCAGGGTCACAGTATTCTTCCGTGGTATTAATGGCAGTGACACGCGTTAATCGCTGCCATTCGTTCCAAGTGTTGCCATATGTCCCAGGATCAACATCATCGGCATAATCATATTTCAACATATTGCCGTAACTATTTTGGATTGACTGCAATCGTGTCACCCGCCTAGCAATGAAGCAAAAGCTTCCTTCATTTTCTATACACTGCCAATCTCCTCTATAGCTGAAGTTTTTCTCTGATCCGTTGGTTTCTGTCACCTTAGTTGCCAACACTGTTTCGTGGAAACAATCGCCATATGGATCGCCGTCCTCACAGAGCACTGATGATTTCTCACTGAACAAATATTCAGATCCGTCCGCTGCATAGAGCGTAAACGAATAACTACCGTTATTCCTGACAAGTTTTTCGCCATCGCCTTTTGTCGATGTCCACTCGTTGGTTCCTGATGATGTAAAATTGGTTCTACTAGTGCCGCGCACAACTTGTTTCGGTTCCCCATCATCAAATAAATATGCTACATTTTCCTCAGGATAGCGCATTCCGTATTCGGATTGAAACACGAGCTGCCCTGATCCGCCGCCGATCGATAACTCAGGTACCCGAACAACTACATCACCAGACGATAGATCAACACCATTTTCATCAATCGTCGAATGTTCAGGGGGCGTTTCGGAATTGGATTGGGCCATTGCACTACTGGTCCAGAACAGCCCTACCGCCATGGCAGTGAAAGACGCGGATTTTGTGAATCTACTCTGCATTGCATTTGCCCTGTTCAGCTTAGTCATTTTCAACAATCCTTTCTTCGTCCAGACCACCGAATGGCCGATTCAGAAAATTGTGTATTCTCAGCACAACTCACCCCTCACTCTGCCAGCAGCACATATTCAGGCGGATTCGCGTTATGAAATGTCAGCAATTGGGTACAGGCCGCACTGGTGCCGTCTGCGAAATGAAATCGCATTGGCTTCGATTGTGCGACGGCCGTATTGACCTGCGCAAACCAGCCCCAACACGTTTGGGCTGGGACGCCTTTCCATTCATTGTTGAGATTACAGATCTGGGTCCATGCGCCTCGCCATGAGCTAAGGACAACGACCCCGCCCGCTTTCGTTGTGTAGGCACCGCTTATTGTGCCGGCGCAGTCAACCGCCGCGGCATGCGCTTCGGCCGAAAGGGCGACGCAGCTTAGCGCAGCGACCGCTGATGATATGAAAGTTCTGCGCATCATAAATTCTTCGATATTCTCATCATTGTTGGATCCAGAACCGGTCAATTTTCAGCAATCCACCTTGTGAACCGCGCATCTGGATCGCGACTTCTTTGTCCGCAGCCAGAGCGGTCAGAATCGTAGAATATAGTGCTTCTGCAAAGGCAGGATTCTCTGTGTGAAGATAGGCCGCGGCATAGGTGCCTGACACGCCGGAATAGCCAGCTGCTGAAACGACAGACAAATCGATATATTCTTCAAAATACATCAGGACCAAATTATCATCATTCATGTAGGCCTGCCTGACTTTGCCTTTGTACTCACAATAAGGAATGCCTTTCGACACCGCACAAGTAAAAGTCTGCGCCATTGCGCTTTGCGGCATCATGCCGAGCGCCACGATTACAAGAAGGAATCTGGAAATTATTTTCACAGCTTGCTGCCTCCCGTTGATCGCAATTCTGTCATCTTGAAATGTACAACGCGCCATGGCTCGTCAGTTCGTTATAGGTCCCGCCATGCCAGCCGATTGAAGTGCACGTGTGCACATAGGCTTGCAGCTTAAACTGACCGGCAAAGGCGGATAATGCAGTGGACAGAAGCTCAGAATATTGCGGGTGGGATATGGGAACCCAAATCGTATCAACTCTGGTACAGGGGGTCGGCCCCGGATTGCCATATGCTCCGAAGATAATGAAACCTTGGCCGCGGACGATTTCGATTTTTGTCGGCACAGCATATGCCGTTGAGCCACCCGCTGCATTTGCGGGCAGTGCGAAGGCCATGAGCGCTGAAGCGAGCAGAGCTTTTGCGAAGACCCTCATTTCGCCAGCCGCACATAATAAGGCACAGGGGCGTTCCCATATGTTGGCATCGTGGCGCATTCAGGTGCGTTTATGGTCGTATAGTAAACGTATAGATCCTTATTTTCGGTGATCGCCGTGCTAATGCTGGAAAACCACGTGAAACAGGTCTGCGGTTTAATACCCAGTCGCTCTTGATTGACATTGCAAAGCACCGTCCAGTCACCACGCCATGATCCCAATATCATGACATCGCCGGTTCCATAGGTAATGACGTTCGTGACAGGTCCACCGCAAGAAGCAGCAGCGTTAGCAAGTGAAGGAAAAGCCATTGTGATCACGGCAAGCGCAAGAGATATTAACTTCGTCATTTTAACCCCCTAAAATAAATTCAAATTCCTAGCTCACTGGTCTGATGGGAATGACCAGAAACCCGTTAATCGGCAGCACGATGATACGGCTGGGCCCTCCTGGCGTGCCATCACTCCCCTCCACTGTCACGCGCTTGCGATTGCCTGCAGCGTCATATTCATAGGTGGTGATAAGATCATTGTTAGCACCACCCACCGTTGTCGTACCGATCAGCCGGCCGAGCGCATCATATTCATAGGTGGTCGTCCCTTGCGCCATTGCTGGCCCCGACAAAGCAAACACCACTGCGCCGAGCGACAAGAAAAACGACTTGATTACATACTGCACGATAGGCCTCCTATGTGATGTTAAATGCCGTCACTGCTTGGCAACGGTCGCACGGTTTACGGCAATGTCGCAGGACGACAGCGTGGTTGATTCAAAGTTTAAATTGACGGGAAAAGAAGAGCCAAAGGCAAGGATCAGGACGCTGGCCATAACCTCATAATTGGGATGCGTTTTACCTATGAACATCCGGTTGCCTGGACACGGCCCATTATAGCCTGAAGGCCTCAAGTCCGAACCCTCGACATAGAAGATCAGACCAAATGAATTGGGATAGAGTTGATCAATCTGTCGAGCACCGGTCCATTGTTGCGCAGCCGAAACGGGAGATGCAAAAATCAGCAGGCAGATGACCGCAATAGAACTTACCAAAGCACCGATCTTGGAAAGAAAGATCATGGCGTCACCCGCACACGATTAACAACAGCCTGACAGGAAGACGCTGTGCTATCATCATAGTTCGAATTTACGCTATATTTGGACGTAAAGGCCGTGATTAAGGAACTTACGATCGCATCATAATTGGCCGCAGTAATAGGAATATATAATCTGTTCTCGTTACAGCTTGGGTCATTTATCTGCGCTCCATCCAATTGATAGATAAAACCGCTAGCATGCGGATAAATTTCCGTAATCTTTCTGTTGCCTGTCCATTGAGAGGCAGCCTGAACTGCACTACTTACCAATAGTAAAGCTAATACAGATGATCGCAGAACTGTTTTGATGATCGCCCCCGAACCTGAGTCCCTGTTACAATAAGATAGATATTATTATTGTCGTTCAGTCAACAGAAATGATCATTTATTTGTATATGACCGTAAATGTTAAAATCACATAATAATGGTAAATAATTTTTACCAAAGTTATAGTCTGTTTGGCGTAAATCAGCCATTTCGCATTCATGTTGCATGATGGCACTCCACGACAGGGCAAGCCCGCGCTTTTTTAATCCGGCAATATATCGAGATAAAATATACCCTCTACGCCAGCGTTAGCTGAGCATGTGCCACTACCAACCACACGGACAGGCTTCTTGGCGAGATGCGCCGACAACGCCAACGACAACATGGCTTGTCCAGCGGGCGTAGACGCATCAAAGGCTACCTCCCACAGACCATTGTTGGAGCATGCCGCTTTGGCATAGCCGGTATTTGGTGCACCAGGGTCAAGTTCAAGAAAGGCAACGCCAACCGAATTAACAGATATCCGCGTAATGGTTGCGGGCTCCCACAAGCCTGCAGCAGTTGCTGGCGTTGCTAGTGTCAGCACCGCGAGAAATATGGTTGCCAGTATCTTCTTTAAACTCGACATTCGAAACCCTCCCGTTGCAATCAAATGAGCAAGTTTTTTGCCGCTGCTAGCGCACCTCGAGATATTTAAATCCCCTGATCGTGTTATAACTCTGACCATCATGCATCGCACATCCATCCAAATATCCTCGAATTTCTTTACCGGAAGCAAAGGCTGTCATCAGCAATGCGAAGGCTTTGTCATAATTGCGGTCCGTCTTTAGAAGTACAATGGCCACATCGCGGTCGCAGCCATTCGGATTATCCCAGCCGTTCCCATACATGAAAAACCCGACTTCATGGAATGCAACACTTGTTATTTTTTGCGTGGTAGAACTTGTTGAGCCGCCAGCAATGGCACTGCTAGAACCAATAATCAAAGCGCCCAAGAATGACATCAGAAATAGTATATTTTTCATATTACCTCCTTCAAAAATTATCACCATAAGAAATCAACAATGGCATTCCGCATCACGAACGGACTGTAATATATCCAATCTTACACTTATTGCTGGCGTCGCGATTGGTATAAAGAACAACCGTTTTTCCAGATGAATAGGCGAGCATCAGCGCAGAAACGATTGCCTGATAATTATCTTCATTGGCATTGAGATAGGCCCAGTCGGGACCTCCGGTACAAATGACTGGTCGGCCCTCAAGATAGACCCTGAAGCCGAAATTTTGACCTGTTTCGGTAAGATCGATCTGTGTGACATTTCCGGTTATTGCACCGTCCCAGGCCATGGCTGGCGTTGCTGCAATCAATAAGCCGATGAAAATAGTCATGGCCGACCCGAGTCTATGAAATGCACCCTTCATCACATTGCCCCTAACTTGCCTATTACTGATCATATAAATATTTTTGACCAATGAAACTAAATAAATATAGTAGAGATATATTTTTTATAATACCAGATAATAAAAAGGAGCTCCAAATGGTAAATATTATAAAATTCCTGTTGCCGGTATTGGCATTGGGGCTGTCGGGACCCGCTTATGCCGCACGAACGCAAGGACCGTTGATGAGTCCACTAAAAGTAAACCAGATATATATGACGGACGGAAACGCTGTATTCGTTCTTTTTCAGGATGGTTCGATGCCAACCTGCTACGCCAATAGGGGTGGCTATCTCAGAAAGTCTCATCCCAATTTCGATCAACTATATGCGCAGCTTTTAATGATTATTGCGACCAACGGTAGCCGGGGCAATGTCATTTTTGACACTATTAACCCCAATGCTGGCCAATGGGGTGACTGTGATATCGCAGGCATCTATCTTCGTCCCGAGTAATGAAATGATCTGCATTGACCAATCAAGATATCGGAACAGCTCGAGCCCAATCAAAGGCACTTATCGATGGATCGAGAGGAAATTCTATGAAATATCTTAAAATCATAGCCATCCCCCTGTTCTTGCTCAGCACCAACGCCCACGCAGCAGGCGCTTATCTCGCTAGCGGGGCAACAGTTACCGATGTCGTAAATATAGCAAATAACGGCCAAAATTTTGCGGTGAAGACAGAGGGTGGGTCCAGTAATTGTAATGCGCAATGGATCATTTTTCCTGAAGCCAATGCCCCCAATGCCAATGCCCATCAACGAGCTTATTCGACAGCACTAACGGCATTAACCACCGGCATGAAAGTGACGATATACAACTATGCCGACAGCACATGTGTGCGGGCATCCTATATTCATTTGATGAAACAGCGGTGATTGGGCGTTATCACCTTATTCAGCCAACCAGACTTTACTCAGCTTCAGATAACCTGATGTTGTTCCGAAAAACTGGATTGTAACGGGCCTTTTGCTTGCTTGCGCGGTGATCAACGTAGAATATAGATATTCGGCATAGATTGGATTGTCAGTTATCATGTAGGCCCCAGCATTGTTTACACTCGCGGAAATCCCAGTGTTTGAAATAACCGCCGGATCAACAGAGTTCTCAAAATACATAATAATGAGATTGGCGTCATTGACGTAAAGCTGGGATATCTTGCCGGTATATTGACAATAGCCGCCATAAGACGGCGAACAGAAGAACGACTGCTGCGCAGAAGCGCTGCTGGAGCCGAAGATCAATGTCCCAATAAATGATACAATAAAAATCAATTTTTTCATGCCACCTCCTTTGCAATAACTTTCTCGGTCTGGGTTATAAATCCGACAAACATACCATTAAAAAGCGCTATGCTTATGAACATCCAGTGGCAGGGCAAATCTCTATAAAGCGAAGGTCTTCAGCGTTACCCCAAAGCGAACATGTGCCCAAGCCGCTGACAGTACCCAAATCCTTGCCAGTGGCGAAAGCTGTCAAAATCAGCGACGCATGAACACTGTCCTTATGAACCGCATAACGTAGCGTTGTTGCACAAGCAGGACGATTAGTGTCTGTTCCCCCAACGATACGAAACACAATTGTTTCATTGACTGATCCAACATGCACGATTTTACCGCCTACGGTATTGGCGTCAGCGGTAACGCTGATGCTGATGAGAAACAGCAATATCATTGAATAAAAAATTTTCATTACATTACCCCCTCATTTCCAAAACAAATTATATTCTACATAAAATTATATTTTACATAAAAATGCAAAGCAAAATACACTTATTTGAAGAAGTTGTGACCAAAATGGTCAAGATCTAAACTATACTAACGGAAAAATCCTGCCATCCACACCCGCGCTATGTTAGTTCAACTGGATCACGGGCAACTTTACACCGCCAGCACCATCTATACCCAGACCAGCAAAATTTTGACCAATGGCGGCATTGCGTACAAAGAATTTAACTTGTGGTGAGGCGCTGCCACCCAGCACCTCGCCCGCCTTCACTTTGCCATCGGAACCCAGAGTAACTGATAACTCGACGCTACCCTTGGCACGTGGTAATCGGGCACGCAGGCCAGCAACCCATTGCTCAAAAACATCTTCTGATGTTGCCTTGGCGTCATCACCAAAACCAAAAAATCCAGCGACGCGTCCAGCCAATGAAGGCTTCTTCTCGGGTCCTCGTTGCCTACCCTCAAGCTCTGGCTTGCGATTAGGGGCGGCGCCCGCAAACGGGTCATAAACACCGCCGCTCGCATCGCCTCCAGACGCTAATCCTTGCCCTGTTCCTGTATTGGCGTTCTGCTCAACGAACGGTTCCGGGGCGGCTACATTGGAAACAGGACGAGGTATTTTGATACGGGAGAGAGACCATTCGGGCGGCAATTCTGCCGGGGCATTCACTTCGATATCGATCTTTGGTGCTTGTGCTGCTTGTGACAGCAATGGTTCGCCGCTGGCTTCCTGTTCCGCCGCCTGATCATTTTCCGAAACTTCACCCAGTTCCAACATGGTCATGCTTGTCGTTTCTCCGGCAGGAGGAACAGGCTCCCTTTCAAAGGCTTTGTTGAACGCGGCCGTCACCAGAAAATAGAAAAACAACCCATGGAAAATGAGTGCGAAGGTGCCGCTAGATAATTTTCGTAGCCGATCACCATCGGGCCAAATATTATATAAGCCTGGAATCCATGAGGGACCAAAACGCCATCCAAACGTGCGTTCAACCTGCCACTGATCGATTGTTTGAAAGGCCATATACCGCCATTTTGATCTGATTCCTATTTATATTAAGTCGCTTTGGCGCCGTTGGAAAGACGCAAATATTGTACAATATGGGGTAGTTGCAATTTTCTACATGAAGAAGATTGCAATAATAGTTGAATCGGGCAAATATTGACCTTTGCAGGGGGGATATATTGTCGAGTCTCGTTGATCATCTGACACATAGTGAGCTTATTGCTCTGCCAGAGTTGGAGAGATCCTTTCAAATTGCCGAAGAGACCGGCATGCGGTTGCCATGGGTCCTGTCACAAATGGGCCTTGTCAGCGACGAAATTTTGCTTGCGGCTATGCACGAAACCAGCGGCTGTGAAATCGCTAGTGACGATCTTTTGCAGCGTGAGCCCGCTATGATCGATGGGTTGAATCCACTTTTCCTTAAGAAGCACAAGATCATCCCCATAAAGGACAGCGATGGGTCTCTCGATGCACTGATTGGCGACGCGGAAGACGTAGATGCGATTGCTGCTCTATCCTTTGCAGCGGGTCGTGCTGTTCAACCCAAACTGGCTCGGTTGGGTGACATTGAGGACCGCTTGAATACGTATCTTAACCTGATCGATCAGGACGATTTGGCAGTTCCGCTGGATGCCGATTTGGATGAAGAGCTCGAACGCCTGCGTGATGGAATTAGCGAAGCTCCAGTGATCCGTCAGGTCCATGAAATACTGACCAATGCCGTAAAGCGCAAAGCATCCGACGTTCATTTGGAACCAATGGCTCGGCATCTGTCGGTACGCTACAGAATCGACGGGCGCCTCAGCGAAGTGGAGCGCCATCCCACCGCGCTGGCAGAGCCCATCGCATCGCGTATCAAGGTCATGGCGGGACTTGATATTTCCGAGAGCAGATTGCCACAAGATGGCCGCATCAAATTGACCGTGCGCGGCGAAGAAGTGGATGTCCGCGTTTCTACATCACCGATCGCCAACGGTGAAAGCATAGTGATGCGATTACTCGGCCGTGCGAGCTTGCCGTTGGAATTGAATGCCTTGGGTTTACCTCCGTCTGCACTTCAAAAACTGAACGCTGCGCTGGAGAAACCACATGGGATCATTCTGCTGACCGGGCCTACGGGCAGCGGCAAAACAACCACGCTCTATGCCGCGATGAACGCGCTGCGTGCGCCCGAAGTCAAAATCCTTACGGTAGAAGATCCTGTGGAAGTCATGCTGGACGGCATCAACCAGGTCCAGGTGCATCCCGAAATCGGCTTGAGCTACGCCAGTAGTCTCCGTGCTTTTCTGCGACAAGACCCCGATATCATCATGATTGGCGAGATACGCGATGGAGAAACGGCCGAAATCGCACATCGTGCCGCACTGACCGGACATCTGGTGCTTTCGACGCTGCACACCAATAGCGCGTTGGGCGCATACACAAGGTTAAACGATATTGGCGTGGAACCTTTTTTGGTTGCCTCTACGGTCATCGCAACCATTGCTCAGCGCCTCGTCCGGAGCCTTTGTGATGACTGCAAAAAACCAGCAACTTTAGAGCCCCGCGAAATCGCCTTGTTCGATCAGCATGCCGTACCGGCGCCTCAGAAATTATTCGAGGCGAACGGCTGTGGCAATTGCCATCATACCGGTTATGCCGGGCGTCGACCATTAATCGAGATTGTCGAGGTAGATGAGGCACTCCGAAGCGCAATCAGAAATGGCAATGCTGAAAGTCACCAACTGAATCCCTCAGAAACCTTGCTGGGGCACGGCCTTTCCTTAGCGGGTCAGGGCGTAACAAGCCTTGATGAAGTCCAGCGCGTGGTGAGCTTCACATGACGGAATATCGCTGCCTCACAGTCGATGCGACGGGCCAGAAGAAGTGGCAGCAGGTGGAAGCGGCCAACGAGCAAGCCTGTGTACAGATGATGCTTGGCATCGGCCTCACCCCATTGCAAGTCAACAGCGGCACCATGACATTGTCCGAGCGCCTCAATCAGCCGGTGCATCTTTCCCTCGGTGTGGGGCTGAGCGAACAAGCGCTGATGCTCAGCCAATTGGCTTTGCTCGTTCGTTCCGGACTGCCCGTGGATCGATCTATCGATTTGCTGCGCGATCAAGCCCCCAAAACCCGTCAAAAACAATTGCTAGCCGATATTCTCTCTAAGGTAAAAGAGGGCAAAGGTCTGGCGGGTGCATTAGAAGCACATAGTATTTTCCCCACCTACGTGATTGGCGTCATTCGCTCATCGGAAAAAAGTGGAAAATTGGGCTCCGCTCTTACCTCCGTAGCACAGCGTATGACCAAGGCCACAGAAACGAGACGCAAACTGGCTACGGCACTGACTTATCCGGCTGCTGTTCTCATTGCAACCATGGCGGCTCTCATCATTGTACTTACCAGTGTGGTACCGCAATTCGAGCCAATATTTGCTGGCAATGAAGACAAGCTGCCAGCGCTCACAAATTTTGTACTTTCACTATCCGCTTTTATTCGCAGCCATGGCTTGATCATGCTGGCCACTGCGTTTCTGCTTGTCCTGGTCCCATGGATGATATTCAAATCTGCTGAAGGGCAAAAATTGCTGTCTTCAACTGCACCATATCTTCCGGGCATGAAACTCCGTGATCAATATATTGCTGCGCAATTTACCGGCTTGTTGGCCACGCTGATCGAAAATGGCCTGACCGTGGTACGCGCACTGCCACTCGCTAGAGAAACACTCTCCAGTGCGCGTTGGCAGGCTCAGCTATCGAATGTCGAAACACAAATCCGGGAGGGCTGTAGGCTTTCCTTTGCATTGGAAGCAACATCCGTTTTTCCTCGGACAGCCAGCAGATTGATCGAGGTGGGCGAACGCACCGGCAAACTTGGTGAAACCTGCGGCTATGCATCCGAAATCATGGGCGATTCCGCTTCAGCGCGAATCGAACGGATCGTGTCATTGGTTAATCCCATCGCGATCATAGTCCTCGGCGGACTTGTCGCCATGTTAGTCGCTGGCGTCATGTTGGGTATATTTGCACTGGGAGATTTTGCTGGATGAAAAACTGGAATTTCACGAAACTAACCTCCGCAAAACCAACTGCAGACAGCGTACGAAAAAATGGCTTCACGCTTATGGAGATGCTGGTGGTCCTGGTTGTTATTGGGCTGATCGCTGCTGTCGCCATCCCGCAAATCACAAATTTGTTGGGAAGCGCAAAATCCAAGGCCGCGAAGATCCAACTCGACACCTTGTCGGCCAGTCTCAGATATTATGAACTGGATACTGGCGCCTTCCCGACAACGGAGCAAGGCATAAAAGTGCTCTGGAGCATGTCGGATCCCGATCCGGCATGGAACGGCCCCTATATCCGCCAGGAACGCCAGCTCAAAGATCCATGGGGCTTTGATTTCATCTACCGATCACCCGTCGAGGGCAAACCATATGAACTGATAACTCTTGGCGCAGACAACAAGGAAGGAGGCACTGGCGATAATGCTGACCATGTCGCCATCCCATAAGATTTACCCGTCCGGGATGACTGAGGAACAGCGGGGCTTTACCTTGATAGAGCTACTCGTCGTACTCGCCATAATGTCGTTGGCAGCGATTTTGTTCATCGGCGCTAGTGGCAGCAGTGATGGCGCGACCGCAAGAGGTGATTTGGCCAAGCTGGAAAGCGTAATCGCTTCGGCACGCCAGGAAGCGATCACAACCCGTGCGCCTAGGGAAGTGATTTTGACCGACTATTCCATCAAACTGGCACCCGCCGTTGGCAGCAGGTCTGAGAACCTTATTTTCTATGCGGATGGTTCGAGCAATGGTGGTATCATCTCGCGCAGCGGCAAGAGATTATTCGCGATCCGATGGATCGATGGACGGATTGTCGAATGAAGCAGCGATGTTCTCAAGAGGGGTTTACGCTCATTGAAGTGCTTGTAGCACTCGTTGTGACATCCTTTTTGGTCACTATCATCCTGGATGGCGCTGTGACGGCCAAAAGCCGACAAAAGAACCAATTGCTGCAAAATCGGGCGCTGACTATTGCCCATTCCCAGATCGACAGTTTACGCGATATTCCTGGCCCACCTTCGAACCTTAAGGGCGAGCAAGACCAGTTAATCTGGACGCTGGAAGAAACCGAAATCGCGCGCGATCCCAGAGAAGCATTTGTACTGGTCGAAGCCACAATCACAGCAGGCAGTGAAGACAAACCCAAGCTAGTCACATTGCAAAAACGCTATCTCAAGACACTGGTTGTGCGATGAACGAAAAAGGCTTCACTCTTGTTGAAACGCTCGTCGCTCTAATTGCAGGTGGGCTACTGCTCGGATCGATCAGCTGGGTGATAGCGGGGCTGAGCGATGATTTAAAAACCACGGAGCAATTAGACAAAGGCGCTCAACTATCAACCGCTGCAGCGCTGCTCGAAAACGTCTTGGCAGACGGACGATTCTTGGACAGCTCATCCCGACCTTTGTCACGCTCATCCCGGATACTCGAATTTCAGATGCTCGCGCCATTGTCTACCGGTAGACGAGGCTACGTGGACGCACGGCTGGCTGTTGAACGAAGCACCAATGGAGAAAGTCTTGCGCTCGAATGGCCGGGAAGTGACCTGCCGCGAAATATCCTCCTTTCAAACATGAGAGACATAGAATTGCGGTATGAGGTCAACACCAATAGCGATGCTGGCACACCAGCTTTCCTCAGTAAGATCGAAATCGCAATCACGGATCAGATTGGATCAAACGCTCAGATTTTATCCGTACGGCCGCGGATTAACGCAGTCGGTGCCTGCATATTTGACCTTATCTCACAGCGGTGCCGAACATGAACGACAAAAGCACCAAATCCGTCGAAGCGGCTCGAGACCTTTTGACCTGGTGGATCGACGAGCTGCGCGAAATGCTTCCGGAAAGTCTAAGAGGTGAACCAACAGAGCGCGACCGTTTTGATCTGTTCATGACAAATGATGAAACCTTGATTGAAGTCGTAAATGATGGTGCAGGAAGGAAAATGCGAGAAGACTCTTGTCTTGAGGAGTTGTCTGCAGAAAGCTGGGAGCAAATTGCCGAACTTGCAGAGGTCCGAAAATCGCGCTTGTTTTTGGACGATAGTGATTTTCTGATCCTACCCGTTCGACTTCCACGCGCTAGCGCATCACAGCTTCGTTCTGCGTTGGAGTTGCAGTTGCCTAATCTGGTACCGCTTGAACCGCGGTTGCTTGATTGGAACTATATCGAGTTGAACCGCAATGACCTGCAAATCGAATTGGCTTTGATCATTGCAAAATCGGAACGCCTGAATGCACTTGAGGATCTGTTCACCAAGCAAGAACTCATGCCGCCTATTTTTTGTGTGCAATGTAAAGACAGGATCGTGACGTTGCGCAAACCACTGGAAATTGCGCGCAAACCGCTGGAAGAGCGCAAGATGCAAATCGCCATGGCTATAGCTGTCATGCTGGCGATGATACCATTGCTGACAATCGGCGGGGCGAAACTGATGAGCTCGATAGAGATCGATCGGGCCGCAAAATTGGAGGAAGAGCTTGCGCCCCGTTTGGCCGCTGAAAAAGTGATTGCGCGCGAAGAAATGATTCGCCGCGCTGCTTCGCCACTGCTCAATATGCCAAGTGCAAGCAACAAGTTGGAAAAATTGGCGCAAATTTTGCCAGAAACAGACTGGACCGTTTCGGCTGAGCAACAGGCAGATGGAAACTTTGAATTTATCGCTGACATGCTCAATCGCGAAGAAACCGAGATCGTACTCAAACAAGCGGCGACTTTATCTCGTTTGAAGTTGGCGGAAGAGCTTGAAAGCGAAGCACCGCGGGAACGCGCTCGATATAGGTCAACGCGATGATAGCGGCCTTGTCTCAATTTTCCCCGCTAACCCGGAAGATCCTTGCACTTGGATTGCTGATTCTGGGGCTTTTGCTGGTGTGGCGACTAATTGTGTCACCCTTGGCTGCACAGATGGAAAGCAGTCTCACCGAATTAGACGATGCTCGCTTCCAACGTTTGCGGCTCGAAAACTTGCAAGCTAGGCCACAGCCTGAAGAGGCTGAGGCGTTACCAGCAGATATTGTCTTTAGCGCAGAGTCTCGTGAAGAGGCTGTGTCAGGGCTTAGTAGCCATATCTCCGGGCTGGCCGCTCAAAATGATCTTCAAGTTGCCAATATAACCTCTCGACCGGGTGCAGAGACAGATAAGTTACTGGCGTTTGATTTTGCACTGATTGGCGAAGAGGTCTCCGTCACCCGTTTCATCAATCAGGCCGAACGCGGTTCTCCCATGATACGTTTTCGAAGCTGGCAGATTGAAGCGGGGAACGACAGTGATCCCAATCTGCAATTTTCAGGACAGGTCGTTGCGGCCTGGATGAAACCATGATGTCTCGGATCAAAGCAGAGTGGGTATGGCTCGCGATCGCAGCGGCCTTGATGGTCGCTGTACCGTCGTGGCTGCTTACGGGGGAACCGGATAATATTCCTGAAGCACAACCTCTCCTGATTACCAAAGTGCAGAACCAACAGATTGCCGCTGTCGATACCCTGCTTGCCAAACCAATATTCAACGCAGAACGCAAACCCCTGGCAGATCGAATGCCTGTTGAAGAATCAGAAGTCGAACAAATGCCGGAGCAGGATACGCCAGCCCCCACGCTTGTTGGCGTAGTTTCCAAAAAACGCGGCAAAGCAGTCGCGATCGTTAAAACAAACGACGGCGAAACCAAAACATTAACCGCCGGACAATCGAGTAATGGTTGGCGTCTCGTGTCGGTTGGTAAAAATGATGCAACCTTTGCAAATGCCAGTGAGCAGAGAACCGTTGGCCTGGATTATGGCAACAAGGCCATTGGCGGACCATCTGGCGCACCTGCCCCTACACCGGAAACGGAAGAAAATCCGGAACAACCGGAAAATAATTTATCAGATGGAGAGCCCAATTGAGTTTACCTATATATAAAGGCGATCGATCGACAATTTTGCACAGTACCTTTGCCGCTATGCTGGGTTGCGCTCTGCTCAGCTCCATCATCTTGCATAGTTCGGCGATCGCACAGACGCCGACAAGTGACCGTATTCAATATGATGAAGCCAATGGCTATTCACTCGCCTTTGTTGAAGCGGATGTAAAACGAGTAGTTGATGCTGTGATGGGTTCAATGCTCGGTGCCAGCTATGCAATCGACCCTGACGTAACAGGCAATATTACACTGCGCACTGTCAAACCGGTAACCGAAGCCTCGTTAATCCCACTTCTGGAACAGGCATTGGCAAGCGTGAACGCGGTGATCATTAAACGTGGGGATAGTTATCGCATCATTGACCGGACCAAAGCTCGCAATGTTGCGCCGATCGGAACGCCCAGTCTAGCGTCAGCCGGGAATATCCCAATTGATGCTTCTGGCAACAAACCGAGACGGTTTGCACCATCGACACCTGGCTTCGCGACCGAAGTCGTCTCGCTTGAATATGGCAGTGCCGATGAGATCGCGAAACTTATCGAGGGCTTTTTGGGGGACAAGATTGTCCAGCCGTCCAATGACGGGCGCAATCAGCTGCTTATCAGCGGAAGCGCTGACGAACGTGATGCTGCCAAGAAACTTGTTGCCCGGTTTGATGTCGACACATTGGCTGAAATGAATTTTGAAATTTATCGACTGGAAAATGTCGACGCCGACACCATCGTGGCAGAACTCGACAAAATATTTGAGCCGCCTTTCGACATAATCGGCTCACGCATAAGGCTGGTGCCGCTTCCACGTTTGCGCTCGGTATTGGGAATTGCGAGCGGCAGTTCTGATCTGGCGCGCATTGAACCGTGGATCAGAAGACTGGATGCCGGCGGTTCGGGCAAACGGAAATTATACAGCTACGCTGTGCAAAACAGCCGCGCGGCGGATATCGCGGCATCCCTGCAACTGGTCCTTGGCGGAAGCGGCAGTAGTGCCGCTCCAAGCGCAGAACCATCAATCATCAATGTTGGAGGAGGCGGTGCAAGCCAAGGCGGCGATGAAGAAGGTCAAACTACGCCTATCAATGTCAGTTCATCACCGGTTTCTTTGGGATCTTCTGGCGGTTTGCGGATCGTTCCCAACGCGCAAAATAACAGTCTTTTGATATATGCCAATGGCGAAGAATATGGTTTCATTCGCGATGCTCTGGACAAGCTCGATCAGCCGGTAGCGCAGGTGCTTATCGAGGCCACTCTGGCGGAAGTCACACTGTCTGATGATCTGCGTTTTGGTGTTGATTTCAACATATTGCGATCTGGCTCGGATGGAACGAACACAATCACCAATACGGGTACTGAGAGCGGGACACCGTCGCCGATTTTTCCCGGTTTTTCTGTGTCTGTCATCGGCTCGACCGCTTCGGCCGTATTAAACACGCTGCAATCGAAAACAAACGTCAAGGTTCTGTCTGCACCCAAAATTTTGACACTGAACAACGAACCCGCAACATTGCAGGTCGGCGATCAAGTTCCGATTTTGACGCAGCAATCACAGGGTGTCGTGTCTCCCGGCGCACCGATCATCAACAATATTGAACTGCGCGACACCGGCGTCATCCTGCAAGTGACGCCCAGGGTCAATGATAGCGGCACAATCATACTCGATATCTCGCAGGAAGTGAGCGATGTCGCTGAAGCAACCACATCCGGCATCAACTCCCCGACCATCCAACAGCGCCGCCTTGCCAGCACGGTGGCGACGCGCTCTGGGCAGATGATTGCTCTGGGCGGCCTGATCAGAAACCGCCAAACCCGTATCAAGTCTGGCATTCCGGTGCTCAGCCAGATCCCATTGATTGGCGGCCTGTTCGGGCGCAAAACAGATACCGGGTCGCGCACGGAATTGATCATTTTGATCACACCGACCGTCATTCGTTCCCCGGACGAGATAGAGAATGTTGTCGATGCACTAATCGACGGACTTGATCTGACCCGGCCATTGCTTGACGATGCAAAAGCGGGGTTAGTGGGTGCCCGCTTAAATCCGGAACCAGTTGTTGTTGAATAACCTTTCATCCCCTTATGGCCCAGCCAAGCCAGCCAAGCCAGCCGAGCGTGGTTACATATTGATTACCGCTGTTTGGATGCTGCTGCTTGGCGCATCTATAGTTGCCGTAATCATGATCCACAATTTGCGCGCATCGGAAGAGCTGTCGTTCGAACGGGAGCAGGCGCATATCAGATATGCGCAAGAAAGTGCCATAGAAACAGTGGTGGCAGACATATTGTTCAACGGTCCTCGCAGCCAACTGGCGCGCTTGCCGGCCGAGACGAACTACACGATAAACGGCGTCGCGATGCAGATCCGCGTCAGCAGTGAGAGCGGCAAGATTGATGTGAACCAAGCCGATCCGATTCTGATAGAACGGGCGCTCAGAGGATTTGGCATCCCTGGATCCCAGCGGCAGGCATTTTTGGCGATCATTGCTGGGGAGCGCAGCGCGAGCCGGCTGTTTCAATCCCCTGCCGATGTAGCAGCAGCCATGCAGCAGGCCGGGCTTGCGGCCGGCAGCAGCTTTTGTCCCGACAAATATTTTACAACATTTTCCGGACTTGGCCAACCAGTCGCCGGACAAATGCGATCCGAGCTTGCCAAGGCTTTAGGACAGCCGAGCCTTCCAACTGAAGCCCGCGCCCGTCCCGGGACGGCTTTGAGGATTTCCGTGGCAACGGATGGAGCATCGCCACGGACAGCCGTTATTCGCACAAGCGGGCTTATTGGGCAGGCTTACAGCGTGTTGGATTGGTCGGATCAGGTGGGGTGTGAGCAATGACCGGTTGTCCAAATATCATCGCAGACAAGAGTTACACAAAACCAATAACAGGAGAATGAAAATGAGGAAATTGGCAACTAAGCTTTTGGCAGCGCTGGGCATCCTCTCTTTACCGAGCCCTGCTTTGGCTGCCTCGGCTGTGCAAGTTAGCGATGCATCACAAATCAAGTTCCTGGTCTCTGACAATAAAGTTTTTCTGCGTAATCTCGATCAGTTCGATTCAAGTTGGCTTAGTTGTTGCTATAACTATTGGTTCGATTTGACGACCGAGACCGGCAAATCCCACTATGCTTATTTTCTTCTGCGCAAAGCTTCCGGCGAAGCTATTCACTTTTTGGTCATCGATAAAACACAACCTAGCGCAATCCACTCGGTGGGAGATTTTTAACGTCTCAGCTTCGGCTCACCACAGAGATTGTGTGAGCCTATCAACAGACCCAGAACTTTCGCACATTCAATTCAGGTGAATAATCATGAAACTCTTCTTAATCATCGCCTCTTTCTTGGTTTCATTTGCTACCCCGGTGCAAGCAGCAATCGTCGGTTCAGCGACAGAAAAAATCGCTATCACAGGAATATACTCTTATTCGGATTATGGCGGTGGCGATGTCGTTTTCACGATTGCGACTGTCGTCCCCGGTTGCGATGCGGGTTTTTGGCTACGGCCAAGCGATCCGGGTTTTGATCGCAATCTCGCGGCCGTGATGAGCGCTCATCTTTCAAATCGGCCCATTATCGTGTTGGCGCATGACGATCAGCTTTGGGGCGGCTCAACCGGCAAATATTGTCGTGTTGATATGATTGCGATTTGAGTCTGCGGAGGCTTGAAAAGATCTGAATTTCTATTTGTAAATCCAGATTTTATCGATTTTTAGATAGCGGCCGCGTCTCTCATAGAATTGCATTTTCACCGTTTTGTCCGCAGCCAGGGCCGTCAGTGCGGTTGAATATAGAAATTTTCAAAAGTCTGGATTATCCGTGATAATGCAGGAACCAGCGCTCTCATCTGAAACACCGGCAACACTAGCTGTCGCTGTTATGGCCACATCGAAAGGCTGCTCAAAATGGATCAGCGGCAAAAGGGGAGATAAACTACCAGTGCTGAAGATTGAAAAACCGATATAGGAAAATCTGGAGCGGGCGAAGAGATTCGAACTCTCGACCCCAACCTTGGCAAGGTTGTGCTCTACCCCTGAGCTACGCCCGCTCGGCGGCTGTGACATGGGTATCGTCATCAGCAGGTGAGGCGCGCGGTTAGCATGGGTTATTGGGTCCGGCAAGCCCCATTTTTCAATCCATGGCCATGAAAAGTAAAAATATGCTTGGCTTTGGCGGCTCCGACCCCACATAAAGCACCGATATACAAGAAAACAGTGCGCGATTCCCGCCGGAAATAATTGATGTAAATGTCATCAGGCGCCGCAGTTTACAGGAGCGAAAATTGGCGACAGCAGGATTAACAGTGGACGAACAAAAGGCAGTTGAAGAGTTTCAGCAAGCCGTCGTCGCCCCCAGCATGAGTAAATTGGTCATTCTGGATTTCTGGGCAGAATGGTGCGGACCATGCAAAGCACTGACACCTGTGCTTGAAAAGGTGGCCGCCAGCTATGCCGACAAGGGCGTGATGCTGGCCAAGATCAATGTCGATGAGAATAAGTTCATCGCATCCCAGTTTCAGGTTCAGTCGATTCCCACCGTCTACGCAATATTTCAGGGCAAGCCTGTGGCAGACCTGACTTCGGCGCGTACCGAAAGCCAATTGGGACAAATTCTGGATCAGCTGCTTGAAAAGCTTCCCATTGGCGCAGGCGTCGAAGAGCCGAAGCAGGATATCGAACCTCTGCTCGCCATGGGTGAAGACGTCCTGAGCCAAGGAGATGGCGAACGAGCCGCTGGCATATTTGCCCAGATCGCCGATATGGCACCAGATAATGCAGAGGCCGTTGGCGGATTGATTCGCGCATTAGTGTTGGCCGACCATCTTCCTGAAGCGGAAGCGGCTCTGGCGGGCGTACCCGAGGCGATGGCGAGCGATCCTGCGATTGAACGCGCCAGTTCTGCTCTGGCGCTGGCCAAAGACAAGCCAGATGACAGTGAAGCAGATGCGCTAAAGGCCGCGGTTGCCGCCAATCCGAAAGACCATCAGGCCCGCTTTGATCTGGCGAGCGCGATGATCGCATCTGGCGATCATGATGGTGCCGCCGAGCATTTGCTGACGATTATTGAAGCCGACAAAGATTGGAACGAAGGCGCAGCCCGCGCAAAGCTGCTGTCGCTATTTGAAGTGGTCGGCCTGGAAAACGAATGGGTTTCCGCTACCCGGCGCAAGCTGTCTGCGATATTGTTTGGATAGACATGGCTGAAACCAAACGCATTTCGATCTTTCCGCTAGCTGGTGCACTACTGTTCCCCGGCATGCATTTGCCGCTGCATATTTTTGAGGAGCGTTACCGCGCTCTGATTAACGACGCGATGGCACGGGATCGTCAGATCGGGATGATTCAACCCAAGACAGATGGCGAAGTGCCGGAACTTTTTGACATTGGCTGTGTCGGCAAGATTGTCGATATAGAGGCCATGGATGACGGGCGTTTTAACATTGTCCTGGAAGGCGTGTCGCGTTTCCGGGTCATCGAAGAACTGGACGCGTCCACCGCCTTTCGACAGGTACAGGCGGAAATCGAAGAAAATGCGGAACTGGACGAAGTACTCGCCAGTGCCGAACGGGCCGCACTGGAAATCGAATCACGCAAATTTGCAGATTTGCAGGGCTATCAAGTGGATTGGGACAGTATCGGACGTCTTGACGACACGTCATTTGTCAATGGCATCGCCCAAATTGCTCCGTTTGATGCAGCATCCAAGCAGGCATTGCTGGAGATAGACGGCCTGTCAAATCGCGCGGAGCTGATCATCCAGCTGCTCGAATTTTTCGGCCGGCAAGATGGCGATGAAGGCCGCGTGACGCTTCAATAATGTCTGAAATCCCGGCCGGCACGTTTGATACCAACTTGCTCGAAATTTTAGTCTGCCCGATGACGCGCACGGCGTTGGTCTATGACGAAGCGGCACAGGAATTGGTCAGCGAGGCCGCTGGCGTGGCTTATCCGATCAAACGGGGCGTACCCGTCATGCTGATCGAGGAAGCGCGAAAATTATAGAAAGCTGGCTTTGATACCGTCGACCACAAATTGGATCGCCAAAGCCGCCAATATCACGCCAAGCACACGGGTAATGACCGTTTCGACTTTCTGACCCAATATCTTCATCAATGGTCCGGCAGCAAGCATCGACACCAGCATGACCAGCAAGATCACACCCATAGCAGCAAGCACAATCATCTGTTCGTTCCAACCGTCGCTCCGGCCGATGAAAAGCATCAAGGCCGCAATCGAACCTGGTCCAGCGATCATCGGCATTGCCATCGGGAAAATCGATACATCCTCTATTTCCGGAGTATCGATAATTTCCTGCGCCCGGCCTTCACGGCGCTCGGTGCGTTTTTCGAACACCATCTCAATCGCGATAATGAACAGCATGATGCCGCCTGCTATGCGGAAACTGTCAAGGCTGACCCCCATGGCGCGCAGCAAGGCTTCGCCGAAAAACCCGAAGATCAACAATATGATTGTTGCAACAAATATGGAGCGGAACGCCATGGCCCGGCGCTGCGCAGCGCTGGCATCGGTTGTCATGCTGGCATAGATGGCAGCACAGCCCGGCGGATCAATGGCTACGAAGAATGTGATCAGGGCCGAAACGAACAGTTCAGTCATTCAGTCGATCCCTGCACGTCATCATTGACAATATCTTCCCATTCCGAGCCATTCCATAGGCGAACGACCAGCGATCGGGATTTGTCGGCAGAACTTTCCGCACTCCAAAAAATGGTGCCATCGGCCGAAGTGCCGTTTTTATTTTTCTCGCCGGCCTCAACTGCACCGACATCGGAGATTGAGTCTGTGGAGCAGCTTGCCACGCGGGTTGTCACAAAATCCGGCTCTTCCAAAGGCTTGTCCAGTGGCACACCATGGTCGAAAATCCATTTCCATTCGACATCCTTGCCGCGCAGGCGGCGATCTTCGGCATTCTGTTTTTCCCAGATCGTCGTAAAATAGCCCGTACCCCCACTGGCACCTTGCCATGCGCCAGTGGCAACGCCCATGCTGCCATCGCAAGACATGAAAATTTTATGCGCTTGCCATTCGGTGGCCCGCGGCGGATCGGCTTTGCCTTTCAACCAAACCTGAGCATTTACGATTTCCGGTGTGAACATGATCGCATCTGGTGCTGCTGTTTCACGAAAGGCGGTCCATTGCCCTTCTTCACGCGCTAAACGGGCAAAGGCTAGTTCCGCTTTCACAATATCACTGGGATTGGCGACCGGTTTACCAGCGGCCTTGATAAACCGTTGGCGATCACTCGGGCGGCCGTTGCTGGCACAGCTTGCCAGTAATAATGCTATTCCCAATGCGGCGAACAAGCGTTTCATAGACTATAATCCCTTCGGCTTATCCAGGCCCGCGCGCATCGATGCGGCGACCAGCGTATTGCGCAATAGCACAGCAATGGTCATTGGCCCAACTCCGCCGGGAACAGGTGTGATCGCGCGGACATGGTCCATCGCTTCAGCAGTCGCGACATCACCCACCAGCCGGCCCTTTTCTTTGCCGGGATCGGGGGCAAGCCGGTTTATGCCGACGTCAATTACCACTGCGCCATCTTTCAACCAGTCGCCCTTGACCATCTCGGCCCGGCCGACAGCGGCAACCACAATATCAGCGCGGCGTACCACATCCGGCAAATCGCGTGTCCGGCTGTGCGCCATGGTGACCGTGCAGTTTTCGGCCAACAGCAGCTGCGCCATCGGCTTGCCGACCAATATCGACCGTCCCACAACTACTGCGTTTAGCCCCGACAGGTCGCCTAACTGGTCCTTAAGCAACATCAGGCTGCCTAGCGGCGTACATGGTGTCAAAGCCTCTTCGCCATTGGCGAGCCGGCCGGCATTGATGACATGCAGGCCATCGACATCCTTGTCGGGGTCAATCGCCATCACAACCGCTTTTTCATCCAGATGATCTGGCAACGGCAGTTGCACCAAGATGCCGTCAACGGTTTCATCCGCATTCAGTTTCTCGACCAGTGCGATCAGGTCTTCCTGTTTCGTATCGGCTGGCAGGCGATGTTCGAAGCTCTCCATGCCGGCGGCAATGGTCGCTTTATGCTTGGAAGCAACATAAACTTGGCTCGCAGGATCGTCGCCCACCAAGACAACGGCAAGGCCTGGCGTGCGGCCGGTTTCTTCTTGAAATTTCGGGACTTCGGCCTTGATGCGTTCCCTAAGACCAGCGGCATAGGCTTTGCCGTCAATTATCGCAGCCCCGTTCTTGGTCATAAAACAGGTATGAGCGCCGCGCCGAGCGGAGGCAATATGGCATCTTGCAGGATGATGATACCGATGATCACCACCATCGGCGTCAAATCAATCGAACCAAAGTCCGGCATGATCCGCCGTATCGGACGATAAATCGGTGCCGTCAGGGCATCCAGTGTCGTCCAGATCGCCCGCGCAATGTCATTTTGCAGATTGATGACGTTAAATGCAAGCAACCAGCTCATGATCGCTTGCACGATGATGACGGTAATCGCGACATTCAACAAAATGCTGATAATCTGAAACAGAGCAAAAAACATGGACCGAAACCTTTTTATATAGTGATGGCCATTAAACGATTGTGGCGCGCAATGCCAAGCAATCTATGCCAAAATTTAGTGTATCAATAATATAATACAGTTCGGCAATTAATCAACCGTTTCAAAATCATCGCGGATCAGCGTACCTGCGCCCTTGCTGGTGAAGATTTCCAGCAGCATGGCATGGGGTATACGGCCATCCAGAACAACGGCAGCATCAACCCCCTTCATGACCGCGCTAACACAGGTTTCGAGCTTGGGAATCATCCCGCCGGATATGGTTCCGTCTTCTTTAAGGCGTTTGATTTCCTTGGGATAGAGATCAGTCAGCAATTCGCCCTGTTTATCCAGCACACCCGCGACATCGGTCAACAGGAACAGGCGCGCGGCTCTGAGTGCTGCGGCAACGGCACCCGCCATTGTGTCGGCGTTGATATTGTAAGTATGCCCATCATCGCCAACGCCGATGGGCGCAATAACGGGAATCATGCCCGCCGTTGAAATTGTATCGACTACGCTGCGATCAACCCGTTTCGGCTCGCCAACAAAGCCCAGATCAATGATCCGTTCTATATTGCTATCAGGGTCGCGAGCCGTGCGGCGCAATTTAGAGGCTTTGACAAAACCGCCATCTTTGCCGGATATACCAATTGCACTACCGCCTGCTTTCTCGATCCAACTGACCAGTTCCTTGTTGATCGCACCGGATAGGACCATTTCTGCGATCTCGGCTGTTTCTTTGGTCGTGACACGCAGGCCATCGACAAACTCACTTTCGACGCCCACCCGTTCCAGCATCGCCCCAATCTGGGGACCACCACCATGCACCACCACCGGATTGATCCCGACTGCTTTCAGCAGGACGATATCTTCGGCAAAATTGCGTGCCAGCGCAGGATCACCCATGGCATGCCCGCCATATTTGACGACAAATGTCTTGCCAGCATAGCGCTGCAAATAGGGCAAGGCCTCAGTCAGCGTTTCCGCTTTGGCCAGCATCGCCGGGTCGGGCGCGTGATTGGTTGCTTCTTTGGTCATGCCGTCTTTCAATCCAGCTTTACGGCAATTGCAACATGTTTATCAATTTTCAGGCGGCGCAGCCATTTTTGCCCGTGCCAGTTGCTGTACTTTTTCAAGCGTTTTCTGCACATGTCCTTTGGGGTCCTGCGCACTATGCACCATGACAATTTTACTATTCTGGTCAATGACATAGCTTGTCCGATTGGTAAGCGCGAGTGTCGGTTTCATGCGCACTTGATAACCGTCCATTACCGCATCATCCGCTCGGGCAACGGCAAATTTATCACGGCATTCCTCAACCGAAAACTTGGTCAGAGTCTCTAAATCATCGCCGGACATGCCGATGACCGTAGCGCCAGCTGCTTCAAAATCGGCCGTGGCTTCAGCGAACATATTGGCCTCGATAGTGCAGCCTTCAGTGAAAGCCTTGGGGAAGAAATAGAGCACGACGGGCCCTTTTTTCAGTTTTTCCGACAGGCTGACATTAAACGGCTTGCCAGCAAGTGCCGCGGTGGTCTCAAAATGAGGAGCCGCCGCGCCGACCTCCAGTGGTTCAGCATTGGCACTGCGTGAGCTATATACATATGCGCCGCCTCCCAGCAGCAACGCGGACATGATAATGATAATCCAGCGGTTCATCTATTCTTCCTGTTCCAGTACGGCTTTGAGCGCATAGAGCTGATCAAGCGCATCACGCGGGCTCAGCGCATCAATATCCAGATCTTTCAACGCATCTCTCAACATATCGGTTTTCACATCTTCTTCCGCAAGACTGGCTGCGAATAATGGCAAATCGCCCAATCCGGCCGCGAGACCACCGGTTTCCGCTTTGCCTGCTTCAAGCTTGTCGAGCACCGATTTGGCGCGTTTCAATACCGGTTTGGGAATGCCCGCCAGCTTAGCCACAGCCAGACCATAGCTGCGGTCCGCTGGTCCCTTTGCCAGTTCGTGGAGCAACACAAGGTCACCTTTCCACTCCCGCGCGCGGACATGGTGCAGTGACATCGCATCAAGCCGATCCGCTAATCTGGTCAATTCATGATAGTGGGTCGCGAACAGACAGCGACACTGATTGGTTTCGTGCACCGCCTCAACCACCGCCCATGCCAATGCGAGGCCGTCATAGGTCGATGTACCTCGACCCACTTCGTCTAGAATAACGAAGCTCTTCTCGGTCGCCTGACTAAGGATCGTTGCGGTTTCGACCATCTCTACCATGAAGGTTGAACGCCCTTGCGCCAGATTGTCGGACGCCCCTACCCGGCTGAACAGACGGTCCACCAGACTGAGCCGAGCCGACGCAGCCGGCACAAACCCACCCGCCTGCGCCAGGATCACGATTAACGCGTTCTGCCGCAGGAAAGTTGATTTACCGCCCATATTGGGGCCGGATACAAGCCAGAGCCGCTCATCGTTGGACAAAGCACAATCATTGGCGACAAATGGATCACCTTCCGCGCTCAGCGCCGCCTCCACGACCGGATGACGGCCGCCCTTGATGTCGAGCACATTACCGTCAGAAAATTCCGGGCGGCACCACTGCCCTTCAACCGCACGTTCGGCGAGCGCTGAGGCAACATCAATCCGTGCTAGGGCATCGGCGCTGACCGCTATCGCATCCTTGCGCGCCAGCACCTTGTCGACCAGTTCCTCAAAATGCGCGGCTTCAGCGGCCAACGCATGGGCACCCGCCTGCGTCACCCGAACGGCTTCCTCATGCAATTCGGTAGAGTTAAACCGCACAACGCCCGCTAGCGTCTGGCGATGGGTAAAGCCGGAATCTTGCGCCATCAAACTATCGCCATGGCGCGCTGGTACTTCGACAAAATAACCGAGCACAGCGTTGTGCTTGATCTTGAGTGTGTTGATCCCGGTGGCTTCGCGATACCGCCCTTCAAGATTGGCTATCGCTTTACGACCATCGGAACCAGCGCTGCGCAATTCATCCAGCGCAGGATCGTAGTCCGATGCGATATAACCGCCATTGGTCATGTCCGTCGGCGGTGTTTCCACAAGCGCGCGTTCCAGAAGATCCACCATTGCTGCGTGCCCGTCCAGCGCTGGAAGCAGGGCATTCATCATATCGGGCAAAGCCATATCGAGCGCCAATTGTTCGCGCAAAAGCCGGGCACCGCTAAGGCCATCGCGTATCTGGCCCAAATCACGCGGGCTTCCTCGTCCTGCCGATATCCGGCCGAGTGCACGGCTGATATCCGGCATAGCCTTCAGCGCATCACGCACCGCCTCGCGAATGGCGGGAGCATCATGAAACCATTGCACAATGCCCAGTCGCAAATTGATTTTCGTTTCATCAAATAGCGGCGCGGCGAGGTCCCGGCCCAGCAAGCGCGCACCACCGGGCGTCACTGTCCGGTCAATATTGCCAAGCAGGCTGCCCCGGCGCTCACCCGCCATTGTACGTTCAATCTCAAGGCTTGCGCGTGTCGCGCCATCGATAAGCAGATATTCACCGGCATGGCGTTGAACCGGCGGTTTCAGAAAAGGCGTGTCGCCTTGCGCGGCATGTTCAATATAAGCGATCAACCCGCCAGCCGCCGCCAGTTCGCTGCGCGCAAAATCGCCAAAGCCATCTAGTGTCGAAACCCCGAACAGCGCCTTGAGCTTGCGCTCAGCCCTTTGGCTGTCGAAATCCTCTTTGGGCCATTCGGTCGCCGTGTCCAATCGTTCAACCAGCGAAGGACTGCAAATGATTTCGGATGGCGCGATCCGAGACAACTCGGCGGTCAGCGCATCTTCCGATATTTGCAGCAGTTCAAAATCGCCTGTGGAAATATCGCTTGCTGCTATACCGATCTGACCTTGCACTTCTGCAACCGCCACCAGCATATTGTCGGACCGCGCATCGAGCAGCGTGTCCTCAGTCAAAGTCCCGGCAGTCACATAGCGAATAATATCCCGCGCAACCAAAGCCTTATAACCGCCCCGCGCTTTCGCCTCAGCGGGGGTTTCGGTTTGTTCGGCAATCGCAACCTTGAACCCCGCGCGGATCAATTTGGCTAAATAGCTCTCGGCAGCATGCACCGGCACCCCGCACATCGGGACCTGCTCTCCGGCATTTTTACCGCGCGACGTCAGCGCAATATCAAGCGCAGCCGAAGCCAGTTTGGCATCTTCAAAGAACAGTTCGAAAAAATCGCCCATCCGATAAAAGAGCAAACAATCCTGCGCCTTTTCCTTCAACGCAAAATATTGCTCCATCATCGGTGTCAGCTTGGGCTGGGCATCCGCTTTCTTTTTTGATTTTTTGGACTGAACTTTGGTGGCCATAGAGGCAGCGATAGCCGACTATCGCAGCACATAAAAGAGCCGCAATTCCATAATCGGAATCTATTATTCCAAATCAACATTATAGCAGGCCTTGCCCAATGCCCATCATTCAGAGTAGGCAAGTTCAGGGACGCGCAGTACGTTGGCAGGGGATGCCAAATCTGAATCACGGAGAGACAATTTGGCCGACAAAAATGACAGCAATGTAGAATTTTCCGAGCGCGAAGCCCTATTATTCCATTCCCACGGACGTCCCGGTAAAATCGAGATTGTGGCTTCAAAACCGATGGCAACGCAGCGGGATTTAAGCCTTGCCTATTCACCCGGTGTCGCCGTGCCGGTTCGGGCGATCGCGGATGATCCGGCTTCCGCTTACGATTATACCGCCAAGGGTAATCTGGTCGCAGTAATTTCAAACGGAACTGCGATATTGGGTCTCGGCAATTTGGGCGCGCTCGCCTCCAAACCGGTGATGGAGGGCAAGGCTGTCCTGTTCAAGCGCTTCGCCGACGTCGACTCGATCGATCTCGAGCTGAATACTGAAGATACGGAAGCCTTTATCAATGCGGTCCAGCTGATGGAACCAAGTTTTGGCGGCATAAATCTGGAAGATATTGGTGCGCCAGCCTGCTTCATCATCGAACAGACGCTGCGCGACCGAATGAATATTCCGGTATTCCATGATGATCAGCATGGTACGGCAATCATCGCAGCGGCAGGTATCATCAACGCTTGCTTGCTGACCAATCGTGAAGTCAAGGACATTAAGGTTGTCGTGAACGGTGCTGGTGCAGCGGCCATTGCCTGTGCAGCGCTGATCAAGGCGATGGGCGTACCGCATGACAATCTCACCATGTGTGATCGCAGCGGTGTCATTTATCGCGGCCGCGACAATGTCGATCAATGGAAATCGGCCCATGCAATCGATACCGATGCCCGCGACCTGACCGAAGCGCTGAAAGGCGCAGACGTATTTCTCGGCCTGTCCGCGGCTGGCGCGCTGAAACCGGAAATGGTTCGCGACATGGCCGACAAACCAATCATCTTTGCGATGGCCAACCCTGATCCAGAAATCACACCACCGGATGCCAAGGCCGCCCGGCCCGATGCGATTGTCGCGACTGGGCGCTCTGATTATCCCAATCAGGTCAACAATGTCCTTGGTTTCCCGTTTATTTTCCGCGGCGCGCTTGATGTGCGAGCAACGCGCATCAACGACGAGATGAAAGTCGCGGCCGCCAACGCCATTGCCGAACTTGCACGCGAGCAGGTGCCCGAAGAAGTGGCTGCGGCCTATGGCGGGCAAGCGCCGACTTTTGGTGTCGATTACATCATCCCGGCACCATTTGATCCTCGCCTGATGGACGTTGTGTCCGCCGCCGTTGCCAAGGCAGCCATGGACAGCGGCGTTGCACAAAAACCGATTGAAGATCTGGATGCTTATCGTCAGAGCCTGAAGGCACGGCTCAACCCGACCACATCTGTGCTGACACAAGCCTATGAAGCCTGCCGCATCGCCCCCAAACGAGTCATCTTTGCCGAAGCCGAAGAAGATGTCGTGCTGCGTGCGGCCATTCAGTTCCAAGATGGCGGCTATGGCACGCCAGTTCTGGTTGGCCGTGACGATCGTGTGCGTGAAAAGCTCAAGGAATTGGGCGTCAGCGATCCGGAACGCTTCGAGATCCACAATTCGCGCAACAGCCCGCTGGTGCCCGACATGGTGAACATGCTCTATGAACGGTTGCACCGCAAAGGCCATATGAAACGCGACATCAAGCGTATGGTCAATCAGGACCGAAATATATTCGGCTCCGCATTGCTCGCGATGGATCAGGGCGAGGCGATGATAACTGGTGTCACGCGTCCCTATTCGCAGACATTTAAAGATGTCGCGAAAGTCATTGATGTGGAAGCCGGACGCACCGCTTTTGGTATCCACGTCATGGTTGGTCAAAGCCATACGATATTCATGGCCGATACCACCGTAAACGAACGGCCAAGCGCTGAAGAACTGGCCGATATTGCCGAGCAGACAGCCGCTGTTGCCCGGAAAATGGGTCATGAGCCCCGCGTGGCATTTCTAAGCTATTCCACATTCGGCAATCCCGCAGGGCGCTGGCTGGAAAATATACGCGAGGCTGTTGCAGTACTCGACAGCCGCCGTGTGAATTTCGAATATGAAGGGGAGATGGCACCCGATGTTGCCTTAAACCCCAAACTGATGGCCAATTATCCGTTCAACCGGCTGTCCGGTTCTGCCAATGTCCTGGTGATGCCTGGCCTGCAATCGGCCAACCTCTCCGCCAAATTGCTGCGCGAGCTGGGCGGCGATGCGGTCATCGGACCGATGCTGGTTGGTCTCGATAAGTCGGTGCAGATTGCAACCATGGCATCAACCGCGTCAGAGCTGGTAACCTTGGCTGTATTGGCAGCAAGCGGTATCGCCAAATAGCGAGACTACTGGCACAAAATCAGATGAAATCCGTGTAACTAAGGCCGGGTTGGGTCGTTGCTGGCACCGCGGGCACCAGGAGCACCCACTGCGCCAATATTACCGAATAGCTCTTGGAAGAATGAGCGTTCGCGGCCCAATGTCGGTGTGGTATCGCCTTCTGGATTGATGCTGGCGACCAGCTCCAGACCAGTGCGATCAACGGCCGTGACATTGCCCGCTTGATCAAAAGTGACACGCATGACCATCTGGTCTCTTGGCGTCGGCGAGTTAAACGCAAGTTGCTTGGTCTCGCGGGAGACATAATACCATGTATTGTCGTCAAACTGACCGGTGAAAGTCGGTCGGCCCAATGACGCTTCGACAGATTGCCGATTATCAACCCCGGCTTGGATCGCATTGGTGAGCACTGGATCAACGATATAGCCCTGATGACCACGAACCTGTGAACAGCCGGATAGGGCCAGTCCGCCCGCGACCAGAGCTGTCAGCATGACATGCATTTTTAGTTGGCTACGCATTAACTCATTTCTCCAAAACGGTTGCCGCTTCGCTTTCAGCACAAAACAAGGCAGCATCGACTTATATAGCAGTTTATTTTCTGCCTACCATAAGGCCCATTGCATCTCGCGATACAAATATCAATATCCCCTGTATGTAGTCTTAACATAAGCGACTGTCAGCCGCTGCCATCCACAACGAATTTCGGGGTCAATATCAATAATGTCATTCTTGAACGAGCTATTCGGGCGCAAAAACCCCAATCTGGTGATGCAACCGCTTTACAATGCTGTAATTGCGGAGGGCCGCAGACCCGACTGGTATGAAAAGGGTGCTGTTCCAGATTCGCTTGATGGCCGGTTCGACATGATTGCCGCCATTCTCTGTGCAGTCCTGATCCGGCTGGACCAGAGTGACGAAGCACGGCAGGAAATTGCTTGGCTGACCGAATTATTCGTTACCGATATGGAAGGTCAGTTGCGTCAGATTGGTATTGGTGATCTGATCGTCGGCAAACGCGTAGGTGATATGATGAGCGCACTGGGTGGCCGTCTTGGTGCCTACGGCGAAGCTTTAAGCGGCAATACTGGCCTCGCTGACGCACTCGTCCGCAATCTGTACCGCGGTGAAGCACCGGAACAATCGGCTCTGGATTTCACTACCACGGGTTTTAAGGATTTCTATGAGCATCTGGTCGGGATGACAACGGATCAGATCATCTCCGGAAATATAGCAAAGGCAAGCTCATGAAGGAATCCTCATCACCCGCACCGGAACTGTCCCTGATCATCAAGCATTCTGACATCGGAGGTGCGCCCGTGACTGGCCAAATTACAGCCGACGAGACACAGCGGGAAGCTTTGGCCGTACGGTTTGACTTGCCTTCGATAGAATCAATCACGGCTGATTATCGCCTCGAAGCTAAAACAGATGAGATCATCTTTACCGGCGTGATCTTGTCGGACTTGCATCAGGCATGCGCCATTAGCGGTCAGCCTTTTGACGTCCATGTGGAAGAAGAATTCAACATCATCTTTGTGGAAAAAACCGACAGTCCGACAGGTGAAGAGGAAATCGAACTGGCGTCTGAAGATTGCGACGTGATTGAATATCAAGCGGCTCAAATCGATCTCGGCGAAGCCATCGCGCAAACGCTCTATCTCGCGCTGGATCCTTATCCGCGCGGTCCCGACGCGGACATAATGGCTGAGAAAAATGGTCTGAAAAGCGAAGAGGAAGCCGGGCCTTTCGGCGCTTTAGCCGCATTAAAGGACAAGCTTGGCTAAGCGGCCGATTTTTCTGATTCTTTCTGGGTTGCGGCCTTGATCAACTTTTTCTTCAAATTGTTTAGCCGCGTTTTGTTCGCGATCTTACCGCCGAACAAATCGGTGATGTAAAATGTATCCACCGCTCGCTCACCATAGGTTGCAATATGCGCGCTGTGGACAGTGACTTTTGATTCAAACAACGCATAGGCCAGCTCGTTGAGCAGTGCCGGGCGGTCTTGTGCCGTCACTTCGATCACCGTGAAGCGGTTGGATGCATCATTGTCGACCATCGCATTGGGAACGATGTTAAACGCTCCGGCACGGCTATGTGCAAGTGGACGGGCCTCAAGCTTGGTTGCCAATTTCGACCGATTGGCCAGCGCATCTTCCACCGCCTGTTTAAGACGATCGAGCTGCGTATCTTCGGCAAAGGGCTTGCCATGCTGGTCCTGCACCAGAAAATTATCCAGCGCCATGCCATCGCGCGTGGTGTGAATGCGTGCGTCAATAATATTTCCGCCCGCGACATGAATTCCGCCCGCAATCCGATAGAAAAGGCCGGGATGGTCAGCGGCATATATAGTCACCAGCGTCGCGCCGCGTTCGGGATAGGCGACCGCCGATATGGCGAGATTATCTTCGCCAGCTTCCAGCACCAACCGGGCATTATGCGCGATAATATCATCGGGTTCGGCGATCCAATAAGGATCAGTGAATCGTTTCGTAAGCTTGGAAAATTGTGCCTTCGGCAAATCCAATGCGTCAGCTAGAGCTGCTTTTTTCTCGGCAATTCGTTCCTTGCGACCGCGCTGTTTGTGGCCAAGCAGCAGCATTTCTTCGGCCGCCTGAAACAGATCCGTTAGCAGCTGTCTCTTCCAGCTGTTCCAAACACCGGGGCCGACCGCACGAATATCCACCACCGTCAACACCGTCAGCAAACGCAGCCGTTCAATGCTTTTTACCTGGCTGACAAAATCCTGGATGGTTTTGAAATCGGACAGATCGCGCTTGAACGCCATGGCTGACATCAACAAATGTTGTCGCACCAACCAGGCGACCAGCTCCGTTTCATAGGGTTCCAGACCCAGCCGCGGACATAGTTTCATCGCCACTTCGGCGCCCAATATGCTATGATCACCGCCCCGCCCCTTGGCAATGTCATGCAGCAAGGTCGCGACAAACAGCACACGGCGATTTTTCAGTTTTTTGATCGTTTCGGTGGAATTGGGATGATCATCGACCAGATCACCGCTGCCAATCCGCGCCAGCAATCCAATCGCCCGGATACTGTGCTCATCCACCGTATAGTGGTGATACATGTCAAATTGCATCTGCGCGACAACCCGGCCAAAATCGGGAATGAAGCGACCGAAGATCGAGGCTTCGTTCATCCAGCGCAGAACCAGCTCGGGATCGCGCGGCGAACAGAGTACGTCAAGGAACAGCTTGTTCGCACGCCGGTCTTTGCGCACTTTGTTGGTGATCAGCTTCGCATCACGCCGCGCCGCGCGCATCGCCAGCGGATGGATTTCCAGCTCGTGCTTGTCGGCGAGTTGAAAGATTTCGATCAGCCGCACCGGATCGTCTTCAAAGAAATTCTCTTCTGGCAACGCCAGCCGTCCGCGATCGAGGATAAAGCCTTTCAGCTTTTTCGGCCGCCGGGTGATATTGGGAATGAATCGCCGGACACCCGCATTATGGGTTTCATCCAAATGCGCGAGGAACACGCCCGTCAAGTTCCCGACCACTTTCGCGTTCAGGAAATAATATTGCATGAATCGCTCGACCGCCGACTTGCCTGGTCGGTCTGCAAAGCGCATGCGCTCGGCGACACCCGGCTGCAAGTCGAAGGTCAATCGATCCTCTGCACGTCCGGTCATGTCATGCATGTGACACCGCACCGCCCACAGGAAATTCGCAGCTTTGCGAAAGCGCTTAAACTCGGCCGCCGTCAACAGACCAACATCAACCAGTTCAGCCGCTGATCCCACCCGATGAATATATTTGCCGATCCAATATAGCGTTTGCAGATCGCGCAAACCGCCCTTGCCCTCTTTGACATTGGGTTCCACCACATAGCGGCTGTCACCCATGCGGACATGGCGCGCGTCGCGTTCTGCCAGTTTTTCAGAGACAAATGTGCGATCAGTGCCAGACACCACATCCGCAAAGAACCGCGCTTTGGATTCTTCATAAACGCCAATATCGCCCCAGATATAACGGCCCTCCAGTAGAGCCGTGCGGATACTGAGGTCTTCATTGGCCATACGGACCATCTCGTCGATTGAGCGGCTGCTCTGACCGACTTTCAGGCCGAGATCCCATAACCAATAGAGCATGGCTTCGACGGCCTGCTCGGTCCAGCTGGTTTGCTTGTGCGGTGTTAGGAAAGCAATATCAACATCACTATGCGGTGCCATTTCCGCGCGCCCATAACCGCCGACTGCCATCACTGCGATGCGTTCGCCGGACGACGGATTATTCACCGGATATTGGTGACCCACCGCTATATCGTGGATGATCCGTACTAGCTGGTCGATCAGGAAAGATTGCGCGGCCGCCGCTTCATGACCCGCAGACGGTTTTTCAATCAACCGCCGACTAATCTCCGCACGGCCATTGGCCAATGCTTCCTGCAGCAAGGGCAATATTTTGGGCCTGGCTTTGCTAATGCCATGTTCGGCGATCAGGGCCTCGACCGTTTCGGACAGTTTGCGGCGATCAATAATATCCCGTTGCCGGACAATCCGTTTTCCCGGATCTCCTGCCGGCGTGGGTATATTGGCGCGCGCGTTCATCCCGTGGCAGCCAGCATTTCCCGATGTTTTTTCGCCAACACGATTTTCGCGATTTTCGCAGTGCCCAGCTTCGGCAGCGGTTCGTCATATTGCCAGATATGCACTGGCATTTTAAACGGTGCGAGCTTGTCTTTCAGGAATTCCATAAGCTCGTCTTGCGGCAATGTTTCACCGTCTTTGACATGATAAACCAGGCCGGGAACTTCGCCAAACCGCTCATCTTCGACGCCAAATATGCAAGCTTCTGCCACGGAGGTGTGGCTGTAAATCGCCGCTTCGACTTCCTGACAGCTGATATTCTCGCCGCCGCGAATGATAATTTCTTTCTTGCGGTCGACGATGAACAGATAGCCGTCTTCGTCGAGATAGCCGATATCGCCAGTGCGGAAATAACCATCATCGGTAAATGCGTCTTTGGTCGCTTGTTCGTTATTCCAATAGCCGGTGAAATTGGCGGACGAGCGGATGCACACTTCGCCGCGTTCGCCTTGCGGCACCTTGTTGCCATCATCATCCAATATGCCGACATCAACAATCGGCGGCGTGGCGCGGCCGGTGCTATCGGGCTTGGCGAGATAATTTTCATTCTGGTTGGAACAGCCGACACCATTGGTTTCGGTCAGACCATAGCCAATGAGCGGAAAGCCCTTGCCCATGCCTTCCTTGATCCGTTTGACGTGCTCAACCGGACGCGGCGCACCACCAGCGGCCATCGAAACACAGGTGCTAAGATCATAGTCATTGACCTTGGGATGCGCGTAAATCTCCATACTCATCAGCGGAACGCCAACGAAATAGGTCACTTTTTCCTTTTCGATCAGGCGCATCGCCTCTTCGGCATCCCATTTTTTCTGCATCACCAGCTTGCGGCCAATCGCGTAGCTTACCAGCACCAGCGGCACCGAGGCTGTGACGTGAAATAGCGGCACAGCCACCAAAGCGGTCGGCTGAATATCCGGCAATGTGCCGGCTTTTTCCATCAAATGCGCCATCACAGCAAAGGCGCCGACAAAGCTCATTGCGCCCTGAACGACCGCACGGTGTTCGGCATAGGCACCTTTCGACCGTCCGGTCGAACCGGAGGTGAACAATATCGTCGCATTATCCTCTGGTCCCATTTGCGGCAGCGGCGTTTCCGCATCTCCGCCTTTTTCCAGACAGGCCTTTAATCCTTCCAGTGGCGGAAGATCATGATCGAACAAAATAACCTCTGCGCCATGGTCGCGTCCCGATTCGCTCAGGCGCGCTGCGCGTTGCGCATCGGCAAAAACAATGGAACAGCCAACATCTTCGATACCGTCAGCCAGCTCATCGCCTTGCCACCAACCGTTTAATTTGGTCGAGACACCGCCCGCCATGGTGATCGCCATATCAAGGATGATCCAGTTCGCGGAGTTGCGCGCTGCAATACCGATCCGGTCACCTTTCTTGACCCCATGTCCGGCAACCAATCCGCCCGCCAAAACCCGTGCTGCGGCATAAGTTTCCTTAAAAGTCAGTCGGATATCACCATCGACAAGAAATTCTTTGTCGGCATGCTGCATGCAGAAAAAGGCAAAAAAGTCCGAAACATTACTCGGCGCATTTTTGAATATCGGCATATCGACGCCGTATTTATTGACGGAGGAAAGCTCCAAAAGCTGTCCCGGCTGCGTCATGACGCCCAGGGTTTCGTCGATCATAGCGTCTAATGGCGATGGCATTTCAATTTTCTCCCGCAAAGTCAGTTTGGGTTTCTCTCTTGGTATCGGAGAATTTCCCGTTATATGCCCTTGCTATATGACGATGAAACCGGACGGGGAAAAGAGTTGATTGATATTATTCTTGCAAGCGCGGCACAATTTACGCGATTCGAGGAATTGGGACTATCTCCCAACGCGCTTGACCTCGGTTTCTTCCAATTGAAATGGTATTCGCTGGCTTATCTCGCCGGAATATTGATCGGTTATTGGTATCTGACGAAACTAATCAAAGAACCGGGCGCACCATTGGCGCGCCGCCATGCCGATGACATGATCTTTTACGCGACGCTGGGAATCATTCTCGGTGGCCGGCTGGGCTATGTATTTTTCTACAAACCGGAAATCCTGCAAAATCCAGTAGAGATACTGCAGGTATGGAATGGCGGCATGTCGCTGCATGGCGGCGTATTGGGCGTCGTGCTCGCGATCTGGTATATATCGCGCAAAGAAAAGCTCAGTTTCCTGCGGATCTGCGACTATATCGCCTGTGTGATCCCCTTCGGATTACTCTTTGGCCGCCTCGCCAATTTCGTCAACGGTGAGCTTTGGGGGCGTGCGACCGAAGTACCTTGGGCGATCATCTTTCCGATGGGCGGCGATGTGCCGCGCCACCCGAGTCAGCTCTACGAAGCGGGTCTCGAAGGGATACTCTATTTCATCATCACATCTCTGCTCTTCTGGAAAACCGATGCGCGCTATCATCCGGGCAAGCTGGTCGGTACTGGCCTGCTCGTTTACGGCCTAAGCCGGTTTATCGTGGAATTTTTCCGCCAGCCGGATCAAGGCCTGGAAAATCTCAGCTGGGGCCTCACTATGGGACAAACATTGACCGTGCCAATGCTGTTGCTCGGTGTCTATCTGGTGTTCACTTCCAAAGGCCGCCGCGTCCGCGTAGAGCCGACTGCGGGAGACAAGAGCATTGCCTGACAGTCCGTCGGCCGCGCATATTCTCGCTGAAAAAATTGACCGTGAAGGACCGGTTAGCCTCAGCGACTATATGGGCATAGCCAATGCCGCTTATTATGCGGCGAAAGACCCGATTGGCGAAGACGGCGATTTTGTCACTGCACCGGAAATCAGTCAGATGTTCGGGGAACTTGTGGGCATATGGTTGTCAGATCTATGGCTCCGTAAAGGCAGTCCCGCCCATGTTCATTATGTCGAGCTGGGCCCCGGCCGCGGGACGTTGGCAGCCGATGCGCTGCGCTCCATGGCAAAATTCGGCTGTAAACCGCAGATCCATTTTGTCGAGACCAGCCCGCTATTGAAAGCCAAACAGGCCGCCCTGCACAACAGCGCGGCATGGCATGACAGCATCGACAGCCTGCCAACCGACGCACCGCTTTTGATTGTCGCTAACGAGTTTTTTGATGCGCTACCGATCGAACAATTTGTCTCCACCGAAGACGGATGGCGGCGCCATATGGTCGCGCGGGAACGCAATAAATTTGTCGCCGTTCCGGGCGAGCAAACGATTGAAACCCCGGCTTCCAAATCATCTGCTGGCCTGCCCACAGGTACAATATTGGAAAGCTCCCCGGCCAGCGTCCAGATTTTGGGAGAACTGTCGAGCAGAATTGCCAAACAAGGTGGTGCAGCGCTGATTATCGATTATGGCTATGATCGCCCGGGGACTGGCAGCACTCTTCAGGCCGTTAAAAACCATATGCCGATCAGCCCGTTTGACAGCCCGGGAACATCGGATCTTACCGCCCATGTTGATTTTCACAGTCTCAGCAACATCGCCAAAACCCGCCTTTTGTCGGTTCACGGCCCAGCAGAACAGGGGCAATGGCTGAAGGCACTTGGTATTGACCAGCGTGCAAAAAAACTGGCTGAAGCCGCGCCCAAACAAGCCGAGGACATTCGCGCAGCGCATCATCGGCTTACACATGTTGATGAAATGGGTCGGTTGTTTCGGGTCATGGCCGCGACTTCTATCGACTGGCCCGAACCCGAAGGCTTTGTCTATGGAGAGGATTGAGCTCTATCGCGCTCAAATATGATCAACCAACCCAGTCGGCTACTTCCAACACCACTTTGTTAGCGGCACTATTAAGCGCCTCACCAACCGGGCCCGCCTCGGCTGCAAATACCGTCTCACTGGCCTCAAAGCGCCGCTTTTCAACCGGTTCGCCTTCGCGCATTTTCACGGCATCATAGGTCACCATGACCGTCAAGCTGGGACCATCCAGGCCGAAATTGACCAATTCGCCAGACAGATAAGTATCCGCTTTACCGCCAGCCTGAACCGGGGTGAGCACCAGCCGGCTATTTTTCGCCGCTATGGTCTCGGTAAGCAGTCCCTGAAAAAGGCGAGCAGGCTTATCGACCCATGTGGCTTCTTTTAGATAGGCGACCCCCGTAGCGCTGGTCTGGACCGGCACGCGGACATTGTTCAATTTTTGCGGCGTCGAAGGCAGCTGAACCACCAAAGCGCCAGCGCGTGGTCCGGCGCGCACCGCGCCAGCATCTACTGTGGTGTCAGGTGTCAGCGACAATAAAAAGGGCGGTGGCTCCGCTCCGCCAAAACTGACGCAAGCACTCAAGACACCAAGGCTCGCCAATAGCCCAAAGGATTTTGTCTTGTGCAATATGGTTATAAATCCGTGCTTTTCCATGGGTGTCCCTCTATTTGCCCGGCTCGTAATCCGGCAGCGCTGGTGCCGATAGCAACGACCCTGCCCCGCCCTGATCCAGCCGTTCTGTCACCGATGTGAGCGATTTTGTCAGCGCCTGCATATCCTGAACCAGTTGATCCACTTCCGGAATTGTCTTGGTCCCCAATTGCTGCACGCCAGGCCGTGCATCATCCAGCACGGCGTTCAGCGCTGCCATGCTTTTCTCCGCTGCCGCCAGCGTTTTCGTCAGATTTTGCGCCAATGGTTCGCCGTTATTGCTCAACAGCTGGTTGGCGTTATCCGCAACGGCAGAGAGCTTTTCTGCCGTTTCCCCGGCATTGCGGATGGCGACGGCTGATTCTGTCATCAAGGCTTCAAGATTGGGCGCTTGCTTGGCAAGGCTACCGGTCAACTGTTCGGTATTGTCCAATATGCCTTCGATCGATTCCTGATTCTTGTCGGATAACAGCAAGGTCAACCGGTCTGTCAAAGTCGCCAACCGCTCGACCACGAGCGGCGCGCTGTTCAGCAATTCGCCCAAAGCCCCAGGTTTTGTCGGAATCACCGGAACACCTTCCGGCCCCAGATCTTCAATTGGCGGTGCGTCTTTGACCGCGCCATCAAGCTGGATATTGGGCGGCGCCGTAAAACTGATGCTCTGGATTGTGGCCGTCGTGCCCTGCAAAATCGGGGTGGCTTCGCTAACGGCAATACGCACCCGCACGAAATCCGGGTCTTTTTCCCAAAGTTCTACATCGAGCACCTGGCCCGACGGAACACCAGCAAATGTAACCCCAGTACCCTTGGCAAGGCCGCCAACGGATTGGGCAAAGAAAATGTCATATTCCTTTTGCACACCATCACCAAAGCGGACAATCCACACCAGGAATGCAGCCACTAAAGCCAGCAAGGTCAAGGTGATAACACCGACTAGAATATGATTGGACCGTGTCTCCATTATTTCACCTTTATGGCCAGCCGTTCCGGCACCTGCAACAAATCTCTGTAATCAGACCGCATTTTCAACGTCCCGCCGCGTTCTGGGTTGACGCCATCCGTCCGCGTGGGCCGTTGAAATATTCCTGTATCCAGGGATGATCCAAGGCCAGCAGTTCCGGTATGGTACCAACGGCGATAACCTTTTGATCGGCGAGCACCGCAACCCGGTCACAAATTGCATGCAGCGTGTCGAGATCATGGGTGATCAGGAAAACCGTGAGCCCCAATGTCTGCTGCAATTCGCGGGTCAAATTGTCAAAAGCAGCCGCGCCGATGGGATCAAGCCCGGCTGTGGGTTCGTCCAGAAACAGCAATTCCGGATCCAGCGCCAGCGCTCTGGCAATGCCGGCCCGCTTCTTCATGCCGCCCGACAGTTCAGCCGGATATTTCGGCGCAGCTTCGGGTGGCAGTCCGGACAGGCAAACCTTATATTTCGCGACCTCGCGCCGGAAATCACGGTCCATCTCGGGGAAAAATTCGCGGATGGGAACCATGACATTTTCAGCCACTGTCAACGTGGAGAAAAGCGCTCCGCCCTGAAACAGCACGCCCCAGCGTTTGCGCACATCAATTGTTTCGGCTTCCGATCGTCCCAACAGCGACTCACCAAAAACCTCGATTGCGCCTTCGTCCGGCTGCTGTAGACCGATAATCGATCGCATCAGCACCGACTTCCCGGTACCCGAGCCGCCGACAACTCCCAAAATCTCACCTTTATGGACATCAAGATCGAGGCCTTCGTGAACCACCTGCTCACCAAAGCTGTTCCGCAATCCTTTGACGCAGATTATCGGACCGGAAAAGTCACGGTTCACAATGATAGGATCTTCATCAACCATCACGCCCATCCAATCCATGTGAAAAATACCGCGAAAAAGGCGTCGAGCACAATGACCAGGAATATCGCCTGCACCACGGCAGCCGTTGTCCTTTTGCCGACTTCCTCGGCATTGCCCTTGACCTGCATGCCTTGATAACAGCCACAAATCGCGATGATCGCACCGAATACCGGCGCTTTGACCAGGCCGACATAAACGTCGGTTATTGGAACGACTTCCCTGATCCGGGCAAAGAAGGTCGCCGGCGGGATATCCAGCTCGACCCAGCTGAGCAGACCGCCGCCAATTATCGCAACGATTGATGCATAGAAACCGAGCAGCGGCAGCATGAACACCGCCGCCAGAAAACGGGGGAGCACCAAAGCCTCCACTGGCGACACACCGATGGTCCGCATCGCGTCAATTTCTTCAGTCAGCCGCATCGTCCCAATCTGTGCTGCGAAAGCCGAGCCGGAACGTCCAGCAACCATGATTGCCGTCATCAGCACGCCCAATTCCCGTAACGTTAGCCGCCCGACCAGATTGACGGTAAAGACCTCGGCACCAAATTGCCGCAGTTGCACGGCTCCCTGTTGCGCAATCACCAGGCCGATGAGGAAGCTCATCAAGCCAATAATGCCCAGGGCCTTAACACCCACCACATCAAATCGCTGGATAACGGCATTCCATCTTATGCGCCCCGGATGGCGGACCAAGGATGCAGCAGAAATCATCACGGAACCGAAAAAACCAATCAAACCCGCTAGCGTCGTCAAGGCGATCATCGTCGCCTCGCCCACTTCGTCGAGCACACGAACAATAGGATTGGGCGGATCTGGCCGCACGCCCGCTGGCTCAGCAACGCTGCTCACGGCGGCTATCAATCGCTCCGCTTCATTGTCCATCCCGACGATTTCGGCATCAACTTCACGGGCAGTTCGATAGATAAGCCACGCGCCTACCGTATCAACATAATCGATATCGGACAGGTCCAGCCGCTGCACATGCTCGCCATAGTCCCGCAGCCTTTCAGGCAGGTCACCAATCGCTGCGATCGACAAGTCACCGGAAAAACGAAGTACCGTTACTCCGTCTTCAGTCATTTCTTCGACAAAATCGCTCGGTACTGTCATCCCTGCCATTGGTGACGGAAAATCACTGAAAGCTCAACCCATTATGATAAGTCATTTATTTGGTGCAATGTTGCAGTGATTGCTAATAGAGCAACAACATTGGAAATGAGGCGCAATGACAAAATTGGCAATTTACGACATGGACCGGACAATCACGGTGCGGGGAACCTACACACCGTTCCTGTTCCACATGCTGTTCGCACGTGCGCCATGGCGGCTGGTTTTCCTGCCGCTGCTACCGTTCGGATTTATCGGCTATGGTTTGAAACTGATTAGCCGCAAGAGCCTGAAAACCTATAATCAGAGACTGTTGCTGGGTAGCAAACCAAGCGTGGAAACGCTTGAGCCGCATATTGAACGCTATGCTGACAAAGTGATGCAGAGCAACAGCTATGCAAAAGCCATCGCTCAGGTCGAAGCCGACCGGGCAGAGGGCCGCAGACTTGTGCTCGCGACCGCATCCTATGAACTTTATGTCAATGCAATAGCCGCGCGGCTGGGCTTTGATGATGTCATCGCCACTCGCCTTAAAATTGACGATCAAGGGCAGGTCTTACCGGAAATTATTGGCGAAAATTGCTATGATGTTGCCAAGCTTGACCGGATCAAGGCCTTTCTCGACGAGCAAGGATTAGCGCGTGAAGGCATCCATATCCGGGCCTATTCTGATCATGTCAGCGATGCGCCCATGCTCGAATTTGCTGATGAAGCGGTTGCGACAACACCCAGCGCGCCGCTAAGGGCGCTCGCCAAAAAGCGGAAATGGAAGATACTGGATTGGCGTTAACTCCTCTCCCTCAAGGGGAGAGGAATAAACCATCAAACCGTTTCCAGTGCCTGTTCGAAATCGGCGATCAGATCATCGGGATCTTCCACACCGATCGAAATACGCACCAGATTATCGGTAATGCCAAGCGCCGCCCGGCGATCATCTGGCACGGACAAATGGGTCATCGCCGCTGGCAGGCTCGCCAGTGTTTCGGTTCCGCCCAAGCTGACGGCCAGTTTGGCAATTTTCAGGGAATCGAGAAAGCGGAACGCTTCTGCCTCTCCGCCCTTGATAAAGACCGAAAAGGTCGAACCCGCGCCGCTGCAATGGCGGTCGTAGATATCCTGCTGTGACGCATCGGAAATGAAACCAAGATAGCCAAGCCCTTCGACCTTTGGATGATCACGCAGGAAAGCACATACTTTTTCAGCATTTTCACCAGCGCGAGTCATGCGCAGTTCCAGTGTCTCGAGACTGCGCATCAACATCCAAGCGGTATTGGGATCGCATATCGTACCGATCGTATTCCGGATCGCCCGGATCGGATCCATATGGGCTTTAGATCCCAGGACACCACCGGCGACCAAATCGCTATGCCCGCCGACATATTTGGTCAGGCTGTAGATGACGATATCCGCACCATGTTTCAGCGGCTGCTGCCACAAAGGGCCAAGGAAGGTGTTGTCGATCGCAATTGGCGGCGCGGCATCGTCGCCAAAAACCTGGTTGCGAGCATCGGCAACGCCTTCGATATCGACCAGTGCATTGGTTGGGTTGGCCGGGCTTTCCAGATAGATAATCGCAACCTTACCGCCATTTTCTGCGGCTTGCTGCTTGGCTTGTTCGAGTAAAGTCGAAACCTCGGCGGGGCTCGCTCCTGCCGGAAAATCGATGAAGGTCACGCCAAACCGTCCCAGAATCTTGTTTATCAGCGTTTCGGTGGCGGCATAAAGTGGTCCGCTGTGCACCACGACATCGCCCTGATTGACGTTGGCAAGCAAGATAGTCGCGATGGCCGACATACCGCTGGAGAATACAAGCGCATCTTCCGCCTCGTCCCAGATACTCAGCCGGTCTTCCAGAATTTCCTGATTGGGTCCGTTAAAACGTGAATAGACCAGACCATCGGCACCGCCAGGACGCTTGCCAGTAATCCCTTCAAAATGACGTTTGCCGGCCGCTGCATTTTCAAAAGCGAATGTGGAGGTTAGAAAAATCGGTGGCTTCAGCGAACCTTCGGACAGCACCGGATCATAGCCATGACCCATCATCAATGTCGCTGGCTTCAATTTGCGCCCACCAATTTCCTCAACCGGGGCCTTAGGCATTCGGCGCGGCGTTACGGGTACAATCGGGTCATCATTTTGATCGGACATCAGGTTTCTCTCCACCGTGAAATTTGCTGGAAGGCTAATGCCTCAATACTCAACTGATTACAAATGAAACCATCCAGATCGAACCGATAATGATCGGGATACCCGCGATATCGAGCAACAAACCGGATTTTAGCATTTTCGGCAATTCGATATGATTGGTTGACCAGGCAATGGCGTTAGGGCCCGTACCGGAAGGCAGCATGAAGCCCCAGCTCGCCGCCATCGCCGCTGGCATCGCGAGCAAGACCGGATCTACACCGGTGGCGAGTATCAGGCTCGCGACCACGGGCATGATCCCGCTGGCCGTGGCGACATTGGACGCAAATTCCGTGACAAGAATGACCAAGGCAACAAGCGCTATAGCAATCACGATGACCGGCACGGACTTCAGCGGCGACAGCGCCAGTCCCAACCAGTCGGCCAGACCCGACTCGATAATCCCAGCCGCCAGAGCCAGGCCGCCGCCAAACATCATGATCACGCCCCAAGGCGCGCGATCCGCTTCATCCCAATTGAGCAATTTACGGCCTGTGCCATCGGGCAGAATAAACAGCAGCAAGCCGCCCAATATCGCGATGCTGCCATCATGCACCGCGCCCTCTGGCAGCACGGTCTTGATCTGCGGAAGGAACAACCAGCCGAGCATAACGAGGACCACGACCGGAACGACGCGCTTTTCGGGCAAGCTCCAGGGACCCGCCGAACCGATCGCGGCCTGTGCTCCTGCACCGTCAAAGCTGTCTTTACCAACCTTCTGAACCATGATCAGGATCGCCGCACAGACCGGCAAGCCAATAATCACAATGGGCAGACCAAAGCTCAGCCAGCTGAGAAAATCGATATCCATATCCAGAGTCTTGTTGATCAAACCCGCTGCGATAGCATTGGTCGGACTGCCGACCAAAGTGCCAAGCCCACCTATAGAGGCGGCAAAGGCAACACCCATGATCAGTGCGCCGGCGAACCCCTCCGTCTCGCCATCCTTGACCCCACCGGCAACCAGCACGGCGACGGCAATCGGTATCATGATTAGCGTTGAGGAGGTGTTGGAAATGAGCATGCTGAGCAGCGCCGTGGCGAGCATGAAGGCGCATAATATGCCCCAGGCGCTCTTTCCAGAGAGGCTCACAATCGCCAGCGCCAGCCGTCTGTGCAGACCAACCCGCTCGATCGCCAGCGCCAGAAACGCTCCGCCCAGGATCAGGAACAATATCGGTGAATAATATTGGCTGGCGGTTTCCCGAACATTCATGACATCCATGACCGGCAAGGCAAGAAACGGCAGCAGCGCGGTTGCGGTTAGCGGTACTGCTTGTGTCATCCACCATGTCGCCATCAGGATCGTGAGTGCAGCGACATGCCAGGCTTGCACACTCATCGCAGCAGGGGCTGGTGACAATAGCATGGTCACAAAGACCGCCAGGCCTGCAAAAAGTCCGACGCGCTGCGCGTTCATGTCCTATCTTCCTCCCCGCCCCTGTCTGCGCAGGGATAAAGCTAAGCTCGCAGTCCAATCAACGATATTTGCCGACCATAGCCCGCTTCGCTGCGATGGCAAGAACGGCGATAGCTGTAATAGCGATCCTCATTGGCATAAGTGTCCAGCCCCAACTTATCGATTTGCGTGATTCCTGCCCTCGCCAAACGATCCGCCACATAGGATTCAATGTCGAATTGGAAATGACCAGGCTTACCGGCAGCAAAATATTGCGCATTGTCGGAGGTCTCCGCAACGAAGCGTTTTTGAAATCCCGCATCGACTTCATAGCTGACCTGCGCGATGCATGGCCCGATAGCACAAGCGATATTGTCCCGAGAAGCCCCGAGTTTTTCCATCGCGGCAATGGTATTGTCGGTGACGCCGCCAATTGCCCCTTTCCACCCGGCATGGGCCGCGCCAACCACCTGCGCCGATAAATCACAAAACAGCACAGGCACACAATCTGCGGTCAATATGCCCAGCAACAGACCCGGCGTGTCGGTCACCATCGCATCAACATGAGGACGGGCATCAATTGCGAAGGGTTTGGTCACCGGAACCACATCCGCGCTGTGCACCTGATGCAGGGTGACAAGTTTGCTTTCTGGCAAAACCGCTGCTTTGGCAAGCTGGCGATTTTCGAGAATGGCGGTACGGTCATCATCACTGCCTAAACCTACATTAAGGCCTGCGTAGATACCTGTTGATAACCCGCCAGCGCGGCCAAGAAAGCCATGAGGCAAGCCTGCCAAGAGCGGTGATGTTGCGATATCCACCGCCGATGGACTTGGCTCAGGCAAGGCTCTTGCTCACTTGTTCCGACACATCTTTCGACAGGTTAGGCGCTCCGGCAATTTTCTCCAAAGCCAGCCGCATCAGGTCCGACCGGCCGCGCTCGAAACGGCGCCAACGACCCAGTGACGGAATGAAGCGCGCTGCGGTTTGCGGATTCTGACCGTCCAGTTCAATCACCATATCCGCAATCATCTGATAGCCTTTGCCAGACGGGTCGTGAAAGCGAACCTGATTATTGGTAAAGCCAGCATAGAGCGCCCGCACTCGATTAGGGTTGGAAAGCGTAAATTCGGGATGATTGGCTAGCCGCTCCACTCGTTTCACCGTATCGCTGCGCTGTGACATCGCCTGCAGCGTGAACCACTTGTCAAGAACCAAGGCATTGTCCTTGAATCGCTTGAAGAAATCTTCCAACGCCCAGGTCCGCTCTTCAGCATCCATATGTGACAAAACGCCAAGCGCGCCCTGCATGGCGGTCATATTATTGGCATCACGATATTGGTCAAAAGCTAGTGCAGCTGCATCCTCCACCTGCGATGCCGCAATATATCCAAGTGTTACATTACGCAGCTTCCGGTCGGCCCGCGCTGCTGCATCGAGGGAAAAGGCACCCGGTTCGCATTGGTTGTAGAGGCGGCGGAACTTGCGTTCAAACTGCACACCGATCTTGCCGCGCAACTTTTCGCGCGCATCATGAATGGTTTGCGGGTCAACCTCAATCATCTGATCGCCCAGAAATGCTTCGCTCGGCAGCTGGATCAATTCCGCTAGAAATGCGCGGTCAATTTTGTCATCTGCCAAGACGGCACCAATGGCCTGCAGAATGATATCGCGATCCGCCGGCGTGCCAGTCACCTGTGCGACCAAATAACTGGCCATCAACTGCTGCATCGCCTCGAAACGGGCAAAGGGATCATCATCATGGGATGACAGAAACGCAAGTTCTTCAGCGGTGCGACTGCTCTCTAATATGATCGGGGCCGAGAAACCGCGATTAATCGATAGGATTGGATGATCTTTCTGACCTTCAAAAGTAAAACTCTGCGCCGCTTGGTCGAGCGTCACGAGTTGCTCACCTTCATGTGCACCGGTTACTGGATCCAGCAAGGCGATTTTGATCGGTATAACCATTTCCGATGGTTGCTGCGGTGCACCGTTAGCGGACAGACTTTGTTTCAGGTCCAGCTTGGCCGTGCCAGTTTGCGGGTTGTGGCTCAGCTTCGCGGATACGCGCGGCGTGCCTGGCGTGCGATACCAGCCGCGAAATTTTCCAAGGTCGATCTCACCACCGTCTTCCATCGCAACAACAAAATCCTCACATGTCGCTGCTTCCCCATCATGGCGGTCGAAATAAAGGTCTGTACCCTTGCGAAACCGCTCGGCACCGAGCAACGTCGCCATCATTCGAATGACCTCTGCGCCCTTGTTATAAACCGTCGCCGTGTAGAAGTTGGATATCTCCTGATAACTTTCGGGGCGGATCGGGTGTGCCAATGGCCCGGCATCTTCAGGGAATTGGGCAGCCCGCAAGATACGGACATCTTCAATCCGCTTAAGTGCAGCTGAGCCCATATCTGCCGAAAAACTCTGGTCGCGGTAGACAGTGAACCCCTCTTTCAGGCTCAGTTGAAACCAATCGCGGCAGGTGACACGGTTTCCTGACCAATTGTGAAAATATTCGTGGGCGACAACCCCTTCAATGCCGTCAAAATCGGCATCAGTTGCCACTTCAGGATCGGCCAATATGTAGCGCGAATTGAAGATATTGAGGCCTTTGTTTTCCATCGCCCCCATATTGAAATCACTAACGGCAACGATGTTAAACAGCCCGAGATCATATTCGCGGCCATAGACTTCTTCATCCCAGCGCATTGAATCTTTAAGCGCCTGCATCGCGTGGCCGGTGCGCGGCAAATCGCCGTCGCGAACCCAGATATTGAGCTCCACCGGTTTGCCAGAACGGGTGGTGAAGCTGTCCGTGTTTGCAACCAGATCACCGGCAACCAATGCGAACAAATAGCTGGGCTTGGGCCAGGGATCGTTCCACTGCGCCCAATGACGACCATTGTCGACTTCGCCTTCCGCCACCTTGTCGCCATTACACAGCAGGACCGGAAAGGTCTTCTTATCGCCTTCCATCCGCACCGAATAACGGCTCAATATATCGGGCCGATCCGGAAAAAACGTGATACGGCGAAAGCCCTCTGCCTCGCACTGCGTACACAGCATATCCTGCGAAGCATAAAGGCCCATAAGCTGTGTATTAGTCGATGGATCAATCTCGACGGTAATTTCCACTTCATGAGCTGTGCCCGGTAGCGACAATTGCAGATTTCCGTCAATCAACTGCCAATCGGTCCATGCTTCTCCATCCACCTTGACCGCTGTCGGGATCAAGCCGTCACCATCGAGAAGCAAAGGCTCTTCATATTTAGCCGATTTGGAACGCCGCACGTCAAGCAGCGAGTGGACAACCGTGTGATCCAGGCCGAGCTGAAAATCGAGTGCGATTGACGGAATGAACCAGGCCGGAGGGCGATAATCTTCACGGCGAATAATGGTGGGCTGGGTCGCAGGCATGGCTGCATCGGTCTTTTGGATATCTGGCATAGCCTCATGCCATAAGAGCCATTTGCACCCCGCGCAATTGCGTTTATGGTTGAACGACCGCGCCCACTGCCCATCGATAGGAAATCACGACCTCATGCCGCACTTGCTGATTTTTGGACTCGGCTACACAACAAAGCGCCTTGCCGAGAGATTGCGCAGCGACGGCTGGCAAGTTACCGGCACGCGGCGAGAGGCTTCTGACGGCGCCATTGCGTTTGACAGTGAAGCCGAAGTTCGAGCGGCCATTGATGAGGCAACTCATATCATCTCGTCGGTCCCACCGGACCGCAATGGCGCAGAACCGGTGCTCGATCGTTACGGTGACAATATCAAAACCGCATCACTGCAATGGACAGGCTATCTCTCTTCAACCGGAGTTTATGGAGACGTTAAAGGCGCATGGGTTGACGAAAGCGCACCCATTGGTTCCGGACGGCGCAAAGCCCGCAGCCGCGCTGATTTGGGCTGGCAGGCGCTGCGCGATGATGTTCGAGTGCTGCGCCTTCCCGGCATCTATGGTCCGGGCCGCAACCCGATAACCCGCGTGCAGCAGGGCAGAGCCAAGCGGATTGATGTGCCTGGCCAGGTTTTCAGCCGCATCCATGTCGATGATATTGTTGCGGCGATCATCGCCTCTTTCGACGGTCCGGCGGGTGCCTACAATATAGCCGACGACCTCCCGGCACCGCAGCATGACGTTATCGCCCATGCAGCGCGGCTCATCGGTGTTGTTCCGCCTCCATTATTGTCCCTCGAAGACGCTGATCTGTCCGCTTCCGCCTTGGGATTTTATGAGGAAAACCGCCGGGTAGCGAATGGCAAAGCAAAAAGGCTGCTGCACTGGAAGCCCATATATCCCGACTATAAATCGGGCATGGCCGGGCTGGTTGAATAGCCGCGCATAGGTTTCTACCGCTATGGCAGCGATCAAGCCAATATCATCTGGGCGAGCGCCCTGCCCGACAGCCACGCACATTCGATACGAGGCCCAATCATCCAGTCGCCACAAACCCCAAGCTTGTGCTCATCGCTATACAGCGCGCTGGAATCTGTACGGCCCGATCGCGCATAGCGCCAGCGATGCGCCGAAACGACCAACGGGGGCGGGAGGGAAACGCCGGCCAGTTCCGCAAAATGATCGGACAAGGCCGCAGTCACATCTTCTGGGCTGTCTTCCAAATGTACTCTGGACCACTCCGGTGACGCCTGAACAACCCATGTTTCCGGTCCGTCTCGACCGGGCTTATCAGAGTTGCGCGCCGCCCAACCAATGGTCACGTCATCGCGAAATATCGGATCGGCTATTCCTGAAGGCTGATCAAAAGCCAGCATCAATGTCCAACAGGGGTCGGAAAGGGTGGCAGAGGCAATACTCGCAAAATTGGGTTCCCACGGTAACAAAAGATCAGCCGCCTGTTCCGCGGGAATGGCACATATCACCTGATCAAAAACTGTATCAATCAAACCATCGTCCGTCTGCAATTGCCAACCAGCATCCGCCTTGACCATCTTGATGATCCGCGTTGACCAAGTGACATTATGCCCTGCCGCAAGCGCCTTTATCGGCGCGTTCATGGCTGGCACACCTACCCACGCTTCATCACCCGCGACTGGCCAGCGCCCGGCAACGCCACTTTTTTCCCACTCGCGTACAATCGAAACAAAGGCCGGATCGCGGGCAGTGAAATATTGTGCGCCATGATCAAAACTTATGTCTCCGATAGCGCTTGCCATACGCCGGGTAGACATTCTGCCGCCCGGGCCGCGGGCTTTGTCGAACAGTGCAATCTCATGCCCCGCGGCCCGTAAATGGTCGGCACAGGCAAGGCCGGATAGTCCGGAACCGATAATGGCGATTTTCATAATTATGTCTTTCAGCCGTATGGCGCTGCCCAAGCAAGACGGCCTATGCCGCTTTTTGATGGTTTGTTAATCCCGGAACCGGGCCTTTAACAACTATCAGCGACCGGGCAATATGTCCCAAAGAACGAGTATGTGAAAATGGCCGAAGTTACAGTCTGGTATGACGGCAGCTGCCCCTTATGTGTGAGAGAAATTGCGTTGATGAAACGCCTGGACAGAAATAACGCCATTGAATTTATCGACCTTATGCGTTTTGAAACACCCTGCCCGGTGGACCGCAAATTGATGATGACACGCTTCCATGCATCGGAAAAAGGTACACTCCATTCCGGTGCGGCGGCTTTTGCAGCCATGTGGCGCGCAATACCGCTGCTACACCCGCTTGGGCTAGCGGCCAAACAGTCCTGGATTTTAAATCTGCTGGAGCGACTATATAACCTGTTTCTGCATGTCCGGCCGCACTTGCAAAAACTGGTTGGTGGAAGGAAAAATCATGATCAGACCAAAGCCTGATCCAGTTCGCGAAGGGCAAGAAAGCGTCTGGGATTATCCGCGCCCGGCTATCGCAGAACCGTGCGCATCCCGGATCATGATCGAACATCACGGCGTGGTGATCGCCAACACACAGTCAAGCATTCGCACGCTCGAAACCAGCCACCCGCCGAGCTATTACATCGCTCCGCAAGACATAATGCCGGGCGTGCTGCACCGAGCGGAGGGCAGTTCCTTTTGCGAATGGAAAGGATCAGCCACCTATTGGGATGTGGTGATTGGTGACATCCGGTTGCCGCAGGTTGGTTGGAGCTACCCCAATCCCAGCGAAACTTTCGCCATGTTGCGCGACCATGTTGCATTTTATGCTGCGCCATTTGATCGCTGCTCGGTTGACGGAGAAACGGTAACGCCGCAGCCGGGTGCATTTTATGGTGGCTGGATCACCAGCAAGCTGGCAGGTCCTTTCAAAGGTATTCCAGGCAGCAGAGGGTGGTGAGCAATGGCAAGAGATAAGGGCGACCCCAAAAGCCGCTCGGTGCCGCGTGGTCGCTTGTCCCGGTTCAGTCAATTTGGACGGCTGGCCGGAGGTGTTGCTGGCGGCATGATGGCCGAAGGCGCGCGCCGGCTCGCCAATGGGGAAAGGCCTGCGGTACGGGACATGATGCTCACGCCCGGCAATGTTTCAAGGGTTGCCGATCGACTGTCGCATCTGCGCGGCGCGGCGATGAAACTGGGGCAGATGATCTCCATGGATGCCGGGGATATGCTGCCGCCCGAACTCGCTGAAATCATGGCAAAACTGCGTCAGAACGCTCATCGCATGCCGCCGCAGCAGCTACAAAAGGTTCTGGCGGAACAATGGGGACAGAACTGGCGAAAACGCTTTTCCCATTTCGGTGCAACCCCGATTGCAGCCGCTTCTATCGGGCAGGTGCATCGCGCCATGCCCGCTGATGGGCGCGATCTTGCGATCAAAGTCCAATATCCCGGTGTTCAGGAAAGCATTGATGCCGACGTCGACAATGTCGCTGCCTTGCTGAAAATATCCAATCTCTTGCCGCGCGAGCTGGATATCGGTCCGCTGCTGGCCGAGGCGAAGAAGCAATTGCATGAGGAAGCCGATTACCGCCGCGAGGGTGAATATCTCACGCGCTTCGGCACGCTGCTTGCCGGTTCATCGGACTATATCATCCCCGTGCTCGATGAAGAGTTCACCACTGATCGTGTCCTGGCCATGAGCTTTGTCGACGGCAAGGCGATTGAGACATTGGTCGACGCGCCGCAAGAAACCCGGGACGCCACGATGCACCTGCTGTTTCAGCTTGTGCTGCGCGAGATATTCGAATTCGGCGTCATCCAATCGGATCCCAATTTTGCCAATTACCGCTATCAGCCGGACACGGGGAAGCTGATATTGCTGGACTTTGGTGCGACGCGGCCCGTCCGACCTGATATTGCCAAAGCCTATAAAAGGTTGATTGAGGCCGCGTTTAACGGTGATCGCGACGCTGTCCGCAAAGCGGCCCTTGCCGCTGGATTTGTGAGCGAAACCGCCGTTGCCAAGCACCGTCCCCGCATTGACCGCATGATCGATATCATCCTTGGTGAACTGAACCAGCCCGGCCTGTTTGACTTTAGCGATCGCAGCTTCGTCGAGGCCTTGAGCGATGAAGGTATGGACGTTGCAGCCGATAAAACCGCATGGCACATTCCGCCCACTGACCTGCTCTTCATTCAAAGAAAAATCAGCGGAACAGCACTGCTCGCAGCGCGCCTGAAAGCCAAGATAGATGTGCGCGCCATCGTGAGTGAATATCTGGATCTGGGTTAGCGACTGAAGACAAAATGCCAATCGGCTCTCATGAAAAATAACCATATAGGTAAAAATGGCTTGACATTTTCACGCTGTTTCGGTACATAACAAGAACATCAAGAAATCGTGATTCGGGCCATGCGGCTCTGGACTGTCGGCAAGGCCCGCTTTCGGGTTGCCGGATATTTCAGCGCGCAGCCCCATTTTAACGTCCGCGATCCGGGCGGGAGGATAGATATGTCTGAAGCAGAGCGAAACAGGAAACAACAATCCCCGAAACAGACCGAGAGGCCGCACAATCCGCGTGCAGAGCATAAGGCGGCCAAACAGGCTGTCTTTCTGGAGCAGCTGGCAATCACGTCAAGTATCAAGCAATCGGCGAAGGTGGCTGGCATTCCCAATTCCACTTTATATCTGTGGCAACAAAATGATCCCGATTTTGCCGCTGCCTGGTTGAAGGCGCTGGCAGAGGGATATGCGCTGCTGGAAATGGAAATGCTGGAGCGCGCCCGGCAAGGCGTGGAGCGCAAGATTTTCTATCATGGCAAGCATGTCGAGACAGTGCGCGACTATGACCACAGAATGGCGCTGCAACTGCTGCGCTTGCACAAGGAAACTGTGGCAATGGTCCGTGCGGCACAGGCAGAGGCGGCCGCAGAACCGGAAACCGTGCACGACACGCTGGATGAAAAACTGAAGAAGATCAACGTGCGGTTGCGCGCTTTTCAGGCGGAAAAACGGCGTAAGAAGCTGGCCGGAAAAAAGCCCAATCACGGCGAAAGGAATGGTGCCGTGCATGGAGCATGATGATCGTGATGTAATCACCGCGCAACAGATTAACCGGCTGGATGACAAATCTCGCGCGTTCTTTCTGGACGCATTGGGAGCGCACCATCGCCTTGAATATGAAGCGAGCTGGCACAAATGGGCGCGCAAGGAGCAATTGGCGCCTGCCGGTGACTGGACGGTGTGGATGATCATGGCCGGCAGAGGCTTTGGCAAAACCAGGGCCGGCGCCGAATGGGTCCGTGAAATTGCTGAGGCCGATGGCAGCGCGCGCTTCGCACTGATCGGGGCCAATTTTGCTGAAGCGCGGATGGTGATGGTCGAAGGAGAAAGCGGCCTGCTGTCAATTGCGCCTGCGAAGACCCGGCCGCAATGGGAGCCGTCGCTGAAACGCCTGCGCTGGCCGGGCGGAGCGGAAGCCTATCTCTATTCAGCCGCAGAACCGGAAGGGCTGCGCGGGCCGCAACATAGCCATAGCTGGTGCGACGAAATCGCCAAATGGCCGAACAATAGCGGGCAAGCGCTGGCGGCGTGGGACAATCTGAAAATGGGATTGCGGCTTGGCCAAGCGCCGAAAATTACCGCCACGACAACGCCCAGGCCAGTGCCGCTGGTGCGATCACTGGTCGGCGATCGCGGCACGGTCATCACGCGCGGCAGCACCAAGGATAATGTCGCGAACCTGCCCGGCGCGTTCATCAAGGTCATGGAAGCGGACTATGGTGGAACCCGGCTGGGACGACAGGAACTGGACGGGGAGCTGATTGAGGAGCTGGAAGGCGCTTTGTGGACACGGGCGATGCTGGAGGATTCGAGGGTTGATCCTAACGAAGCCAGCCAGACCGAACGCATTGTCATCGGTGTTGATCCACCCGCTTCCCAGAACGGAGACGCCTGCGGAATCATCGTCGCTGGCTTGCGCAGGGATAAAAAAGCCGTGATCCTGGCCGATGATAGCGTTGCCAAAGCCAGCCCGGAAACATGGGCACGAGCGGTTGCAAAAGCGGCGCGCAAATGGAGCGCCGACCGGGTGATTGCCGAGGCCAATCAGGGCGGCGCGATGGTGAAGTCGGTCCTGCAAGCGGCGGACATTTCTTTGCCCGTTCGGTTGGTACATGCCTCGCGCGGCAAGGTCGCCCGGGCAGAACCGGTCGCGGCGCTGTATGAAGCGGGACGGGTGCTGCATGCGGGCGCTTTTCCGCGCCTTGAGGACGAGCTGTGCGGGCTGCTAATCGGTGGCGGTTATGAAGGCCCGGGGCGATCACCGGATCGCGCCGATGCGCTGGTATATGCGCTGACGGAATTAATGCTCGGCAAGAGGCGCGAACCGCGCGTGCGGGTTTAGGGTGAAGTTAGAGTTTTGTGCTCCGCACTTGATGCGGAGCCCAGGGTAGACGGGCGTGACAGCCATCCCAGGCTCCGCATCAAGTGCGGAGCACGGCAGCGCGGAAATATAACAAGGAAATAAGATGACATTTTGGCAAAACCTAACCCTCGCCTTCAAGGGCGGTGGGCAGCAAACACGGCCGCCTTTGGGGCGCAGCTATATCGGCACCTATGGCGGTGCTTCCTTTACCGGCGAGGCGCCTTTTTCTTATGAGGGCCAGGTCCGCGAGGCTTATGTCAGCAACGCGGTTGCGCAGCGCGCTGTGCGGATTGTCGCGGAAGGCGTCGGCGGGGCGCCGCTTGCACCGATGGATGACGCGCTCACATCGCTCATCAACGCCGCCAGCGCCGGCCAGTCCCTGCTCGAAACCATCGCTGCGCATCTGCTCTTGCACGGCAATGCCTATGTGCAGCTCATATGCGGTGCCGAGGATCAGCCTGCCGAGCTTTTCGCGCTGCGGCCCGACCGGATCACGATTGAATCCGATACCAAAGGCTGGCCGGTTGCTTATGTCTATCGTGCGGGCGAACATCAGACCCGGATAGCGGCACAGGATGAAAGGGAGCGCCCCGCGATCATCCATATCAAAGCCTTTCACCCGACCGATGACCACTATGGCCTCGGCTGTCTCGGCGCGGCGGCCAAGGCGGTGGCGGTGCATAATTCGGCGGCGCAGTGGAACAAGGCGCTGCTCGACAATGCCGCGCGTCCGTCTGGCGCTTTGGTATTTGATCCCGGGCCGGATGGGTCGGTCTTGTCGGCGGACCAGTTTGATCGGTTGAAGGCCGAGATGGAGGCAAGCTTTGCCGGTTCCGGCAATGCCGGACGGCCGATGCTGCTCGAAGGCGGCCTGAAGTGGCAATCGATGAGCATGACGCCGGCGGACATGGATTTCGTTGCGTTGAAAGCCGCCGCTGCCCGGGAGATCGCGCTGGCTTTCGGCGTCCCGCCAATGCTGCTCGGGCTGCCGGGGGATAATAGCTATGCGAACTATAAAGAAGCCAATCGCGCGCTGTGGCGGCTTACCATATTGCCGCTGGCGGGCAAGATTTTGGACGGACTGGCTGGCGGTCTGCGCCTGTGGTGGCCCGATGCAAAACTTACCATCGATCGCGATCAGATACCCGCGCTGTCCGAAGATCGGGAACGGCTGTGGAACCAAGTGAGCGGGGCGGATTTTCTGTCGCCTGAGGAGAAGCGGGAAATTTTGGGATTATAGTTCTCTCCCCTTGAGGGAGAGAAAAGACTTGGCTTGGCAGCTTGCTGCCTAGCAAGTCTTAGAGAGGGGGCAGCGACAATCGCAGACCTTTATCTGTGCCGCCCACCCCTCTCCAAGTTTCGCTAGCGCCCCTGGACAAGCCCAGAGCCGCAAGCTTCACTTTCCTCTCCCTCAAGGGGAGAGGAGTTGTTTATTTAACCGCGTCTTTATTTAACCTCAGGCGCCGGGCGCGGGGAGGAGTCTTTATTGAACCTCAAGCGCCGGGCGGGCACATCCGTGCCCTTGGCTATCGCGCCATACGGCGCGGCGGCCGGTCGGCCTTGCCTCGCTGTGCTCGGACGATGCTCTTTGACGTTTCGTAGAAGGTCGCGCTGATCCGAAGCGAAGCGGAGGCAAGCGCGACCGCGCGCCAAATAATATAGGCTCGCTTTTGCGAGGAAAGCCAAGCGGGCGGAGGCCCGCGCCCGGCGCCTGAGGTCAGAAAAAGGAAACCCAAATTATGCAAAACGAAGAAATGCTCGCCCGCCTCGTGGCGCAGGCGGAAGGCGATGGGGCGGATTTGGTCACGCTTCGCGCGATAGTGGAGGAAGCGACCGATAGCGGCGCGGCACGCGTGCTCGACCGGCTGGGTCTCGCCGATCACAAGGCACAGGATGATCTCGACGAGTTGCGCGAACTCTTGCGTGCCTGGCGTGATGCCAAGGCGAGCGCGTGGAAAGCGGCGATAACCTGGGTCATTCGCGGCGCGCTGGCGCTGCTGTTGATCGGCATCGCTATGCGCTTCGGTTTCGGGAACTTGGTTACATGAGCGTGATCCGCTTTGCTGGCTATGCCGCGATCTTCAACCGCATCGACAAGGGCGGTGACATTATCCGGCCCGGTGCCTTCGGGACACTGGCCAAAGGACAGTCGCTGCCGCTGCTTTGGCAACACAGCCCGGAAAAACGTATCGGTACAATTACTTATGCCCACGAAGACGAGCGCGGCCTCAGGGTGATCGGCAATTTGTTGACCACGACAAGAGCGGGACGCGAAGCAGCAGCGATGCTTACCGATGGTGCGGTAAAGGGGCTGAGCTTTGGCTATCGCGTGAAGCAGGCGATCGGACAGCGGCCCAGAGAGCTATGCAATCTCGACGTCGCGGAAATATCGCTCGTAACCTCTCCGATGCAACCACTGGCTCGGGTGCATTGTTTATTGGACCTCAAGCGCCGGGCGCGGGCCTCCGCCCGCTTGGCTATCCTCGCATAAGCTCGGGCGCGCGGTCGCGCTTGCCTCGCTGCGCTCGGAACAGCGCGACCTTCTCGGCAACGTCCAAGAGCATCGTCCGAGCGCAGCGAGGCAAGGCCGACCGGCCGCCGCGCCTTATTGGCGCGTAGCCAAGGCGACGGATGTCGCCGCCCGGCGTCTGAGGTCAAACAAAAAATACCTACTAACGCGGCGGCAGCGGTTTGACCCCTTCCGAAGCCGGCACACCATTGGCCATATTGGCATCCAGTCCGGCAATAATCGCCGCACTGCAGCCGAACTCTTTCAGCTCAGCGGCGATACGCGGATCGCTTTGGGTCGGAGAGACAACCTGCGGAAAGTAAAATTCATTTTGTTCGTCTTGCTGGCACAAATTGCGGCGCGACAGGCTGTTGAAAGTCTTTAACTCGGCCAGTACGCCATCATAATCTTTCCGGCCTGCCAATATGTAGATTTTGAGAATCCGGATCGGATAATAGACCAAATCTTGATGGCGACTGTGGCGCTCTGTTTTGTCTAGGAACATATTGATGGCGGTGAGCGCGCGATCCTCGTCTTTCGCGATAATCGCGTCATAGGCAATCAGTTCGGCATGTTCGACATTGGATATCATGTCGATCGGCTCGCGGTCGGCAAGCGCGGTTGCAGCGGTGAAATTGGCCAGCGCTTCATCACGGCGTCCCAATTGGAGGAGATATTCGCTTTTGTCTTTATAGAGATAGCCGCGCAGGAATGTCGGATTGTTCATCAGGGTGCGTCCCTGCAGCGCAATATAGTCGCTATGGGCAGCGATGGCGGCCTCATCATCGTCAAATGCTTTCAGCATATTGATCAACAACGGATAGCCCATTTGCGCGACTTGGCTTTGCATCGGCCAGCGGCCGTCCGCATGTTGTGAATGAAGCTGTTTGGCCAAAGCCAGCGCGCGGTTTTTGGTGGCTATGGCATCGGGCGCCTGACGTTCGTGCTTGGCAATGGCCGACCTGCTGGCACCGCGCAGCCGGATCAGCGTCTTATAGGCTTGCAGGACCGGCCAGCAGTTTTTGGCAACAAATTCGATCGACCGCTTGTCGCGGCTGGCGCAGTCTGAAAGGTCGCTGCGCTTCTCGAGTGGAATGTCATAGCTGAGCATCTTGTTCGGCGGACGGCGCGGTCGCGGAATGACCACAGTCGCATTGGGCGACGGTGTCGCCGCTTGTTGCGGGGCCGGCTTGTCGGTTTGTGCGGCCAAGGGAGCCGCTGGAAAAATTGCGATCAGGAAGAGAGCAGCCAGCGCTGCCAAGCGGTTCAGATAATGCATGGGCCCATGGCTATAGCCGCAGCCGATGCTTGTCGACCCCAATATGCAGAACAAACACACACTAGCCGCCTGATTTCAGGCCACTTTTTACCCCAGAGAATTTTCACTCACTAGAAAGGAATAGCATGGATATTTCCAATACCCCCCTCGAAACCAAAGCCGATACGCTGGAGGATAGTTTTGACACGGTGCTGATGGCCGAAGATATCGCGGAACTGCGCAGTGATGTTGATGGACTCAAGACCCAGATGGCCGACATCTCGAAAGCATCGGCGCGGCCCGTTTTGGCCGGAGATGATGAAGGCACAAAAGGCATGGCGTCTTCCCTTGCTGCGCGCAATTTCACATCCAAATATCTTCGTCGCGGCGATCATAGCGGTGTTGAGCTGAAAAGCTTTTCCGGCGCATCCGGTCCCGAAGGCGGCTTTGCGGTGCCACAAGAAATTGATGCGCTGATCGGCCGGACGCTGAAGGACATCTCGCCCATCCGTTCGCTTGCGACCGTGGTGCAGACCGGCAGCGCCGGCTATCGCAAGCTGGTCACCAATGGCGGCACGCCGTCGGGCTGGGTTAGCGAAACCGCCGGACGGCCGGAAACCGACACCCCCAATTTCAACGAAATCGCCCCGCCGACCGGAGAGCTTTATGCCAATCCGGCGGCGTCTCAGGCGATGCTTGATGACGCGGCCTTTGATGTCGAGGCTTGGCTCGCCGATGAAATTGCGCGGGAATTTGCGCAGGCCGAGGGAGCCGCCTTTGTCGGCGGTTCCGGGGTCAACCAGCCGCGCGGTTTTCTGAACGCGCCGGTCACCGATGAAGCGGATGATGTGCGCAGCTTCGGGTCGCTGCAATATGTGCCATCGGGCGCGGTTGGCGGTTTTGCCGGAGCGGATGGTGAAGATGCGCTCGTTGATCTGGTCCACGCGCTGAAACCCGCTTACCGGCAGGGCGCAAGCTTTGTGATGAACAGCGCCACATTGGCGCAGATCCGCAAGTTCAAGACCGCGGATGGCGCGTTCCTGTGGCAGGCATCGCTGGCATCGGGTCAGCCGGATATGCTGCTCGGCTATCCCGTGATTGAAGCGGAGGACATGCCGGATATCGCGGCCGACAGCCTGGCGATCGCCTTCGGCAATTTCCGCGCCGGTTACCTGATCGCCGAACGCAGTGCGACCAGCATCTTGCGCGATCCGTTCACCAACAAGCCGTTTGTGCATTTCTACGCCACCAAGCGCGTTGGCGGTCAGGTGATGAACAGCGAAGCGATCAAGCTGATGCGCTTCTCTGTGAACTAGGTTTTTATTTTTTGAACCTCAGGCGCCGGGCGGGTTTTTTTGGACCTCAAGCGCCGGGCGGCGACATCCGTCGCCTTGGCTACGCGCCATAAGGCGCGGCGGCCAGTCGGCCTTGCCTCCGCTTCGCGTCGGTCTGGTGCCAATCTTGAGAGCATTGTCCGAGCACAGCGAGGCAAGCGCGACCGCGCGCCAAATAATGTTGGCTCGCTTATGCGAGGAAAGCCAAGGCGACGGATGTCGCCGCCCGGCGCCTGAGGGAATAAACAAAACCTCTCCCCCACCCCCCATTGAAAGGATGCCCCACAAGTGAGCTTCCCCTCTGAAGACCTGCCCGCTTTGCCGGCAGAGTTGATCCAAGATGTGAAACATTTCCTGCGCATCGACCATGGCGAAGATGATGGTGCGATTACGCAGTTCACTCAAAACGCCGCCCATTTATGCGAAAATTTCATCGGCCAGTTGTTGATTGCACGGACAGTGTGTGAGCGGATCCCCGCTCGCAAGGAATGGCAGAAACTGAAAAGGCGGCCAGTGCAGGCGATTACGCTGGTCGAAGCCGTGGCATCAAATGGCGTCAGAATACCGCTGCCTGCCAGTGACTATGCGATCGATATCGATGCCGATGGCACCGGCTGGGTGAAACTGCATCCGGCGACTGATGCAACCCGAATTGCCGTGACCTATGAAGCCGGGCTGGCGGTGGATTGGACGACGATTCCGATGACCTTGCGGCAGGGCGTCGTGCGATTGGCGGGTTATCTCTATACCCATCGCGATGGCGTCGATGCTGGTCGCCCGCCCAGCGCGGTTACCGCCCTGTGGCGACCGCATCGCCGAATGAGGTTGGCATGAACGGGCCCGAATTTGCCGGTGACCTACGAGAGCGTATCCGCATTGAGCGGCAGTCGGCCGCGCGCGATGCCTTGGGATCAGCGGTCGATCAGCGCGAGCATATTGGTGCATTCTGGGCCGCAGCGCAGCCCATGGGTGTCGGCGATGAAGCCTTAGCCAATAGTCGTTCGGCCCTGCCGCGATGGCGCTTCACCATGCGACAAACCAATGCAGTGCGTCCGGGGGATCATCTGATCTGGAACCAGCGTAACATGATCGTCCAGTCGGTATCCGCCGATCATCGCCTGATCCCCAGAACCTTTCTGCAAGCCGAGGAGATACGATAATGGATACTCTAAAACAGAAGGTCGAGGTCTTGGCAGAGGCCAAACTTCAAAAAACCAAAGCGACCCTGAAAGAAGCGCTGGCGGAAGAATTATCGGATAAACTGTCGGTCGAAGAAACCAGCGATCAAGTGGTGGTTTCGGGGCACATGCTGGGCCAAGACTTGCTCCACAATAGCAGCCTGCGCGATGTCGCCTTTTTGATGCGCGGTGTCCGATGAGCAGCGCATTGGAGACGGTGCAGCGAAGCCTGGTGATGGCGTTGAAGGCGCATCAGCCGCTGAGCGACGTGATCAGCAATGTCTATGACGGGCCACCCCCGCGCGCGCCATTTCCCTATATCGCCCTGGCAACAGGCGCCTCGCTGGACTGGGGTTTCAAGGGCGGCGTCGGCCGCGAACTCAGCCTGGCGCTGTCCGTGCATGACGATGGCCAAAGCGCTGGACGCCTGCACCGGATCATGGCCCTGGTGGAAGAGGCGCTGGCAGGTGGTTTGGCAGACCCGGCCGACTGGCAGATCGTAACCTTTGATTTTCGCCGGAGCCGGATTTTGCGAAATGCAACGAGCCCGTGGAGCGGATTGATCGAATATCGTGCGCGGGTGTTGTTTATTTAACCTCAGGCGCCGGGCGCGGGCATCCGCCCGCTTGGCTGCGCGCCATAAGGCGCGGCGGCCGGTCGGCCTTGCCTCGCTTCGCTCGGTCGGATCACCTCCAGGTTGCCGCCAGTCCGACGCATAGCGTCGGCAAGCGCGACTGCGCGCCCGAGCTTATGCGAGGATAGCCAAGGGCACGGATGTGCCCGCCCGGCGCCTGAGGTTCAATAAAGACTCCTCCCAACCCAGCTCTCAAAGTCCAACAAACATTACCACCCCCTCAACCCCAACCCAATAAAGGAACCAACTATGCCAGCAGAAAAAGGCAGCGCCTTTCTTCTTAAAATCGGTGACGGGCAGGACCCGGCGACCTATTCGACCATTGCAGGGCTACGGACGACGCAGCTGTCGGTGAACGGCGAACCCGTGGTGATCACCAACAAGGATAGCGGCGGCTGGCGAGAGCTTTTGTCCGGCGCGGGGATACGCTCTGTTTCGGTATCGGGGGCCGGGGTGTTCACGGGTTCCGACGCCGAACTGCGGATCAAGAACCATGCGCTGGCCGGACTGATCGATGCTTATGAACTCAGCTTTGAAAGCGGCGATCGGATGCGCGGTGATTTTCTGGTCACGCGGCTCGACTATAGCGGCGATTATAATGGCGAACGCAGTTATACGCTGAGCCTCGAAAGCTCCGGCGCGGTTTCTCATGTCTGAGCGCGCGAATAGCCTGCGCGGCGAGGCCGAGCTATTGGTCGGTGATCGGCGGCTCATTTTGCGCCCCAGTTTCGCAGCATTGGTGGCCGCCGAAGAAGAGCTGGGCTCGCTATTTGATCTGGTCGAACGGGCCGCAAACGGACGGTTGATGCTGTCGGAAGTGGCGGGGCTTTTCTGGCATGTGATCCGGGATCGACCAGCTGACCTGACGCGCAATCAATTGGGCGAAGCGATGATGGCGCTGGGGCTGGCAGGGGTGACGCCTGTCCTCAAAATCCTGCTCAAACAGATATTGCAGGGACGGTAATGGCAATCCCGTATCCCTGCGAAGGCAGGGATCCATCTCCTGATCCATCGGCGATCAGCAACGGCATTGGTGAGCGCCAGTCTCCGAGTAAGAGCACCCCCTCTCCGGTGCCGTCAGGTGCAATGGCAAGAGATGGGCTCCTGCCTGCGCAGGAGCACTGCGGCTTCCGCACCTCAGCCGCCCGCCTCGCTGGACTGATACCCGCCACTATCGGCTGGACGCCCGATCAGTTCTGGACCGCAACGCCCGCTGAACTTGCCGCGATCCTTGTCGCGCTATCGCCAGCGTCGCCAGCATCGGCAAGCACACAACCGCTGGACAAAATCCAACTCCAAAAACTGAAAGAAACCCTCGATCATGGATGAAGAAATTGAACGTCTGGTCATTGCTGTCCAGGCCGATACCAACGGATTTGCCAGAGATGTCGCGGACATGAAGTCTCAGCTGGATGGGCCGCTTGCCAGCGGCATGGAGCGTGCCGGTTCGGCTCTGGAAACCAGTCTGAGCCGAGCGATCCGTCGCGGGTCGCTGGATTTCCAGGATCTGAAAGGCGTCGCGCTGTCGGTCATGGCGGATATTGCGAATGCGGCGGTCAATAGCGGCATCGGCAGCTTGCTTGGAGGCGGTGGCGGCAAGGGTTTGCTTGGTCTGGGAACTTCGATACTCGGCGCTGCTCTGGGCGCACCGGGGCGAGCAACTGGCGGTCCTGTTGCCGGCGGCCGTGCCTATATGGTTGGCGAACAGGGACCCGAATTGTTTGTGCCAACCGCAGCGGGACGGATTGAACCCCATGGCGCGAGCGCCGCTGCACCAAATGTCCGTTTGACCATCAATATCTCGGACAATGGCCAGAGCAGCGCCCCCGACCAGATGCGGCGATCCAGCCGGCAAGTGGCCCGCGCGGTGCGCAGTGCGCTGGCCTATCGGGAGGGCTGAACCCATGGGTTTCTGGCTGGCGAACAAACGCACCTCACAGCAGACAAATTTTATTCAGCGGTTCGATCCGCGCTTCTGGACCGTCAATTTTCCGCGCCCGATGATGGCATCCGTAGTGACCACCGCGCCGGATGCGCTGCGTGTGGATGCGGTTTTCTATAATTCGGATGATCTGGCGGGGCTGATCTGGGACAGTGAAGACACGCTCGATCATCCGCTGCTCGCTTATGAGACAAGCCGCGATTATGCGCGGCTCAGCCTGCAGTTTCACTGGCGCTCTTCGGGGATCATGCCGCTGGATCAAGTCAACGGTCCGACCCTGACGATTGAGGGTCGGGATGCGGCGGGCAATCCAAAATCCTGGTTTGTCCGGCTGTGGAACTATGCCAGCGGCACGCCGACCGACGCGACCATCAATCTGGAATTTTCCAGTCTGGACGGCGGTTTTCTGCTGCCGGGAGAAGCGGACCCGGTCCACCCGCAGGATATCGACCGGATGTTTATTTCAATCATACCGCCGGACTATGATGGCGCGGGCACGCGCTATGACACGCCCCAGATCGGTTGGGTCGAGATGAGCAAGATCAATGCCGATGGCGGCGGCGCGATTCTGGAAATTGGCGATATCTTGGTGCCGGAAAACGGCCTGTCCATGGCCACAGGCTATGACGACAGTTTCAACCAGACGCCAGAACGCCTGCTGCGGTCGATCCGCGCGCTCGGCTATCGCGGCGCGATCAACCATTATGTCGGGATGAGCCACTATTTCCGGCTCGAGACCAATGGCGCAGGGCTCTATGTCAGCCTGTCCGTGCCGCGGCCCGGAGAGGAATTTGCGGCGATCAATCAGCCTTGCACCGCATGGCACCGCGATTTCGTCACGCGAGCGGAGGCGATGGATTTCACGGTCATATTCTCGTTATCCTACGAGCTGTTCGACGCCCATTGCTGGAACAATTGGAAACAGCGGGCAGAAAATGGACAACCGGCGCTCACTGGCTGGGTGCCACCATCAACCTTGCTGTCGCCCGCACGCCGGCCAGCGATGCGTTATTTGCAGGCCGTTGCCAGGGCCTTCACGGCCATTGCCCGCGATGCTGGTGCGGCAATCCAGTTTCAGGTTGGCGAACCATGGTGGTGGATCATGCCGGAGGATGGCCGTATCTGCCTCTATGACGCAGCGGCTAAAGCGGCCTTTGGTGACGCGCTGGTCAGCATATCGGACATACGCGGGCCGAAAACGGCGGCGCAAAAGGCGATGCTGGATATGGCTGGCGCGATGCTGGCGCAGTCGACCGCTGATCTCGTCGCTGCGGTCAAGAATGAAGCACTGGGTGCGCCGGTTGAAACGTTCCTGCTCGCCTATCTACCGACCATATTGGATGAGGCGGCACCGGAAGCAAAGCGCGCCAATCTGCCAGTGGGCTGGGCCAGTCCCGCTTTCGATATCCTGCAGCTGGAGGATTATGACTGGGTGATTGCCGGCGATCAGTCCGCCACCCAGCGTGGTATCGATCTGGCGACCGAGCGGCTCAGTTATCCGATGGATCGGCAGCAATATTTTTCCGGCTTTGTGCTGCAAGCCGAAGACAGTTTCATCTGGGCCAATATGGTGGATGCCGTTGCCGCCGCACGAGCCCGCGGCACGCCCGATATCTTCATCTGGGCGCTGCCACAGGTCGCCCGAGACGGCTTTACCTATTTTCAGGAACAGGAGGACGATATGAACGCCTTTGACGATGTGCAATTCCCGATTGCAATCGGTAGCGGTGCGACGGTTTCGCCGCGCTTCTCAACCGATATTGTCACAACCCTTTCCGGTCATGAAAAACGCAATAGCGATTGGGCAGACGCGCGGCTGGAATTTGACGCCGGGCCGGGTGTGCGGTCGGAAGAGGAATTGCGGACATTGATCGCTTTTTTCCGCGGGCGGCGCGGCGCGGCGAAGACGTTCCGGTTTACCGATCCCTATGACCATAGCAGCCGTGATATGGTCGATCCGCCAACCCCAACCGATCAATTTATTGGGATTGGCGATGGCAATCAGAGCCGCTTTCAACTGGTCAAAAATTACGGCGAAGCAGGGGACGAGACAGAAACGCAGCAGCGGCTGATCACGCGGCCGGTGCCCTCGTCCATACGCGTTTCTGTTAACAGCACACTGGTCAGCAACTGGTCCTTAGGCCCGCTCGGACAGGTCGTTTTTGATAATCCGCCACCAGTGGATGCTGAGATCAAGGCTGGTTTCCTGTTCGATGTTCCAGTGCGCTTTGCCGACGATCAGTTAAACGTCAGTGTTCATAGCTTTTTGGCAGGAGAAATTCCCGAGGTCCGCCTTATCGAAGTGCGGGAAACGCCATGAGCATCGCCTGGCTGGACCTCCCGCTGACCACCAGCTGCTATGCCTGGCGACTGGAGCGAGCGGACGGTGTCACATTGGGTTTCGTGTCACATGACCGTGACCTTATCATCGATAGCTTGCGCTACCGCGCCGCGCCGGGAATGGTGCCTTCGACCATCGCGCTATCCGACAGTCTGGAGATGGACAGCGTCGATATTGAAGGCGTGATGACAAGCGCAGCCATTTCCGAGGCCGACTTGATGTCCGGCCGCTGGAATGGAGCCATGTTGTCGATATCTTTCGTCAACTGGGAAAGTCCGACAGAGGACCCGCTCCATTTGATAAGCGGCGAATTTGGTGAGATCACGCGTTCCGGCGACGCTTTTCGTGTGGAAATGCTGGGCGGAACATCTTTTCTTGACGAGGCGATCGCGCCGCTGACCTCTCCCACATGCCGTGCGCGGCTAGGTGACCGGGCCTGCAAGGTCAGCCTGGCAAAGCATCAGGCTGAGATGAAAGTGACACAGATTGCTGACAGCTCCCTCGAATTTTCTGAATTGGGCGGACAGGCAGCCGATTACATCTTCGGCGAGCTGCGCTGGTTGAGCGGGCAAAATTGCGGCCTCAGCTTTGCGATTATCGGAGGCGAAGGTGATACGATCCAGCTGGCTGAACAACCGGCGCAACCCGTGTCGATCGGAGATCGGGCGCTTTTAACCGCTGGCTGCGACAAGAATTTCTCAACCTGTCGGGACCGATTCCAAAACAGCATAAATTTTCGTGGTGAGCCGCATCTACCCGGCAATGACCTGCTCACCCGCTATCCAGGAGCATGATCAATGGCATCAAATGATTCTGAAACCGACCATTCCGGCATGATTGCTGAAATGGCATTGCAACTTTGTGGCAGCGATTTTCGCTTGCATGGGCGCAGTGCGGATCACGGTCTCGACTGTATCGGGCTTGCGGCACAATGTCTGGCTGCTGCTGGTATCCAGTGTGATATACCCACTGGCTATTCTATCCGTAGCGGGTCGGTGGAGCAGATCGAAGAGGCCATGTCATTGGCTGGATTTACCGCTTTGTCGCCTGGTAACCCAGAGCAAGAGGGCGACATCATACTGGTGCGTCCCAGTCCGATTCAATGGCATCTGATGGTCAAGACCGAAGATGGTTTTGTCCATGCCCATGCCGGGCTTGGTCAGGTGGTTTTTACGCCAGGTGCAACGCAATGGCCGATAGAAAAGATCTTCAGATTGACGGAGCGCTAGATGGCAACTTTGGTTTTGACCGCCGTGGGTACAGCGTTGGGCGGGCCTATTGGTGGTGCGCTGGGCGGGCTGCTGGGGCAGCAATTTGACCAGAACATTCTCTTCAAGCCCAAAAGTGTAGATGGGCCGCGCCTACAGGAACTGGCGGTGCAGACATCCAGCTATGGATCACAGATCCCCCGTATCTTCGGTAAGATGCGGGTGGCGGGTTCCGTCGTGTGGGCCACCGACCTGAAGGAAACAAGAGAGACAAGTGGCGGCGGCAAGCGTCGCCCGCGCAGCACGACATACAGCTATTCCGCAAGTCTAGCAGTTGCACTGTCCAGTCGGTCCATCAAAGCGATTGGACGGATCTGGGCGGACGGGAAAATTTTGCGCGGTAAAGCCGGTGATTTCAAAACCGAAACAGGTTTTCGCTTTTATAATGGCCATGAGGACCAACGCGTCGATAGTCTTATCGCCAGTGTTGAAACTATGGCCGGTACACCGGCCTATCGCGGACTCGCGCTAGCGGTTTTTGAGGACATGGATCTAACCGACTATGGCAACCGCATCCCGTCGCTGACTTTTGAAATCATTGCGGATGACGGGACGGTAAGCCTTGGGATCATTCTCGATGATATTTCGGGGGAAAGGATATCGGCATCGGCAGATCAGGCGCTTGACGGATTTTCCGCTGCTGGACCGAACCGCCGTGAGGTTTTGAACTTGATCAGCGATAATTATTCCCTGTCTTTTCAAACCAAAAGATCGGGAATGATAGCGTCAAAGTCACGCGAACTGGATCCCGATCACACAATATTGGCGGTGAAAGACACGCTATTGTCGGTGCATAATGATCACGCTGTAGATCCTGCCGAATCGCAGATAGTGCCAGAAACGAAATTGCCTCGGCAATTTGCCTTGCGCTATTATGATCCAGAGCGAGATTATCAATCCGGCCTCCAAAATGCATTCCGGCCCGGGCAAAGCCGGGTCGTGCGCAATCGCGACTTTCCAGCGGCGATGTCGGCCGGGCAGGCAAAGCGGCTTGCGCACGCGAAACTATGGTCGCTTTATCAGGAGCGTGCCACTGCACAGGTGCACATAGCAAGAACAGTACAACCGGTATCACCAGGGGCTTTTGTCCGGATAGATGATAGCGATGACATTTGGTCGGTACGCAATGTGGAACTGAACCGTTCGAGCATGGCTCTAGGTCTATCGAAAGCGACCAGCATTTTGGCGGTTGCAGACAGGCCCACAGACAATGGCCGTCCGATCAGGGAACAGGATGCGCTGGCTGGGCCCACACGTCTAGCGCTTGTCGATCTGCCATTTGCTATCGAAGCGCCAACTCAACCATCCGACCGCGCGAAACTTTATGCCGCTGCGGCGGGAAATGTGGGATGGCGTAATGCGCAGCTATATGCTTCGAGCACCAATGGCAGCGCGACGGATTATATCGGACAGGTTGCTGCACCAGCGATCATAGGTACGGCTGAGGGGGCCTTGGGATCGAGCGGTCACCATATAATCGATCGGAAGAATCGCTTGGTCGTGCAATTGCACAACCGAACTATGATGCTCAATGATGCAAATAGCGAGCAATTGTGGAACGGCAATAATATGGCGGCTGTCGGTGAGGAGCTGATCCAGTTTGGCTTTGCCGAACCAATTGGCAATGGCCGCTATCTGCTGTCCCATTTATTGAGAGGCTTGGGCGGTACAGAGCATGAAATGGATAGGCATGCTACCGATGAGGATTTTGTCCTTTTGGATGGCCCTGGTTTGACCAAGATTGATGATCGGCATTTTACGCCATTTCAACCCTTTGAGTTGACTGTGATCGGGCGAGGAGACGCGGCGCCAGTGCTGCAATCGATCGACCTGCCGGGACGCGCCCTAAAGCCATGGTCTCCGGTACACCCACGGCATCGTTTCACGGTGAATGGAGACTTGGAAATCGACTGGACCCGGCGGTCGCGCGCCGGATTGCTATGGCCCGATCATATCGAAACACCATTGGCGGAAGAAACGGAACGTTACCGCGTGTCAGTCAACCCCAGCCTCGTGCACGAACCAAGGCAACCATCAATCACCATCTCGGCCGATGTCGTTCAAGAATATCGGGAATCGGGGGTGAGTATCTTGTCGCTCGAGATCCGGCAAATCGGCCGTCACAACATCTCGGAACCACTGTCTCTCGCCATTGCCATCTAGGCGCAATCACCCCCGTCCGAATATGTCAAATCAAAGGAACGCAAATGACAATATTTGAAACCCCCCGCTTTTCATTGCCCCTATTGGCTGCCGGTCAGGCGCATAAGGAGCTATTTCACAATGAGGCACTGCTTTTACTTGATTTTCTGGTTCATCCGGTCGTTCAGGCCATTGTCGATGATCCGCAGATATTGGTACCGGAGGCTGGACAATGTTGGCTGGTCGGACCTTCCGCCGTTGCAGAATGGAGCGGCAAAGACAAGCAGATTGCCGGATGGTCATCCGGGGGATGGCATTTCATTAAACCACAGGAAACAATGAAGATTATGGTATTGGAGGCTCAGCAATTAGCGATTTACAAAAATGATGCCTGGCAGTTTGTGGATGGCGTGAATGCACCAACTGGCGGTGAAAAAATTGATCAGGAAGCGCGATCCGCGATTGATTCGATTTTGGAAATTCTAAGAATAGTAGCGATTTTACCTCGAATACCCTGAGACAAATCCGATTATGGCTAACAATTTACCCTGATTGCAGCACCTTAGAGGGCATTTTTTCAGTTAAATCACGAAAATGGCGACATTTTCGCAACAGTTACACGATTTGTCGGCTTGCACTGCTCTAGGGGACAGGTTACAAAGCGCCGTGAATTCAGAACCTAAATGAGAAGGGGAATATAAATGCGGAAGCTTGCCTTAGGATTGGCTCTTGCCTCCACGGCCCTCGCTTCACCTGCCCTGGCCCGCGACGGCCAATGGTATGTTGGCGTAGAAGGCGGCGCAATGCTGGTTGAGGATATTACGTCCGACATTGGCACGAATGATAATGCATCAGAAGTAGATCATGACGCCGGTTATGATTTTGGTGGTATCGTCGGTTATGATTTCGGCGGTTTCCGTCTGGAAACAGAAGTTGCTTACAAAATGGCAGCGGCTGATCGACTTCAGATCGGTGCACCAGGAATTCCTACCAATGCGAACGGAACCGGAACTTTCGCAGGCGTCACGGACATTAACGGCGAAGTTAATGCTCTGAGCTTCATGCTCAACGGCATGCTGGACTTCGGTGACGATGACGGCATTCAAGGCTTTGTTGGCGGCGGTGTTGGTGTGGCTCGTACCGAGATTACCAACATTTTTGCTGGCCCTTACCTTGACGATTCCGACACCGGTTTCGCTTGGCAGGCCATTGCGGGTATCCGCGCGCCATTGAGTGATAGCTGGGACGTTGGTCTGAAATATCGTTTCTTTAACGCGGACAAAATCGATCTTGTTGATCAGGTTGGTAACGATGTCAGCACCCGTCTGCGTACCCATTCTATCTTGGGTAGCTTGATCTATAACTTTGGCGGCGAGCCGGATGCACCACCACCGCCTCCACCTCCGCCACCGCCACCACCGCCTCCACCACCACCGCCGCCTCCACCGGCTGCTGTGTGTGCACCTGGACCGTATATTGTGTTCTTTGACTGGGATCAGTCAGACATCACACCAGAAGCTGCTACAGTTCTGGACAACGCGGTTACGGCTTATGGTGATTGTGGTTCGGCTCAGGTTATGTTGGCAGGTCACGCTGATAAATCTGGCTCCGCCAGCTACAACGTTGGTCTGTCTCAGCGTCGTAATGCTTCGGTTCGGGCTTATCTCGAATCACGCGGCATCAGCGGCGGAGCGATCTCCAGCGAAGCCTTCGGTGAATCGCGCCCTCGCGTTGAAACCGCAGACGGCGTTCGCGAGCCACAGAACCGGCGTGTTGAAGTTATGTACGGTCCTGGTTCAGGAAACTAATAACTTCGCCACTCGAGTTAATGAAAAGGGCTGGTCTTCGGGCCGGCCCTTTTTGTTTGGGGGTCTGCCTGTGGGTTAGGCGGAGATTGCAATATTGCAGTCCGCTTTCCATCAATTCCATTGATACTTGACCGAAAGATGTAATTCATCCTTCATGGTCAAGAAGGCCATGACCCGTTTTTCAAAGATAAACCGGAAGAACGCGGACGGCTATAATCCGCATTATCAACGCCATCATCTGATACCCTTGCAAGCGGGCTCCATTGATGATGTTGCTGTTCCGCTCCATCGAGAGATGGAAGGTGGTTTCGATTTTGATGACTTTGACAAGAACGGCATTTTGCTGCCTTCCAACGAACGCGTCGCACTGCAAACAGGGCGCCCGCTTCATCGCGGACCCCATCCGCGTTACAATGAATTGGTCATTGATCGTTTGCTGCTCATCATCAAATTAAGTGAGCAGATCGAAAGTCTATTTCAGCGCCAATCATTTTTTCGATTCAGGGTGAGCTTGCTGCAGTTTACGCTTCGGCGAGCGCTGTTGGGCAGAAATATGGCAACCCTCCGTCTAAACAAACGAGATCCCGGAGTGACGTCTGAAGCGTTCCGTGATTTGGACGATTGTGTCGATATATTATGTGTGCAAACACAATGGCCGCCCGTTAAATAGGCGCTGTTTAACCCAAAAGGCTTTCGAATAGCCTTAGGCCGTCTGATCCACCATGTTTGCTGTCAATGGCTCGTTCGGGATGTGGCATCATACCAAGGACATTGCCGCGCTCATTCAAGATACCAGCAATATTTCGCACCGATCCATTGACATTGTCAGTGTAGCGAAAAGCTATTTGATCCCTATCTTCCAGATCGTTCAGACAATCATCATCGGCGAAATAATTACCATCATGATGGGCGACGGGAATAGTGATAGTCTCATCTTTTGCATAGCCGGATGTGAACACAGAACGGTTCTGTCCGACCGACAGTGCTACATCCTTGCAGATAAACTCGATATTCTCATTGCGCATCAGCGCACCAGGTAACAGGCCAATTTCTGTTAAAATCTGGAATCCGTTGCAAACGCCGAGTATCTTTACCCCTTTTTCAGCAGCCTGCACGACCGATCCAATGATATTCGCTCGAGAGGCCATCGCACCGGATCGCAGATAGTCGCCATAAGAAAAGCCCCCCGGAATTGTGATTATGTCGAGGTCGTCTGGCAACGCGCTATCGCCGTGCCAGACCATATGCGGCTTCTGCCCAGTTACAGTTTCCAGAGCGACAGCCATATCGCGATCGCAGTTGGAACCAGGAAAGACTAAAACAGCTGATTTCATGGGTCAGGCTTCTCGTGCGGCTTGATCGGTCGGCCTCTCAATCTCGAAATTCTCGATCACTGTGTTGGCCAGCAGTTTTTCGCACATTTTCTCGATATCGCTATCACTCGTCCCGTCATCCACATCAAGTTCGATGAGCTTTCCGGCGCGCACATCATTAACCCCTTTAAAGTCCAAGCTTTCCAAAGCATGATGAATGGCTTTTCCCTGAGGGTCGAGGACACCGTTTTTTAGTGTCACGAATATTCTTATCTTCATGGATCTCGCTCTTTTGAGTGGCCGACAGGATGCGCTATTTCCTATAGCGCCGTCGTCACAGGGAGCAAGAGATGGTTATGATCCGATGATCGGAATAATTACCATAATCCGATCAAGATCAGAAAAATTTAGCAAATTTGAAATTCACCCGGTGGCGGTTCATTTGATACAGGTCGTAATTGCTGTCGACACGTGAATAGTTATAATCGATGGACGGCGAGAATCCGAGCACCTTGATCTTGCGACTACCAATATAAGCTCTTGCGAAGCTGCGCCAATCATTGCGCTTTTCCGTTGAATAGAGCTGTATCGCCTCGTCATATTTTGAACGACTGACGCTTCCGGAAATACCGGCATTCAAACCGAAGGGTAGCTCACCACCAACGCCGACATTAACACCATAGTTGATACTCGAAAACCCGTCCGAATTGAGCAAGTCGCGGCGGGTAAAGACGCTTGCGGAAGCGATCAGTGATTTTCCAATTAGATGCTCATAGGTAACATTCGCGCCCAATTGCCAGCCACTGAAACTATCGCTTAGCTTTGAGTCCTTGCGGCGACCGTCCAGCTCGATGCCAATTCTCTGACCTTGGCTGAGCGCGGCCTGAAAGCCCAGCCGCCCTCCATATTCCCGTGTAGCCAGCTTTCCACCAAACCACCGTTGCTGACCGACGGCTTGCAAAGAAACGCTGGCATAGCGCGCAATCCGAAATTCCGGACCAGCCGCAATTTGCCCAACAATGTCATCAGCATCCTTGCCGCGATAGTTGATGACTTTGCTGTCAGCATCGAACAGAAAAGCGAGCTTATCGCTGGCTTTCAAGCGAACACCGCCAGAGAAACCGGCAATTTGTCCAACCCCGGATTTTCGCCGTGCATTTTCATCTAGCTCCAGTTCGCCTTGCGCATCGCCGAGCACGGGAAAAATCGCACCAAAATTGACGTCAATTGTTTCGGCATTGGTTGCACCGTTGATATTGGTATCAGGAGCGAAACCGAAATCAAAACTGAACCGCCAAACCCGCTGATCTCTTAAAATGCTGCGGGTATTGCGGATCGTCCGCGCTATTTCATCCGGCAGATTTTCGTCATTTTGCGCCAGACGAAAATGATAATCTGCACTCGCTTCTTTTCCGCTCATTAGATAGGCTCTTGCGAGCTCAAGCCGCACTCTTGTTTGACCAGGGTTATTGTCCAGAATTGACCGAAAATTCTTGATGGCTGTTTTCAGTTCGCCGGTCTCTACCGCAATGTAACCAGCAAGAAATTGCTGTTGCATTTGCAGATGCGGTACCTGGCCCAACGCCTGAACGAGCGGAAGGGCGCGGTCATATTGTCCAGCTTGGACCAGCGCTTCGGCTTTGGCCAGTAACTGCGCCGGGGTGATTTGAAAGCGACATGTACCAGCGGTATCGCATCTTGGTTTTGCCGCTGGAGCTACCACATCAACCACGGCTTCGGCATCCGCATCTTCACCTATTCCCGCTTCAGCAGATGCGGGAACCGCGCATAGCGAGGTGGCGAGCCCACTTCCCAAAAGAAACGCTCGTTTTTTTGCAGCCTGTATGGACATGTTAGCCTCTAGTTGCCGCGGCCGACAAAGGTTCCCAATATATCAATACGCTCATCTGGCGTTCCGCCGACAATACGGTATCCGCCGCCAATTTCCTCGCCATTGGGACCATAGAACGCGCCGTCGATGCTCGATCCAGCAATGTTCACGTCGAGGCGAGCCCCGCCGGGATTCACAAACCAGGCTTCGTTAAACTGACCAAAAAAACCGCCAGCTGCTACGAGGTCAATCTGGCCTGCGCCATTGGCGCGAAACTGAGCATTCTCCAGCACACTTTGTCTTCCACTAGTGCCATCGAATAAGGGTGCACCAACGGTACCGTCGAGCGATAAGGCGAATGTGTTGGCACCAAAATCCACATTGGTTGTTGCCCGTCCGGCTATCCATTGGAAATAGGTATCCCTATTGCCTAGTAAATCGGGTTGATCATTAAAGACCATCGACGCGAGCATTGTGCCCTCAAACGAACCGGTGCCGCTGGTTGGTACGTTGTCATTGGCGCTTAGCTCTCCATAAGCAAATGCACCGCGTTCAAATGTATTCTGTTGCCCGGGATGCTGCGCAACGGTAATTCCGTCTGCCTGTATGAAATCTCGCTGCGTTACGCTGGCCGTATTTCTCAAATACCCTGCAAAAGTAACATATTGTGTTTCAGTTCCTGGTGTTTGGTAGAAAAAAGTGGTGGAGTCATAGCTGCCAGGGGCAGAAGGGTCGATGAGATCAAAGACAAATTCTCCAGGTATCCTGCGGTCGAAAACCACATTGTCGCTAGCTCCAGATTCTAGATAGTTGATACCGGGAAGATTCCACTGGGCAGATCCCAAATTGGGAGTGCCAAATTGAGGCTCGATTGCTCCTCCAAAATTGGTACGGTGCAAGGGGTCTTGAAATCGGCTTGCGCCCGATGTTCCTGCTAGGCCGTTGCTGAAACTCACATTAAAGATTGCATCGCGCGGATTATAATCAATGCTGAGATTGCTATTGCGAACGGTTGTCGCATTCCCTTGATAGAGCTGACCATCTTGACGGGCTATCCGCGTTGCATAGCTGCCATCTGGATTTAGAACCGGGTTCCCATCTGCATCGAACGCCATCAAGTCGGGCCCTGCGTCGTACGAATAGCTATGGGAAGAACCAACAGCGATATAAGTTCTCTGCTCAGTCGGATTGACAAAACTATGTGTCTCTCCGCTACCGTCGCCGGAACCGCCGCCAACAGTGGGTGGTGGCGCTGCGCTGCCGGCAGATTGGGGGCCGGCACCGCCGCATGCGGCAAGCATTGTTGTACTGGCTAACAAGATCAAAAGACGCATCGGACAAATTCCTCACATGAGTTCCACATGAGGGCGGTGCTATCAGTCTAATGGTTAAATTCGCGTAAACCATCGCGCTACTTTAAGGCTGCATAGCCCGCCCTTTCCGCGGACAATGCACACCATCATTTAAGAATAGCCCGAAAAGCTATGGTTACTTTCCGCGCTTTTTCCGTTCACTATCCAGGTCGAGTACTTCACTCAGCCCTCCTTCCGGAAGGAGGCCCATGCGCCGGGCAACCTCTTGATATGCCTCAGCTTCTCCGCCAAGATCACGGCGGAACCGGTCCTTGTCCAGCTTTTCGTTCGTCTCGATATCCCATAGTCGGCAACCATCTGGACTGATTTCATCGGCCAAGATGATGCGCGAAAAATCACCGTCAAAAAGCCGGCCAAATTCCAGTTTGAAATCTACCAATTTTATTCCGATTCCCGCAAACATACCCGCCATAAAGTCGTTTATGCGGATCGCCATGGCCGAAATATCCTGCATTTCTTCCTGCGTCGCCCAACCGAAACAGGCAATATGCTCTTCTGCCACAAGCGGATCACCCAGAGCATCATCCTTGTAGCAATATTCGAGCAGCGTGTGCGGTAGCGGTGTACCTTCTTCAATGCCCAGGCGTTTGCTCAAAGAGCCAGCGGCGACATTGCGCACGATGACTTCAATCGGAACAATCTCTACCTGTTTCACCAATTGTTCGCGCATATTCAGGCGGCGAATGAAATGGCTGGGAATACCAATATGGTTGAGCAGCGTAAAAATATGCTCGCTTACCCGGTTATTGATCACGCCCTTGCCGTTGATCGTGCCCTTTTTTTCGGCATTGAAGGCTGTTGCATCATCCTTGAAATATTGAATGATAGTGCCTGGCTCTGGTCCTTCATAGAGGATCTTGGCCTTGCCTTCGTAAATTTGGCGACGACGGGACATATTATGTTCCTACTCACAGGAAGAAGCTTAGAAAAACCAAGCCCCGATCGTGCGAATCAAGCGGACTCGAACAAATCGGGGCAACTGGTCTCTTCTATAAGCCAAAGCATGGGGCGGTGCAATCAATCCTCTGTCGGTGACGGAGGTTCGATTTTTCGGCCCCAGAATGTGCGGTCCGCTCCCTTGAACCGGCGGCGCAAATAGATGACCAAGGCCAGAAGCACTATCCAGGGGAGCGTGACCGTCAATATTGTTATCAGTGCGCCGATAGACGATCCCAACATACTTGAAATATTGTTCCATGCGCTTCGGATAGGAGCGGTGAAGCTACCCGCACCGGGCGCGTTTGATTCATAGTTAACAATGACTTTGCTGAACGTAATCCGTCCCCGCATTTCGGCAAGCCAGCTGCGGGCTTTGTCAATTTCCTCGTTGACTTCTGTGACCGCTCGCTCAGCTCTCACCAGCTCTTGAACACTTCCGCTGCGTGTGCGAAGCAATTCGGTCAACCGTTCGGAAAGCAGCTCCCGGCTACGCAAACGCGCTTCAGTGTCGACAATCTGCTTGGACAGGTCTTCCCCCTCAATGGCTGTAGAGGCTTCATATCCACCAGCTTCCTCAACGATATCTGTAAGGCCGGTGCCGAACCCCTTGGCCTTGGGCGCTGCGACTTCGAGGTGAAGCATTGCATAGGCGTAGTTTGCCTCATCACCGCTGCGCCTTAAGTTGATGACACGGCAGATAGATGGGCCCTGTTCCTCGCAATAGCTGGCATGTTGCTTTTGGACTTTGGAAATCTCTCCCGCAGAAACGCGATATCCAAATTCGTAACTATAAGCGATTTGCGGTTTGGAAACGGGAATATCATTACTGTTTGCGGTGTCGTCTGGCGCTTCTGATGCAGTATTACTGGAAGACTGTACCTCAGCTTTTGCATTGTCACGGGCAATTTCGCTAGCTGAACGCGCGCGCGCCTCAAAAAAGCCAAATTGGTTCTCAGGAGCCGCTGCTTTATCTGAGTCTGCCGAAACATAATCGGCGGCCTCATATTCCGCTGAATATTCACTGCCGTCGCTACACGCAGTCAGAGCGCATAGAGCCACTACGCAAAAAAATGAAGTTCGCATAAGTCCCGTTCCTCTCTTCGGGGAGCCTCCAGAGCTATTGTAGCAACAATATATCGTCAACGATAAAACGTGTAGTATGAAAGATGAACAGATAATGGATCAAATTTTTACTGATAAAAGACAGACGCTTTCCTAAATCTGTTTCCATTTCACAAACTGCAGGGTCTTAAAATGACGAAATATACCACCATCGATGAGGTCATGGAAACACTCTATGATTGCATTTCCGGGCCGCCGGGCGGACAAGAATGGGAGCGTGACCGGGAAATCTATCATCCCAAGGCGCTGATCAATCGTACGCGGATCGTTGATGGCAAGCCGGTCATCTTTCCCTTCAGCTACGATGAATTTGTCGAGGCTACCATCCCGCTGCTGGCGGGGCGGTCGTTCTATGAGATTGAAATTGGCCGCAAGACAGATGTCTTCGGGCAGATCGCCCATGTCTATTCAACCTATGAGGCACGTGAAACACCCGACCATCCGGAGATCCAGTTTCGCGGTGTGAACATGGTGCATTTGTGGAATGACGGATCACGATGGTGGATCATGGCGATGATCTGGGACAATGAGCGTGAAGGCGTGGATCTGCCGAAAGAATGGCTTAGCCAATAATCCCTCTCCACAAGCGGAATCGACCCTGCTATCGCTCATCGCATGAGTGATGTAACCGATCCGCCCGAAGCGGCACCCGAAGATGAATTTGACGCGATAGTCGATGCTCCTTTTGATTCTGCTCTTTCCGAGCGATATCTGATCTATGCGATGTCGACGATCACGGCGCGGTCGCTGCCGGACCTGCGCGATGGGCTAAAGCCCGTGCACCGGCGCCTGCTCTGGGCGATGCGGTTATTGAAGCTCGATCCTTCACAGGGCTATAAGAAATGCGCGCGGGTGGTCGGCGATGTTATCGGTAAATATCACCCGCATGGCGACCAGTCGGTCTATGATGCGATGGTCCGTCTCGCTCAGAGCTTTGCGATGCGCTACCCGCTTGTCGATGGGCAAGGGAATTTCGGCAATATCGATGGCGATAATGCGGCCGCCTATCGCTATACTGAAGCGCGCCTGACACGCACAGCGATTGAGTTGATGCACGGGCTGGACGAAGGCACGGTCGATTTCAAGCCCACCTATAATGGCGAAGATGAAGAGCCGGAAGTCATGCCCGGCCTGTTTCCCAATCTGCTCGCCAATGGTGCGAGCGGGATCGCGGTTGGCATGGCGACCAGCATTCCGTCGCATAATGTAGCCGAAGTTATCGATGCCGCGACCTTGCTGATTGAACGCCCCAAGGCCGAACATGCGGAGATTATGGAGATCATCAAAGGGCCTGATTTTGCAACCGGCGGCACGCTCGTCGATCCGAAATCGGTTATCGACGCAGCTTATGAAAGCGGGCGCGGCGCGATGCGCGTGCGGGCCAAATGGGAGAAAGAAGACGCCGAAGGGCGCGGTGCCTGGCAGATTGTCGTCACCGAAATTCCCTATCAGGTGCAAAAAGGCAAACTGATCGAACAGATTGCCCAGATTATTGCCGACAAGAAACTGCCTATTCTCGCCGATATTCGGGATGAATCCGATGATCAGATCCGCATCGTGCTCGAGCCCAAAAGCCGGGCAGTAGACCCCGATGATCTCATGAACGCCTTGTTCCGGATGAGCGACCTTGAAAATCGCTTCTCGCTCAACATGAACGTGCTCGACAAGGATCGCACGCCCAAGGTCATGGGCATTGCCGAAGTATTGCGGCACTGGATCACCCATCAGATCGAAGTGCTGGTACGCCGTTCGCAGCACCGGATCGACAAGATTGATGCGCGGCTGGAGCTGCTCGAAGGCTATATCATTGCCTATCTCAATCTCGACCGTGTGATCGAGATTATCCGCAATAATGACGAACCAAAGCCACTTTTGATGGATGAGTTCAAGCTTAATGATCGTCAAGCCGAAGCGATCCTCAACATGCGGCTGCGATCCTTGCGCAAGCTCGAGGAAATGGAGCTGCGGACGGAGCGTGACAAGTTGCTCGAAGAACGTGATGGCCTGGCGAAGCTGATCGAAAGCCCGGCGCGCCAGAAGACAAGGCTGAAAAAAGACCTTGCTGCGATGCGTAAACTTTACGCCGAGGACACAGAATTGGGTGCTCGCCGCACCATGCTGGAAGAAGCAGCGCCAGCACGCGAAATTTCCCTCGAAGCCTTTATCGAGAAAGAGCCGGTTACCGTGATCATGTCACAGCGCGGCTGGATCAAGGCGATGAAGGGCCATGCTGATCTGTCCAAACCAGAATCCTTCAAATTCAAAGAAGGCGACGGGCCGAAGTTCGCTTTTCACGCCCAGACAACTGACAAACTGCTCATGTGCTGTAAAAATGGCCGCTTCTACACCATAGGCGCGGACAAATTACCTGGCGCGCGCGGCTTTGGTGAGCCGGTTGCCTCCATGGTCGATATGGATCCGGGAACGGAACCAATTGCGATGATGGTTGCCGACATGAAGGCGAAGCTGCTGATCGCCTCGTCATGGGGCCGCGGCTTTGTCACCAATATCGCCGATGTGGTTGCGGAGACCAAAAAAGGCCGTCAGGTCGTCAACCTGAAAGGCGACGCTAAATTGCTGGTCGTCCGACCGGTGCCCGAAGGTGCGGATCATGTCGCCGCCATTGGAGAGAACCGCAAGCTAGTGGTCTTTGCCCTGTCCGAAATGCCGGAAATGGCCAAGGGTCAAGGCGTCATGCTGCAACGCTATAAAGATGGCGGCCTGTCAGATGCGACCGTGTTCAAACTGGAAGAAGGCCTGAGCTGGGCCATGGGCGGCGATACTGGTCGGACCCGTACCGAAAATGACCTGACCATGTGGCGGGTTGCGCGCGGTGCGGCGGGACGACTTCCGCCTACGGGGTTCCCGAAGAGCGGTAAGTTTGATTAAGTTTTGTTTCGAGAAAAGCTTCCAGGCCATCGGCTGACAGATTGGCAAAATCCAACAGTGCCTCTGGCGACAGGCCGGTACGCGCACTAGCGGAAAGACCAGCCAGGGCGATCATTGTCAGATTGGCGACCCGCTTGCTTTTGTCAGGATATTCAGTGGCGACAAAGTCAGCAATATGAGATTCGGTCTCGCAGCGCTTTTCGAAACAGATGTCACTCGCACCATTTTCATAATTGCGGTGCGCGCCTTCCAGCACCATGCAACCGGCAGTCTCCCTGTTTCGACTGTAAATTTCAGCGCCTGAAATCAATATACCGCGCAGCCCTTCTCGTACAGATGAGCTGCTTTCGATGGCTTTGGCGATAAACTGACCCTCGCGCGCAGAATATCGCTCCACCACAGCATCAAACAGGCCGCGCTTATTACCAAAGGCCGCATAGAGGCTGGGTGGTTTCATTCCGAATTCAGCGGTCAGTTGAGCGATGCCAACACGGTCGTAGCCCTGCGCATGGAAAAGATGCTGGGCGCGGTCCAGCACTTTTTCCGTGTCAAATTTTCTAGGGCGTCCACGGCCTTTGGCCGCGGGTTGTGCTGCCGCGCTGCTCACAGATTTTTCTATTTTTTTAGTCATCGCTATAAATTTCTCTTGAATTTTAATTTTCGCTGTTTATGTAGCAATCACTACATTAATTGACAAGGACATATATCATGACAGATTTTACCAACAAGAATATCCTCGTAATGGGCGGTAGTCGCGGTATTGGCGAAGCCATAGTGAAGCGTTTTGCGAAAGACGGTGGCGATGTGACTTTCACCTATGCCCACTCATCTGATCGGGCCGAACAGCTTGCGGCGGAAACGGATAGCAAAGCTATGCAATCGGATAGTGCCGAGCGGGATGGCGTGATTGAAACGGTGAAACAATTAGGAGCGCTGGACGTCATCGTGGTCAATGCGGGTGTTCTGGAAATGGGTGATCCGTTGGAACTCGATCCCGATGCCATTGACCGGATGATCGATATCAATGTGCGCGCACCTTATCATGCCTTTGTCGAGGCAGGCCGGCAGATGAACGAAAATGGCCGGATGATCGTGATCGGTTCCACCAATGCAGACCGTATGCCCTTCCCTGGCGGAGCGGCCTATGCGCTGAGCAAATCAGCCATGAAGGGCATGGTGCAAGGGCTAGCCCGGGATTTCGGCGAACGCAGTATCACGGTAAATGCAATCCAGCCGGGGCCGGTTGATACCGAAATGAACCCAGCTGACGGCCCAATGAAAGATATGATGCATGGGTTCATGGCGATCAAACGGCATGCCCGTGCAGATGAAATCGCTGGGATGGCAGCTTATCTTGCCGGCGAGGAAGCGGGCATCGTCACAGGAGCGTCTCATACAATAGATGGCGGCTTCGGTGCCTAGATCCCGGGGCTAGTGATCCCATCTCCAAAGGAAAATCATTGTTCTGCCCCAACCGCCATCTCACGGGGACCGGGTGGAGCGATGGTTTTCTTGCCGCATCACATCATTCTGCATTCCACCTATTTTTTCATATACCATAGGGCATTCACGATAAGCCATTTTCCGTCAAAATTACCCATGTGGAAATAGTCGACAAACCACGGCGTTTCGAGCCGGACCGAAGCGGCGTTTCCGGTTACATCAAGAATTTTGCAGGTGCGGTCCCACTCGTCTGGAGGCGTTTTGAGCGCGCCCTGCTTAGTAAGAGAAACAAGCTCTTCTTTGCTCATCCGCCGCAACCCGAAGTTTTCATATTGCTGGTTTCCAATCACCGCTCTTTTGGCAAGGTCAGGGTGCAGCGACCGCGCTACCCTATCAGCATCTCCTTCAAGTTGTCCGTCGACATAATCGTGACAGGTCGCTTCAATGGCAGCGAGCGTTGCCGTATCTGCCCCGCTTGGCTGAGTTGCAGCCGTGGCTGCTGCGACAACAAGAGGAATGAATTCCATGATCTGACCTTTCCTTTGAAATCATATTATCGGTCTTAAACCTCATCCTTCTTCTGAAACGCCGGAAATTCTGCGCAAGCATCATAATCCGCCTTGACCATTGCATAGCGTTGGCCAATCCCGCCGGCGAACTCGGGATGGGTGAAGATGTAGAGGCGATCCGCCTCAACACATTGTGCCGTCCATTCGGCAACGTCGGCGGGATCGATCCCGCCATCGATAACCGCCGCCATCGCCTGAAATTGTGGATCGCTCTCACTTCCGCCGCCAGTGGGTTTGGTCAAGGCGCTCCGGTGGATATTCGTTTTCACCCAGGCCGGGCACAGTATACTGACACCGATATTGCTTGGCGCCAGTTCTTGCTTCAATGCTTCCGAATAACCGACAACGGCGAACTTGGTTGCGTTATAAGGTGCCATTCCGGGAGCGGCGCCATGGCCAGCCATGGACGCAGTGTTTATGAAATACCCGCCTTCGCCATGGCTCTGGATCAGCGGTGTGAATATCTCCACACCATGGGCAACACCAATCAGGTTGATTTCAACAATCCAGCGCCAGTCTTTCATATCGATTTCGCCAGGAACGCCGCCTAGGGCAACGCCGGCATTATTGACCACAATATGGACTTTGCCAAAACGATCAATTGTCGCCTTGGCTGCGGCGCGAACTTGCGCTTCATCCGCGACATCGCACAGGACCGTTTCAACATCGGCACCATCCGCGCTAAGCTCTGCGGCGGCCTGATTGAGCTTCTCTTCATCGATATCCGCTAACATGATCTTGACCCCTCGGGCCGCAAATGCATGTGCGATGGCAAGGCCGATACCCGCTGCCCCACCGGTTATAAAACTGACCATATCTTTGTTGATTTTCATATATCTATCCTTTGTGATCAGCTGGTGGATTAGCTGCTCTTGATTATGTCGTGCGCAAGTGCACGCACTCGGTCTTCATCGGGAAAATGTTCGGCGATCCAGGCTGTTTCTATGGCCTTCAAGCTTTTGGCCACAATCGGTCCAGGCATCAGCCCCATCTCTATCAGATCGCCCCCGGTAATCGGGAATACGGGTTTTGACCAGTCTTTGAGCTTGGCAAGACTGGTGCCCAGCTCGTCATCCGCAGCAAAAAGCAGCATTATGTCTTGCGCAGCATCTACTCCATGATGGTAAGCAATAGCCTGGATGTCCGATAAAGCGGGTTTCAATGCCGTCAACCGATCAGCAACAGCGCGACGTAATTTTTTGGAACATCGAAGGCTAGTTACAATCTGCGCCGTCTTGTCAGGATCTTTGGGAAGCAAACCGACCAGACGGCGCATGGGATCGGGTGCGATATCGTGGGCTTCCTCGCGCAGGACCAGTGTGGCCAGCAAGGGACCAGCTTCGGGATCGATCTCCGCGACAATATTGGCAAAAACATCCGCTTCGATCATCTCCTGCACAGCATAGACAGGATCAGCAGCGCTCAACAGTTTTATAAGCTCGTCCGCCACACGTTCGCGCGATAGCTTGGACAATTCACGCGCGGCTTTTCGGCATGCGTCAAACGTCTCCTGATCGACATCATGTTGACCAAACCGCGCGAGAAAGCGAAAATAGCGCATGATCCGGAGATGGTCTTCAGCGATCCGTTGCTCGGCAGAACCGATAAAACGGATATGCCGATTTTCGAGATCGGTTAGCCCGCCAAAATAGTCATAAATTTCCAGTGTTTCGGGATCAGCAAACAGCGCATTAATGGTAAAGTCACGGCGTGCTGCATCTTCTTTCCAATCATCGCTAAATGCGACTGTGGCCCTACGCCCGTCGGTTGAAACGTCGCGGCGCAAAGTGGTAATTTCAACGGGGCCATCTTCGGTAACGGCCGTTACCGTGCCATGTTCAATGCCGGTGGGGACAGCCGAAATATTCGCATCTTTCAGCCGTGCCATAACCATATCGGGTTTTAATATAGTGGCGAGATCAATGTCCTTTGCCGGGATCGAAAGCAATGTATCCCGCACGGCACCGCCGACAAATCGTGTCGCACCGCGATGGCCGTCAAGGACAGCAATCAAGTCTTTAAGCGATTGTCGCTGATGCCAGGGTGCCTCAGGTAGCTTCATGAATACCAATCCAACCGCTTTGACAAGTTGACCAATATACCGGCCGTAATTCCCCATATCCGGCGATTTTGCCAGTTAATTTGGTAATATTGGCGGCGATCCCCGCGCCACTCCCCAACATGAGTATTCTGGTTCCGTGGATCGAGCACAAAGTCGAGCGGCGCTTCAAACCAATCATCCACTTCCTCTGGACTGGGAACCAGCGGCAAGTCCGGCGGGATCACGCCGATTATGGGCTGGATATTATATCCGCTACCCGAATGATAGCGGTCCGTTGGCCCGATAATATCGACGGCCGCAGGGTCGAGCTTCACCTCTTCTTCAGCTTCCCGCAAAGCGGCATGAACCGCATCTCTATCCTCTGGATCAATCTTGCCACCCGGAAAAGCAACTTGTCCGGGATGGTTTCGCATATGATGAGGACGCTGGACCAATATCACGCCTGGGTCGGGTCGATCGGTTATCGCGATTAAGACCGCGGCATTACGCAAACTGTTCAAGTCTTTGATAAAATCGCGCTCGTCAGACAAGGCATGATCGAGATTATTGGCATGACCACTGCGCAGCGCCTGCGAAAGCTTTGTTTTGAGATTGCCGGGATAGGTCATGTCGGGCGATCAATCGGAAAAAAGGTGCCATTGCTCCACAGGCCAAACGGGTCGAGATCATCGGCCAAAGCATATTCCGCCAACTCATAATATACCGGCCGGGCTAATATTGCTTCCAGTCCGCGGCGCACCTGCAGATATGGCTGAGGTGCCTCGACCTCTGCGGGGAAACGCAGCGGATGCTCCGCATCAGCAACTACCAGATGGTCGGTATTGAGCCGGAACGCGATATTTCGATCTCGCCCTTGCCCTTCACTCTCCATCTGAACAGCGATGAATGGCGCATCCTCCACTTCTATGCTGAGCTTTTGATACGGTGTGACCAAGGCAAAGCTGCCGTCTGCTTCACGTCGCAAGAGTGTTGAAAAGGCCCGCACCATGGCTGGTCGGCTGATCGGTGATCCCTGATGCAGCCAGCTGCCATTGGCATTGATCCGCATTTCACTATCACCGCTTTCCTCTGGCTGCCATTCTTCCACCGGCGGCAATTTCTGTTCTTCTGCCAATTTGGCAATTTCAGAAAGGGTTAGCGAGGCAAGTTCGGGAGGTGGTGCATAGGGCATATCAATATGGCCTATTGCGGCAAGCCGCTTTTGTAAACGGGTTCAGTTATTTGTGGGACGCGCCCATGGCCCCAACTTCCCCTTTTCGGGCAATATCGCGTCTTTCGATGCCCGTACCAGCAATCGTTCCGGCTCCCAAGGGCCGGGCAGCGACCAACCGCCAGTCCGTTCCGGGGAGAAGTCAAAGAAGCGGTCATAATAGGCGGGATCGCCGATCATGACGAGCGGCAGACTTTCATCCTGTTGCAGTTCTTTTAGCAAACCGGTCATCAGTGCCTGGCCAATGCCTTCTCCCTGACATTCGGGATGGACGGCCACTGGGCCCACCATGATCATTGGGTGCATTTTACCGGCATCGTCGGTCAGCGCGACGGGCCAGCATTGCAATGTACCGAGCAATTCGCTTTCCGCCATATTCACGGCGGCGACACTTAATCCCTCCAGCATCTCCATACCCTCGCGCACCTTATATGCCGTGCGTTCGCTGCGCTGTTTGCCAAAAGCCGCATCAAGCAAGTCTTCAACCAGCGCTGGGTCAATTTCGGCAAGAGGAATGATGGTGGTCAATTTGTTGGTTCCGATATTCGATATATTCGTAATTGGATCGTGCGCGTGTAACGGCATTGTTCAGTGCTGTCGAGCGCCAGAATAACGGACGGAAAACGCAGCCATATGCCTATGATTGCCAGATCGCAAAAGGCGGTCTAAAAGACTGACTTTATACAGGAGTTTGCTCGGTGGATAATCAAGAAAACGCGACCAATCCAGCTACTGAGGGCGCTGTCGCAACCAAGACGGGACGGCTGGCATCGCTGCGCAAAGATCCCAAGGGCTGGACCGTTCTTGCTCTGGCTGTCGCTGCAGTTATCGTATTTTTTGGTTCCGCTTTTGGTGCAGGCATAGGTCTCTGGGGTTGGCAGGCCGGTCTTTCCGCACTGCCCTGGACCGGTTTGGTTGCATTGATCGCTTTGATTGTTGCCATTGTCGGCATCCTATTGGATCGCCGTAAGGAGCGTAAGACACGTTGGCGGCTGCTGGGCTTGGGGACGATCGTTTCACTCGGCTTTATCGGCTATCTCGCAAGCTATGCGATGACCCTTGCATCGCTTCCCGCCATTCATGACATTACGACGGATCTTGCCGACCCGCCGGAATTTTCTGCCCTGACCCTGCGCGCCGACAATTGGGACAATATCCCCGGCGCCGATGATAGTGCGATGCGCGGTATGAACCCACGTCAGCGCTGGGCCACGCTGCATCAGGATGCTTATCCTGACATTCGTTCGGTGCGCATCAACCAGCCAGTGGCCGAAGTTATCGAAAAATCCAAACGTTTGGCAGAAGACCGCGGATGGGAAGTCGCCAATGTCGATCCCGCATCCGGTCATCTGGAAGCGACCGCCACGATTTCCCTGTTTCGCTTTAAGGATGATGTGGTCATTCGCGCTCGCGCTGCAGAAAACGGCCAAGCCAGCATTATCGATATGCGGTCGGTGTCACGGGTCGGCATTCATGACCTTGGTGCGAATGCAAAACGGGTGCGTCAATTCCTGAGTGATTTGTCAGGAACCACCACCACCGCCTCTTGAACAAAGCTATTTTGGCGGCGTGAGCTTCAGCAACCTGCCGCCTTCACCGTCTTCCAAGACCCATAGGGCACCTTCTGGTCCCTGTTCGACTTCGCGGATCCGTGTGTCCATGGCGTAACGTTCGGCTTCCTGTGCGGTTTCGCCGTCGAAAGATACGCGAATAATTGCTTCACTTGCCAATCCGCCGATAAAGGCACTGCCTTTCCATGCGGGGAAGAGATCATCGGAATAAAAGATCATACCGGATGGGGCGATGGTGGGAACCCAAGCCACTTTGGGTGCAGCAAATTCAGGGCGCGTATCATGGTTTGGAATTTTCTTGCCATCATAATGATCGCCTTCCGAAACGATCGGGTAGCCATAATTGGCTTTCGGCTGCACGAGATTGAGCTCGTCGCCATCTCTGGGGCCCATTTCCTGATTCCAAAGCCGGCCCTCGCTATCAAAGGCCATGCCAAGAATATTGCGGTGTCCGAGCGACCAAATTTCCGGCAGCACATTATCTTCACCGACAAATGGATTGTCGTCTGGAACGCTGCCATCGGGATATAAACGGATAATCTTGCCCAGATTGCCCATCATATCCTGTGATGGATCAAATTTCTGACGCTCTCCTGATCCAATGAACAGATATTTGCCATCCGGTGAAAACACCATCCGGTGGGAATAGTGGCCGCGGCCAGTGGTTTTGGGATTCTGCGTCCAGATGGTTGTAAGATTGGCAAGCGCTGGTGCTTCTGCTTCTACGCCGGGTTCGTTTGGAGCCAAAGAAAGATCGGCATGTGCCACAACGGCACCGCGCGTATTATCGTCACCCGCTTCAACCCAGCTCAAATAGATACGCCCACTGGTTGCAAAATCGGGAGACAGAATGACATCACCAAATCCGCCTTGCCCGCCATAGTCCACCTCTGGAACATTGAAAATCTCAGTTTTCTCACCCTTCTGGTCAACCAGAAACAGTTTCCCTTTCTTCTCGGTAACCAGCATTCGGCCATCGGGCAGGAAGGTCATAGCCCAAGGTTCATCGAAACTTGCAACTTCAGCCTTTTCAAAAGGTTTGCGATCAACCGGTGAGATATCAGTCGTGGCCTGATTTTCTGCTGTCGCACCCTGTGTGGCCTGTGCATCGTCGCCATTGCTGCAGGCGATAAGAACGACAGATAATCCGGTGGCAAGTGTAAGATTTCTCATTTTTGTTCCCATGATCATTTAATATGTTGTTCCAATAAGTTGCTGAACCAAGGCTTGCGCAAGAATATAACGGATTGCCGTAATAATTCATAGAATATTCGGGCTTGAAAACGATGTTCACGGCTTACTTACCATTTCTGGTTAAAGCGCAGGACTTATGTTCGCACGAAAATCAGATGCCGATGATCCGCGTCCGCCGTCTGCGGTGTCCAGCGGCGTGGGTGTTGCTGGCCTTATTGGATTATTTTCGTGGATATTGATCGCACGTCAATATGGCATGGATGGCCCTTACTCCGCGCTGGTTGCTTGCGCCGCTTGCGGCGGCCCCATGGTGATCTGGTCATTGCTGTATGAAAAAGTCCATTTGCGCGCTTCGACCGGTATTGACTGGAAAAATCCAAAGCCGCTCAAGCAGACTTTTGACGTCAGTGTGGCCAAAATTGCAGGGCTATGGGCAACGTGGGCGATAATCGCCTTAATCTACTGTGTCGGCCGCTGGTATTGGACCGGCCAATATCAATTCTCGATGAAGATGATGGAAATGGCAGCCCCTTTCCTGCTTGTCCTTTCTATTCCTTATGTAATCTGGATGGATCGGCGATTTGTCGAACCACGTGACGGCGCCTGGCACTTCGGACAATTCCTGATGGGTGCGCGCGGCGCATATGATGCTGAACAAATTTATCATCATTTGCGTGCCTGGGCGGTGAAGGGTTTTTTCCTCGCGTTCATGATCTCCATCGTGCCAGGCGGCTTTGGGGACATCGTCAGGCTCGATATTGCGCAGGTTATGCAAAACCCGGTTGCCATCGCTCATTGGCTGATCATTGCGATGTTTGTCGTTGATGTGCAATTTGCCACTGTCGGCTATCTGCTGACCATGAAGCCCCTTGATGCTCATATCCGCACCGCCAACCCCTATATGGCGGGATGGGTCGCCGCTTTAATCTGCTACCCGCCATTCATTCTTATGGATGGCCCGCTCAACTATCATGTCAACACAGCTGACTGGGCCTACTGGCTCGATGGACGTCCAACGATCTTAGCCATTTGGGGCGGTCTGTTGGTCGTTCTTACTGCCATTTACGCCTGGGCTACCGTTGCTTTCGGTTTGCGCTTCTCGAACCTCACGCACCGCGGTATCCTGACCCATGGGCCCTATCGGTTCACCAAACACCCTGCCTATGTCGCAAAGAATCTTTATTGGTGGCTGGCTACCATGCCGTTTCTAGTCACATCCGGAAGCTTTACCGACATGGTGCGTAACACGGTTATCATCGCTGCGGTCAGCGGCGTCTATTATTGGCGTGCGAAGACCGAGGAAAAGCACCTTTTGAGTGATCCTGCTTATAAAGAATATGCCGAATGGATGGATCGTAACGCGCCAATTCCGCGTGCAATCAATTGGGCGAAAGTAAAAATCGGCTGGTGGCCGTCAACCGGTAAAGCAGAGCCCGAAATACAGCCGGCCGAATAGTAACGCGATGGAGGCTTCCCAAAGCCGAAAGACGATCTTAAGCTGCCCCGATGACAGTCATAGGTACAGATGGAAAGCGTCGCTGTTTTGGCGGACAAGCGGGCAAAGAATTTTACGGCGTTTATCATGATGAGGAATGGGGCATTCCAGAACATGACGACCAGAAACTTTTCGAAAATCTGATATTGGAAGGCGCACAGGCAGGTCTGAGTTGGGAAACCGTGCTCAGGAAACGGGATGGCTATCGCCGCGCTTTTCATGGCTTTGATATCGCCCGTGTGGCCGCCATGTCTGATTCCGAGCTGGAAGCATTGCGAGAGGATGAGGGGATTATTCGCAACAAACTCAAAATCTACTCTGCGCGCAAAAATGCCTCGGTCTTTCTAGATATGCAGAGGGAATTTGGCAGTTTCGACAGCTGGCTATGGGCGCATGTAGATGGTGTGCCTGTTATCAATCGGCCCAAAGAACCGTCGGATATGCTCGCAACATCGCCGGTTAGCGATGCCATTTCAAAAGATCTCAAAAAGCGTGGAATGAGTTTCGTCGGTACCACGATTATTTATGCCTATATGCAGGCGGTTGGGATGGTGGATGACCATATGGCGGACTGCTGGCAGGCCTGATCGAAACGTCTACGCCCACCTGTCCAATCAGTATAGTTGGCAAGTTTCGCTGTTGCTGCGATAGGGCAGAAATGACATATCCCCAACCGACCAGAAATGCCGCTCTATCCCGGCTCTCAGATTTCGCTGCGAACATGGGACATAATTACGCACATAAGCGAAATTTTGACTATGGCGCGAACGCCAACGTCGCTGAGGATCTCTGGCGCGATAATGTCTCTCGGCTGTCGCCATTTATAAGGCACAAGCTGATCACAGAGCAGGAGCTAATCGCTGCAGCCATAGCGACCCATGGCGCGCAAGGTGCGGATAAATTCATCTCCGAAGTGCTTTGGCGCGGTTATTTTAAGGGCTGGTTGGAGCAACGACCGCAGGTCTGGACAGACTATGTCACCAACAGAGATGACAAGTTCGCGCAGCTAAAGACGCAGGGCGGTCTGCGGAAAATATATGAACAGGCGACTGAGGGGCGTACGGGTATTGATGCGTTTGACCACTGGGCAATGGAACTTGTTGAGACAGGCTATCTTCACAACCACGCCCGAATGTGGTTCGCGAGCATCTGGATATTCACTCTCAAACTGCCGTGGGAGCTCGGCGCAGATTTCTTTTTGCAGCATCTGATAGATGGCGATGCGGCATCCAACACTTTGTCATGGCGCTGGGTTGGCGGATTGCACACAAAGGGCAAAACCTATCTGGCAACCAAAGAGAATATTGCGCAATTTACTGATGGTCGCTTCAACCCCACAGGTCTCGCTGCAGAAGCGATACCGCTGGAAGAAGATGTAAGTTACAAACTACGTCCCCTGAAAATACCACCGGTTCCGCCTAATGCGGCAGCCTTCGCGCTGCTCGTTCATGACGAAGATTGTCATCCTGAAAGCCTGACCTTGCCCGGCAAACCAGCATTGCTCATTGGGTCAACAGGAGCAGATAGCAAAAGTCCCAATGGGGTTTCGGACAACGTCCGCACATTTGCAAATAGTGCTGTAGCCGACGCCTTGGCGCGTGGCGCCGAGCATTTTGGTTGCAAAGCGGTGATGTGGGAAAAAGGTGAAAAGCTTGGTTCGATTATGGCGAAGGCGGGTCTGGAACGGCTATTATCGCCATGGCTGCCGGTCGGCGCGCTGAAAGATGCGATTGGTGGGGAAATTGGCGGTAACAATGTACGGTGGGTGATGCGCGACTATGACGCCGCAATCTGGCCGTTGGCAACCAAAGGGTTCTTTCCGGTTAAGAAAAAAGCACCGGATGCCCTGCGGGCTTTGGGGATGGAATTATGACAAAAGAACGTTTTGAACGGCACAAACAGCCATGGAATAGCGAAGAAATTCAGAAGCTACATGCTTTTGCGAAAAAAGGCATGACGCTGAAGGCAATATCCAAAGCCCTCACCCGCAGCGAAGAATCGATCAAGAAACGCGCCAAGGCCGACAAGCTGAAAATCGCGAAAAAACGGTAGCGATTTCACTGTAAAGCTATGTAAAATAGGGAAAATAGTAAAATATTTACGATTGTTCGTTACCCCGCGCATCGTGGGGTTTAAACGATTATGAATATTGAAGCTGGAGAGCTGGGGCACTCCGACGAAGATTTGATATTGCGAGAGCAGTTGACGGAACACCGTAAGTCCGTTCGCATCACCGTGTTTGCCAATATCGTCAATGCACTCATATTGTCTTTTCTCTTCTTTGATCAGACACCTTTTGCGATGCATGTTCTTTGGTATTGCATGTTTGCCTATCTTTCGATCACACGCCTACATTTGGCTGAGCGTTCAAAGATCATGAATCTTTCTCGCCAAGACATGCTCAAGTTGAAAAAACGGATTACATTCAACGCGGCTGGCTATGCCCATATGTGGGGTGCCGGTGTGGCTTGCCTGTTGCCTGTTGCAACATCCAATCAGCTTATGCTGCTGGCGATTATTGGCGCAGGCAAGATGAGTACGGCCGTGGTTTCTTATCGGCACATTCCAGAAGCTTCGAGAGCCTGGACCTTGATTGTCTGCGTCGGCCTTACGGCTGGATTACTCTATCTGGGCGGCATTGAAAGTTATGCCGCAATCGCGCTACTCATAATGTTCGCGTCAGTTCTCTATGTGAATTGCGGAAATATTTTCGACAATTTTGCCAAACAACTGGTGACAGGCCAAGAAATTCAACGATCTGCAGAGACGGTCAAATTGCTCCTTAATGATTTTGAGGAGCAAGCATCGAACTGGCTATTTTCCATCGATCAAGATGGCCGGTTGGTTGACGTCTGCGATCGTTTTGCCGAAGTTTCCCAGCGCCCCCGTGAAACGATGAACGGGATGGAGCTTGTAACGCTCATTGAAAATGAAGAGCATCAGCGGCAATTGGCCGATCATATTGCAAATCGTCGTTCCTTTCGGGATCTCACCGTTTCTGTCGATGTCGGCGGTGAAGAAAAGTGGTGGACAATAAGCGCCCGCGCTGCCGAAGAATCTTCCGACTCTGATAATGTGGCCATTCGCGGTGTGATCGAGGATATCACCGCACAGAAAAATGCCGAAGCAAAGGTCAGTTACATGGCCCATTTTGACGGCCTGACGGATCTGCCGAACCGGCGCCTGTTTACCGAAACACTCAATCGCACGATCCATAGGACAACAGCGGATGATGACGTCTCCTTGATTTTTTTCGACCTCGACCATTTCAAGGCAATTAATGATACGTTGGGACACCCGATTGGCGACAAACTGCTTCAAATGATCTCACGTCGACTTGAAGGTCTTTCAAAACCCGGTGATCTTCTCGCTCGCATTGGGGGCGACGAGTTTGCGCTGCTACTAACCGGTGCAAGGTCAAAATGTGCACCTGATGTGGCCGAAGCGATCGTTGATCAAATTGGCAAACCGTTTTTGGTCGACGACCATAATGTGATTACGGGGGTCAGCGTAGGCGTAGCAACATGGACGTCCGAGATGAAGGACGCCAATCAGCTTTTAAAATATGCCGATCTAGCGCTCTATTCCGCAAAAGGTGCCGGCCGCAACCGTGTCGCCTGTTTTGAGGAAGGCATGGATGTCGCGGCACAAGCGCGGCGCAATCTGGAACTGGATTTGCGTGCATCCCTGGGCCGCGATGAAATGCGTTTGCATTACCAACCGCTCGTTGACCTGAAAACGCAAAAGAAAATCGGCTATGAAGCGCTCTTGCGCTGGGAACATCCTGAGCGCGGCGTTGTCATGCCGGATGACTTTATTTCTGTCGCTGAAGAAACCGGGATGATTGTCCAGTTGGGTGAATGGGTCATTCGCAAGGCGCTTGATGATGCAGCAACCTGGGATGACAAATTGACGGTAGCGATCAATTTGTCGCCGACCCAGATGCGCAGCGCAAGCCTTGTATCAACTATCGTCAGCGCTTTGGCACATTCCCGTGTAGACCCCAGCCGGTTGGAGCTGGAAATCACCGAGAGCATATTGATGCACGATAGCGAAGCGAATATCCGGACGCTGCATACGCTTCGCGACCTGGGCATCCGCATCTCGCTGGATGATTTTGGTACTGGCTATAGTTCGCTCAATTACTTGCGCAGTTTCCCGTTCGACAAAATCAAGATTGATCGCTGTTTTGTGAGCGAGATTGATACGCGCGAAGACTGCCGAGCGATTATACGTTCCGTGATCAATCTTGCCCAAAATCTCGGCATGACAACAACAGCAGAAGGCGTCGAACGCGAGGATCAGGTCGAAGAGCTGCGTATCGAAGGCTGCGACCAAGTACAGGGATTTCTATACGGAAAAGCGGAAGCTTTGAACGAATATACCGATTTGCGATCCAGTGATAAGCAGGCCCCGAACGTCGGCACAATTTATTTGCCGGCGGCGGAAGTTCCCATTACTCCGGGTCAGAAGCGGAAAAAGGCCTGATAAGATAGCTGAATATCCGGCTGGTCAATCATGATCTTGACGCAGCCGCTGGTTGGCAGCATGGCCATCTCATGCGATTTTTTTCTGACAATGCGGCATCCGTCCATCCCAAGGTGATGGCGGCACTGACCGAAGCCAATGACCAGGACACCGCTTATGACGGCGATGCTCTGAGCGCACAGCTAAGCGGCGCGTTTTCTGATCTTTTTGAGACGAACGTAGAAGCTATGTGGGTGGCAACCGGCACGGCGGCTAACTCACTGGCATTGGCAGCTTTATGTCAGCCACATCAGGGCGTAATCTGTCATGAAGAAGCGCATATTGAGCAGGATGAAGCTGGCGCGCCCGGCTTTTACACGGGTGGGGCTAAACTAATGCTGGCCAGTGGTGCAGGTGCCAAGCTTTCACCGGACACCATTGATACCATGTGTGCCGCCATTCGGGATGATGTGCACCAGGTGCAGCCCGCCGCCGTATCGATCACCAATGCATCGGAATATGGCCTCGTCTATCGACCAGAGGAAGTCACAGCCGTCGCGGACGTTTGCAAAAAACGCGGCTTGGGGTTGCATATGGATGGCGCGCGCTTCGCCAACGCCATTGCGACTCTGGATTGTCACCCGGCCGATGTCACTTGGAAGGCTGGCGTCGATGTGCTGAGCTTTGGTTTTGTCAAAAATGGCGGCATGGGCGCCGAAGCGTTAGTGTTCTTTGACAAGAATTTGTCATCGGAAACCCACTATCTCCGCAAACGTGCTGGCCATTTGCAATCCAAGGGGCGCTATCTTGCCGCGCAGATTTTGGCGATGCTGGACGGCGATCTGTGGCTCGACAATGCCCGTGCCGCCAATCAGGGCGCGCAGATCATCGCTGAGGCAGCGGGCGAGCGATTGCTTTATCCGGTCGAGGCGAACGAAATATTCATCACCCTATCCGCAAGCGAAGCGGAAACGCTTCGTCGGGCCGGGTTTGATTTTTACGACTGGGGAGAGGGGCAAGCACGGCTGGTGACCAGCTGGAACCAAAGTGCGGAAGATATTCGCCCGCTGGCAGAGGCTATCGGAGCCTTATGAACGCACAGCCCAGCGGCGAACCAAGTTTATTGGCGCCGCGCATATTACTCCCTTTTCTTTTGGTCTCGCTGATCTGGGGATCGACCTGGCTGGTCATCAAGGACCAGATTTCCGAGGTGCCGCCAAGCTGGTCCGTCAGCTATCGCTTCGTCATCGCATCACTGGCGATGTTCGCGCTAGTTGGTTTCAAACGATTACCCTTCCGCTTGGGCGCAAAGGGTCAGTTTTGGGCCATTTTGATCGGCGTCGCGCAATTTTCATTCAATTTCAATTTTGTCTATTATGCGGAACTATACATTACATCCGGTCTGGTTGCGGTTCTATTTGCGCTGCTGATGGTGCCCAATGCCTTATTGGGGCGGATCTTTCTGGGACAACAGATTAACGGCGCTTTCATGGCAGGATCCGCCATTGCAGCAGTCGGGATCGCGCTGCTCTTCTGGCATGAATATGAAAGCTCACCGGCCACGCTTGCGGATGTCTTATTGGGTGTGGCGCTGACGGTCGCTGGCATTTTGTCCGCCTCGATTGCCAATGTGATGCAAGCCTTGCCAAAGCTGAAAAGCTACCCGATTCTGACGCTACTGGCTTGGGCTATGTTCTGGGGCGCGGCGATCAATATATTGCTGTCATGGGTTACGGCGGGACCACCGGTTGTCGAAATGCGGGCGGCCTATTTTGGCGGTATCATCTATCTCGCCATTGTCGGTTCGGTCATCACCTTCCCGCTCTATTTTTCGCTTCTGCGCGAAATTGGTGCGGGTAAAGCGGCTTACTCCAGTGTGCTCGTGCCAATTGTTGCGATGATATTATCCACGCTTTTTGAAGGTTATGTCTGGACCGCATTGCCGGCGTCTGGAGCACTTTTGGCGATGGCGGGACTGCTAGTGGCATTGCGCTCACGCAAGCCCAAGGCAAAATGACTGCGGCTGTTGATACGGCAATTGATTCCAGATTGATTCAATCACCTGCCTTAGCTCGTCAACCTAGTTTAAATTTGCATCTGAGGTAACGCTCACGCAAGTGCCCTTGCCGCGCTCAGAGATGACTTCAATGCGCAGCTGGTTTTGTTTGGCTAGTTCATGGCATATCGCGAGACCCAATCCTTCGCCAATTGAATCGCTACTTTTTTGATAGGCGGATTGAAACCGGATAATCTCCTCGTCCGACATTCCTGGACCACTGTCCAACACCATGATCGAAAAACCGTCCGTGCGTCTCCTTGCTCCCACTAACACCTTCCCGGTCACGGTATATTTAATGGCGTTAGAAACAAGATTGCTGACCATCCGCATCAAGACGAGCGGAGGAACCGAAGTTTCGACACTGCTGTCTACGATATGTAGCTGGAGTCCCTTCGATATTGCTTCTTCGTTGAACATTTGACTGACGGTCTGGAATATCATCGAAAGGGGATAAGCCTCGCCTGAATATTCTGGTTCATGGGTCGCCGGCACAGCTGGATCTGGCCGACTTTCAACCAGATAATCACCTGAAAGGGATTCCAGATAATCAAGAGCCTCGCGAAAACTCTTCTCCGTATCATCACCCATATTGGCTGACGCAGCATCCAGACTCATACGCAGGCTGCTGAGCGGCTGTCTTATGTCGTGGGATGCGCTAGCAAGCTGGCGCTGGCGCAGTGCAGCTTGATCGCGCGCACGGGAATAGTTTTTCTCCGCCTCCAATAGGCGCTGACTTTTTTCAGCATCTTCTTTGAGAATACGAATTTTTTCCTCTTGTGCCCGATCATGCTCCCTGCGCAGAGAAAAAATGCCATAAGTCAGCCCCAGCATGACCAATGTTCCGATCACAATGAATGTCGTTTTGGCAAAATTGCGCAGGACGATCTGGTTTTCCAGGTAACCGCTGAACATCAATGTGGCATAGATCAGAAACGCGATAAAAATGATGATCAGTCCAGCCCACATCTCATACAGTCTGCGATTAGCGGATTTCTCCCACCAATAGAGCGGCAGGAAATGCGTCAGGCACATGATACCCGTCCATACAAGCTGGATCTTGTAACTCGTCACACGCGGTAGAAACGGTATCAACGCGAGAGTCACGATTGGCAGCAATGCCAGCCATTGGACATGCTTGGACCAGGGGTGACGTCCTTTGCGAGTGACCATTGAAGAACCGGCCACGTAAAAGCCGAACATGATACAGGCATAGCTGATGAGGAAGCCAATATAGGGATTCCACTCCGGGTGGTTCGGATATAAAAACCGCAAAGGGATATTGTCATCAAAAGACAATGCGGTGAGCAACAGGCAGAAAAGCAAAGCATATCGAACGCCAACCGAGCTTTTCAATGAGATATTGGTACCCAGCATCACGATTAGTCCAAATATGGCCAATGTGTAGAACGCCGCGTTGAGTGCAGCGGTACGCAGCTCATGTTCAACGAGATCAGCTTCGTCCCTGATCGCAAGGCTTGGCGCAGCAGCCATCAGTTTGGATGTACGGACCATGAGGATAGCTGATTCTCCTGGCCGCAATATCAGCGGTTTTGACTTGAGCTGGGTACCGCTCAAGATCGCTGGATCATAAGGCTCAGCGGAAGAAAAAGACAGCAATCGGTCGACATCACCGGATTGCCGGACCAGCAGGATATCGGAATCACGCACCGCAAACGCATCAAAAGTAACAATCCACTGATCTGCCAGACGTCCATCCGCCTTCAAGATGTTTTTTACAGCAACAGCAGTCCAGAGATCGGAATAAGGTTTAAACTCGTCTTCGGATACCGGCACCTCGGTTTCAAACTCTCCTGCCTCATATTCCGAAACCATTGCAGAAAGCGGACGATCTTCGCCGAGACTATAGGTCATGTTGGCACTCAGATCGGTTTGATTTTCGCCTGATGTCAATGGAAGAACGGGCGCGGCCACAGCCGACGGCATGGTCAAAACGGCGGTTATCATCATGATAGCCATGATCCCCAAAAGGCGAAATGCCATCGCGCGAGATTGATTGATCAGGCTAAGAAATGTCATAGGTTACAATCATTTGTGCTATGTTGTAGAACAGGAAAATGCCCCAAGGCAAGCAGAGCAAAAGTTTGAAATGAGCCACTTTACCGCCGTTATTGCCGATGATCACGCGATCGTCCGTTCGGGATTGAAAGCCGCTCTGGAAAACGAGCGGCTGGTTGACGGACACCAGATCGAGGTGGTGGCCGAAGCCGGCAATGGTCTGGATGCCATCGCCGCAGTCAAACAGCATCGACCTGATATGCTTGTTCTCGATGTGTCGATGCCCATTGCGGGCGGTGTTGAGGTGCTTGTCGAAACGCGTCGATGGTCGCCCGATACAAGGATCGCCGTGTTTACCGGTATATCTGCAATGGGGAAAGTCAGCGAACTCATTGAGGCCGGCGTCGATGGTTTGTTTTCCAAAGCCGAGGATAATCAGGGCCTTTATCAACATGTCCCAATGATCCTTCAGGGCGGTCGATATATCTCGCCTTTTTTTACCAGCATCATGGATAATGCGCCCCAGCAGAATGCCTTGACGGACCGCGAGCGACAGATTCTGAACCTGATTGTCGCGGGGCAATCCAACAAGGAAATTTCGGGGCATCTCGGGATCAGCGCCAAAACGGTGGATCGTCATCGCACCAATTTGATGCAAAAGCTTGATGTGCATTCGGTTGCCCAGCTGATTGCCTATTCCTTGCGCGAAGGGTTGATTGACCCGGCGGCGGAAATCTAACCCTGCCCATATTCCACTGTTTAAAAAAATCCTCGGCATGACTGGCAAGTAGCCTCCGATGCCGGGATTTTAAAATGGGGGATTCACCTCATTCAGCATCACATCCTTCCTTGCTACCTAATTGATCAAGGAGGGAAACCGACTGGGTTTCTGATGAGAAGGAATTGATTATGAACAGGGGTAAAAAATTCAGCTCGAAAATTTCTGGCGCGCTGCTGGCGCTGGCCGTCACCGGTGCGGTTGTCGCACCGTTACCGAGCTACACAGCACAGGCGCAGATTCCCGGACTACTGCCAAAGGCAGATCAGGTAGCCGTAACCCAACCTATGGCCATAGATGGCGTTTGGCAAATTCGCGAACTGGGCAAGCATATCATTGTTGAAGCAGGACGTGCTTACGCGCTTGAAAGCTGGATTCACGCATTTGTCTTTGAAATTCAGCCTGACATGGTCGTGTTGCGCAATTTCAAACAGCAAGCACCCAATGCCTATGTGGCGGACGACCTGCCGCTGATGGCGAAGGCCAATATGGTGGTTCAGGAAGACGGTTCGATCACAGCGACTGTCGCGTCGCTTGTGCCGGTGACCTATCATCTGGATCCGGTCGAACTCTTCTATCCCCAGCATTTCCTTGCGGCGATACAGGAAAGCCGGGTGCCCGCCCAATATCGGAATGCCCCTGGACCGCAACCACATGCGCTGGGGCCACCACAACCAGGCGCTATCGGGCAGCCTGTAATTGAAGCTCAACCAGCCTTGGAACCGGGCGTCACAGAACCTTTCGTGGAGCGGTGTGGCAATTGTGGTCTCTTACCACCGGGCGTAGCCGGGCAGGCCGAATTGGCCACCAGCAGCAATGACAGCGCCGATGAAGGTGGACTGTCCGACGAGGCCAAGTTGGGTATTGGCACGGTCGTGGCCGGCGGTATCGCCTATAAGGCAAGCGGATCGATCGGTAAGACCGCCAAAACGGTCGGCTCGGCCGGAAGGGTTTCTCGCGGTGGTGCAGCTGCAACGAAACTGACCGAAGGACGCCTTAGAGGCGAGATTTTGAAGAAGGCCGGTCCCAAGGGAACCGGGCAGCTTATCGGGAAAGGCACAGCCGCTCAGGCAGCCCGCGGAATTGGCGGAGCGACCAACGAAGCGCAGTTGATGCAGCGGATTAACAAGGCTGGCGATATTTCCAAACTGAACAAAGCCGGTCGTGCGGCTCAGGTAGCGCGCGGTGCGGGCGGAATAAAAGCCGCGTCAACTGCTGCCGACGCTGCCAAGCTTGCCAGAATGGCCAAAGCCGGCGCGACCGCCGGAAAGGTAGGCAAGGCCGGCCGTGCAGCGCTAGCAGGCACTGGCGTAGGTGCGGCCGTAGTTGTGGCTGAAATCGCCGCGACCGAAGGCATTGAAGCCGTCACCGGAGCCGATATTCAGGATCCGGTCTCCACCACGTTCCAATATGGATCCGCAATTTTCGACAAGGATGTAACCTTGGGTGACGTCGCAAAGGCACGTGCAGCACATCACCGGGAGAATTTCCGCAAAATTGGTGAAACATTCACCACAAAGGGAAAGATGAAGGAGAATCTGCGAGCCTATGGCGACAAAAATCGCGCGAAAATCGAAAATGCCACCGGCATGGACCTGCAGAGTGGCAGGGAACGACGCGCAGCTTATGGAGCAGCCCTGACCAGCGACAAGCCCGTCGCGGCAACCGCAAAAGTGATGGGCGACCGGGCCAAGCACCATTTGGAGAATACCGGCAAGGTCACGAAAAAAATCGGCTGCGGCCTAGGGAATATTTTCCGCAAAAAGGAAAATGACAAAGAGTGCTGACCTGATTGACATCGGAAGCGACCCACGATCTCGACAGGTCAATACGAGGAGGAGCGGTAACCGCTCCTCCTTTTTTGTCGCAGTTCCAAAACAGAGTTTAGATTTTCCCTACCAACGCTATTGCGCCTCGGCCAATACCTCCCGGTAAATATCCGCCTTTTCGTCGATCGCGAGCCGCTCTGCCTTTTCCAGTTTGATTGGTACAGCCAACGGCTTGCCGGTATCATCATCAAACAGCGGCGATTTTTTGAGTTCCGGATTGAACCGCGCCTTGATCGTGCGGACGAGAAGATTCCATAGCATGCCCGGCATATTGGCGGTTTTGACCTTGCCGGGATCGCCCGCGCCAGAGGCAATAGCGACATGTTCGACCGACTGCCCCAGCAGCGCATCGGTTTTGCCGCGATCAAAGCCAGACAGGATCAGCGACAGAAAGACAAAGCGTGTCGAACTCAGCGTGTTGGCAATCGGCGTTTTGCAGGTCGCGCAATACCAGCGCAGCAGCGGCCCACCGGTCACGGTGACACAGGCGAGCTGGTCCCGTCCCTTGGCAATTTCAAATTTCGACGAATCCATATGATAGACGTGGGTGCCGGCATGGTCGTCAAGCATCAGCTTTTCCTGACTCAGATAATGGGCAAAGGCCTGGCAGTCGTTGCAGTGGCAGACCAGCCGCCGACCGGTGGGCGGCGCGGATTCATGGACGGTGGCCTGAATGGCACCGCATTGGCATTGAAAATCAAGGCTTTGAGGGGGATTGGCAGTGGGGGTCATAAGTCATCCTGATTTAGGGACTCGCTATGTAATACATATATAGGCCCAGATATAGAGGCCCGTTTGAACGACAGATGATGCCAGCGCGCCGGGATTGTGCGTCGGAATGGGATCCGCCCGTGGTGCTTACGGCTGTGCCCCTGCGCAGGCAGGGGCCCATCTCCTATCATTACGGCCCTAAGTGGGTGTGAGGGATGCGTTGCGCTTTAGCCATCGTGTGCCTCTTATCGCTCGCATAGTTACGGGAATATGGGAGATGGGCCCCTGCCTGCGCAGGGGCACGGGCGCTTACAGATGTTTCAGCCCGGCGCTCTCAATCACCTGGCTGCTAATATATTCGGATGCCATTTCGGCCAGCTCGCGGCCCAAATGCCAGTCGAGTATTTGCATATCAGGGATGATCGGCGGATTAACCAGTATGTCCTCGTCGCCCAGCATTTCCTTGGACGCCATCCGGCTTGCAACCACCATAGAGCGTGACATGATTTCGACAATCGAGGGAAACTCCGCCTCGCGTTTTTTGCGCAGCAACACGTCTTTCATCAAAGTCCAGCGGCCGCGAATATCCTCATATTCCACTTCGGTCCGCCAGATCTCGTCAGGGTCGCCCAGTGATACCACGATATTAGGCCCGGTTTTCAGGCCATGCATGACCTTGACCGGTACATTGTCGAGTACCCCGCCATCGACGAGGATATTGCCATCGCTATCGATAAAGGGCGGCAATATGGTCGGCAATGACCCCGATGCGCGGACGCATTCCCACAAGGGGCCACGCCGGTGGATGTGCAGGCCGTTGGTCGACAGGTTGGTCGAAACGCCAAAGAAATTAATCGGCTGATCGGCAATATCCTTGGTCCCGTAGCGCTCACGCAACTCAGCATCGAACACGGTCGGGTCGAGCAGCGAATAGAGCGGCAGGGTCAGCCGCCGCATCGCCTTTGCCTTGATGAACATCGCTTCCATCTGGTCGAGCGTTTCTTCCACCGACATGCCGCGGGCAATTGCGCCGCCCATCGCCGCGCCAGCGCTGGCGCCGCCAATAAAGTCGATCGGAATATCGGCCTGTCTCAGCGCCTGCACGACGCCGAGATGCGCGCAGCCAAGCGCGCCACCGCCGGCAAGCACCAGGCCGATCGCACGACCAGTCAGGAATCGCGCGACCTTGGCGAAATCGGCATCGCTGTCATTTGCCATATGATGATGCAGTTTCGGTTCGCGGGGATCAATAAAGGCAGCAGTGCCGGCAATCGGATGGCCTTGTGTTTTTCTAACGACCAATAAAGTCCGTTGCTGGGGTGCAATCCAGCGCATCGCTGACTGCTCTGACTCATTTGGTACAGGATCGATTGCACCGGGTTGCCCCGTCAGATTAGCTACCATCACCAGCGCATCGGCGTTACGACAGACTTGCTCGCTCCATTCGCTCGACCCACTGCCATCGATCAGGACATAGGCGCCCATGGCTTCCTGCTCCGCGAGCCAAGCCTGATAGGCCGCGCCATCAGACGCCTCGCTGGTGCCCTGATCCACCGCGATGATCGGGGTGTCGTCTTTCACCACCGCTTCAAACGCCGCCGCGAGCCGTGACAGCAAACCATCGGGCAGCTGGCTGGTACCGGCAGGCAGCAAGGCAATGACGCGCGGCGTCCCGGTCGATACCGAAGCGGTGCGCGCCGTGGCGACAACGAGCCGTTCAGAGACCAGTTTCAGCATCGCTTGAGTCAGCTCCGGATGGTCGTGGGCAATTTCGTCAAACGCCTTGCGCGATACTTCCAGCACAACGGAATCACGCGTCGCAATCACATCGGCGGTGCGCTTGCCACCGGCAAAAAAGGCCAGCTCACCGACCGCCTCGCCCGCTTCGATATGGGCGACAATATGGACCTTATTGACCACCACGCGAAACCGGCCGGACTCGACAAAATAGAGCGCATCGGCATCATCGCCCTGCATCACGAGATTTTCGCCGCCGGACACGGGTTTCAGGGTGGAAACCGATTCCAGCGCATCAAGCGCTGCCTCCGACACGCCGTCAAACAGCGCGTGGCGGGCCAAATTTGGGCCGGAAACCGGTGTTTCAGTCATGTCGTCCCCTAGGCGCGACCCTATTCAGACTATTATCTGCCCTTCTGCGTTGATAAGCAACGCTTTTTCAAATTCAGACCAGTGTACAGATCAACCCAGAGCGCAGATCAACCCTCGGTTCGGGGCGACCTTGTTGGCCAGCATTTCGAGATAGGCGCTTTGCAAAGCGTCCTGTCCGGAGAGATGCTCGACCGATAGATGATTGGCTACGTTGGCGACAAAGGCGGCAAATTGCTCATCCACCATCGCGCGAAACGTGGCCGGACCCACTTCCTTCATCAGCGATTCTGCCACCGTAGGTGCAAAAAACATCACAGGCTCGGGGCCCTTCAGCTCGCCCCTACCGGTCCGCTCTTCAAAATGCGTCGCGCCGACCATGGAGCTGAACTTCAGATTGGTATCCCAATGGCTGTGGATTGCAGAGAGCAGTGCGCTGTTGCCAGCAAAGTCAACCGAGACGATGGCTTGCGATGCATCAACGCTCGACAGATCATCATAGGTCAGCACTTCGTCATAGAGGCCTGTTTCCTCGACAAACGCCTTGTTGCCCGCCGATGTCAGGCCGATGCGTTTGATATCGGAGCTTAGATTCTTGGCGACCATCGCTAGGCCGAGCGCGGTTTTCGACGACGCGCTGGTGAGGAGCACGGCTTCGGCGCCAAACCATTCGGCCTTGCGCATCATATCCTCGATCAGGAAGCTGGTAGTGAACAGCGGCTGATACAGAGCGCGCTCCTCTTCCATCTGCCCTGCATCCATGCCGAGACGGTGATATTGATTATAGATGATCGCCAGACCCTGACGATGCTCGGAATGATCGACAAAGCCGGCATCGGTCACATTGCCGGGCGCGACGACAAGATGGCTGGCCATCGGCAGATAGCCGTAAACCCGCTCGCCCACCGCAATGCCATCCTGTTTCGATGCGACCACTTTGGCAAAACCCCAGACCGGCACAATGCCCCAGTCCGCATCACCGGTGGGGAAGAAATTCCAGTAACCAAAGCCGTCACCGACCGCAGCATAGGTGATGTTATTGGCGGTCAGCGCATATTTCTCGATCTCCAGCAATATCTGACCATCCGCCAGCTCTGTAGCGGGTGTGGCGCGCCATTCGCTTTGCGGGAGGTCGGCCTTTTTCACCCAAAGGCTGCTTGTCTGGTCACTCATTTGCGCTGCTCCATCTGTCAAAGAATCATGATATTGGTTTTGATTTTCTAACTTTATCATAGGCTTTCACGCGCGATTGGCAAAAGCATTTGCCAAAAACGGCGGGACTGCTAATCCTGTTGCGATTGTAATTAAATTACAGCCAGCATTTCAGCATGAAGAATATGCGAAACGGGGAGAATTTCATTGAGTACAGCGCCAGTTTCCGGGTTTGAAGCGGCTATTCAGCCGGTCACCAATGTATCGGACTTCATCTGGGGCGGGAGCTGGAACGGGGAACCGGTCCTTGCCATTGCTGGTCAGCCAATCCCGCCGATGGTCATCATCCTGCTGGGCGCTGGCATCTATTTCATGATCGGTCTGCGCGGCTATCCGCTGCGCCGCCTGTTCCCCGCCCTCGCTGGTCTCTTCAAGAAATCCGAGAGTAAGGGCGCGGGTGAGATTTCGCCCTTTGCCGCCCTGTCGACGGCGCTTTCCGGGCAAGTGGGTACCGGTAATCTCGCGGGTGTGGCGACCGCCATTACGTTAGGCGGTCCGGGTGCGATATTCTGGATGTGGGTGACCGCTTTGTTTGGCATGGCGCTCGCCTTTGCCGAGGGGTCTCTGGCCATCCGCTTTCGCGAACAGGCCGAAGACGGCACCTATCGCGGCGGACCCATGACCTATATTACCCTTGGCCTCGGCCCGAAATGGACCTGGCTGGCGGTGCTTTTCTGTATCGGCGCGCTGTTTTCCGCGCTGGTTACCGGCAACGGTATTCAGGCCAATAGCCTGGGCGACAGCGCCAATGAGCTGTTCGGCGTTGCGGAATGGGTCGGCGGTGCGGTTGCTGCCATCGCGGTGTTTGCAGTCATTATCGGCGGCATTAAATCCATCGGTAAAGTGGCAGAAACTATCGTCCCGTGGATGGCCGCGGCCTATCTGGTGATGGCCCTGATTGCCCTAATCATCAACGCGCCCTATCTGCCGGAAACCTTCTCCCGCATCTTTGCCGGGGCCTTCGGATATGACGCCGCAGCCGGCGGTTTCCTCGGCGCGATGATCATGATTGCCATTCGCGCCGGTGTGGCGCGCGGGCTGTTCTCTAACGAGGCGGGTCAGGGTTCCACCCCAATTGCCCACGCCGTGGCACAGACCAATGATCCGGCGGCACAGGGCCGCTTTGCGATGATGGGCACGTTTATCGACACCATCGTGATCTGCACCATGACCGCCCTGGTCATGCTGACCGTCGCTGGCGACTTTACCGTGACCGATGCCAATGGCGTCAAAACGGCGGTGGAACATGCCTGGCAATCTGATCTCAATGGCTTTGCTATGACATCAGGTGCCTATGGTGCGGCCTTCCCGTTTGAAATCTTCAGCATTCCGATTGGCACCTTGATCGTATCGGTCGCGCTGATCCTGTTCGTGTTCACCACCCTCCTTACCTGGAGCTATTATGGCGAACGCGCGATTACGTATCTCTACGACCTGCTGCCCGGCGCGAGCCTGAGCGGCGAGAAGAAACTGCATTTTGTCTGGCGCGTGCTCTGGTGCGTGGTGATCTTCTTCGGTTCATTCGCGCCGCTGCAACTGGTCTGGCGCTTAGGCGATATTTCGAACGCAGTCATGACGCTGCCGAACATCGTCGCCTTGCTGGCCCTGTCCGGCGTAGTCTTCGCGCTGGCCAAAGGCAACCGCACAGCGGGTACCGACCATGGTCGCGAGACGCCGAAAGAGCTCACCGAGGAAGTGTCGGGAGCAGCCGGGCATTGAATTATTCACCTCAAGCGCCGGGCGGCGGAGATTCTTTTTTGACCCTCAAACGCCGGGCGCGGGCATCCGCCCGCTTGGCTATCGCGCCAATAAGGCGCGGCGGCCGGTCGGCCTTGCCTCCGCTTCGCGTCGGTCTCGCGAAGACCTCAAGAAGATCGTCCGAGCGTAACGAGGCAAGCGCGACTGCGCGCCCGAGCTTATGCGAGGAAAGCCAAGCGGGCGGATGCCCGCGCCCGGCGCCTGAGGTCCTATAAAAATGCTCAAACGCCTTTACGAATGGATGCTCGACAAGGCTGGTCATCCCCAAGCGACGAAATGGCTTGCCGGTTTCAGCTTTACGGAATCGAGCTTTTTCCCGATCCCGCCCGATGTCCTGCTTGCACCAATGTGTCTGGCGAAGCCGGAAAAGTCTTTCTGGTATGCCTTTATCTGCACCGCCGCGTCGGTGCTCGGCGCACTGCTGGGCTATGCCATCGGTTTCTTCCTCTTTGAAACCATCGGTATCGCGATCCTCGAATTTTACGGCGTGACCGACAAGTTCGACACGTTCGCGCAAAGTTTCAATGAACAGGGCTGGATCGTGGTCCTGCTCGCTGGCTTCACACCGCTGCCGTTCAAGGTCATCACCATTGCCGCGGGCAGCACCGCGATGCCGCTCTACATCCTGATCATCGCCGCGATCATCGCTCGTTCAGCGCGCTTCTTCCTGGTCGCGGGCCTATTGCGCTTTTTCGGCCCGCCGATGAAAGAGTGGATCGACAAGAATTTCGCGCTGGCCACCACGGTTGGCGGGGTTTTGTTTGTCGGCGGCTTCGCGGCCGTGCGCTGGTTGGTTTGAGGAGTGTGTGAGGATGCTGGCATCCAACGCCTGAGGTAGAACACCCATTCTCTCCCCTTGAGGGAGAGAAAAGACTTGGCTTGGCAGCTTGCTGCCTAGCAAGTCTTAGAGAGGGGAGAGCGACGACCACCGACGTCAGCGTTTGCCGCCTTACCCCTCTCCAAGTTTCGCTAGCGCCCCTGGACAAGCCCAGGCGCACAAGCTCCACAATCCTCTCCCTCAAGGGGAGAGGAAGGAAACTCTACTAAACCTTCCCTCCTTCAACTCGAACAAAATATTTCTAGCGATATTTCGGACACTTGCTTAAACGCAAATGATGAGCACGAGACAAGTTTCAAATAGCAACGATCCTGTGATCGAGGATGTAAGCCAGCTTATCGAACCCATGCAGGGTGGCGAGAAGCCGAAAGAACAGTGGCGCATCGGCACCGAGCATGAGAAATTTGTCTATTGTACCAACGACCATCACGCCCCCAGCTATGACGAACCCGGCGGGATCAAGGACCTGCTGCTCGCGCTGCAGGAATTTGGCTGGAAGCCGGTGGAAGAAAACGGAAAAGTCATCGCCATGGCAGGCGACGACGGCACGGTCAGCCTGGAACCGGCCGGACAACTCGAACTCTCCGGTGCACCGCTCGAAAATCTCCACGAGACCTGCAACGAAACCGGTCGCCATTTGCAACAAGTCAAAGCCATTGGCGAAAAAACTGGCAAGGGTTTCCTTGGCATGGGCATGTGGCCGGACAAGACCCGCGCCGAGCTACCGATCATGCCCAAGGGGCGTTATGGGATAATGCTGAACCATATGCCGACGGTCGGCAATCTCGGCCTCGACATGATGCTGCGCACCTGTACGATCCAGGTCAATCTCGATTATGCCAGCGAAGCCGACATGGCCCAGAAATTCCGCGTCGGCCTGGCCCTGCAACCACTCGCCACGGCATTGTTTGCCAATTCACCATTCACCGAAAACCAGCCCAATGGTTTTGAAAGCTTCCGCAGCCATATCTGGTCCGACACCGATCCCCACCGCACCGGCATGCTGCCCTTCGTGTTTGAAGAGGGCTTTGGCTATGAGCGCTATGCGGAATATATGCTCGACGTGCCGATGTATTTTGTTTTTCGCGATGGCAAATATATCAATGCAGCGGGCCTCAGTTTCCGTGATTTCCTGAAAGGCGAACTGTCGGTTCTGCCCGGCGAGAAGCCAACCATGGCCGACTGGAATGACCATCTGTCCACAGCCTTCCCCGAAGTGCGCTTGAAAAGCTTTCTCGAAATGCGCGGCGCAGATGGCGGACCATGGAACCGCATTTGTGCCTTGCCCGCTTTCTGGGTTGGCCTGCTCTATGACCAAACCGCGCTTGATGCGGCATGGGACCGGGTCAAGGGCTGGAGCATGGAAGAACGTGAAGCCCTGCGCAATGCCGTGCCGAAACAGGGTCTCAGCGCACCGCTGCCCAACGGCGGAAAGCTGCTCGATCTGGCGAGCGAAATCCTCGATATTGCCTCTGCTGGCCTGACTGCCCGCGGCCGCCTCAACACCAGCGGCGACAATGAAAGCGGCTTTCTCGATCCGCTGCGCGATTTCGTGGCCAAGGGCAAATCACCGGCCGCCCAGCTGCTCGATCGCTATCATGGCGAATGGAATGGCGATTTATCGCATATCTATGACGAGATGAGTTTTTAAAGCCGGCCGCGAAACCTGGTTTCCAGGTGATTTTGTAACGCAATTGCAACAGTTGCGCCGGATTCCGCACAATCGCACCCCTTAACATCGCCGTAAACTTGACCGCTGGCCGACGGATGGTCAGGGGTTGCGGCGCGGGGAACAGGGAAGCTCTCCGAGTCCATTACCAACGCCATTGCCGGAGATAATCGTCATGCGCCGCATATCCGTATCTGCCATTTCACGTTTCGCCCTTGCTGGAGCTCTGCTCGCAGGCGGCCTTTCACAACCCGTCCTCGCACAGGATGAAGCCGGTGCTGCTGATGATGATCAGCTCGGCACCATCGTCGTCACTGCCCAGCGGCGCGAAGAAAATCTGCAGGATGTGCCGCTCTCCATTTCCACGCTTAGCGATGAACGGCTGGCGGCTATCGGTTCCGGCGGGCAGGACGTTCGCGCGCTTTCCGCTCGCGTGCCCAGTCTGGTGGTTGAATCCTCCTTCGGTCGGACTTTTCCGCGCTTCTATATTCGCGGCCTTGGCAATACCGATTTCGACTTCAACGCTTCGCAGCCGGTCAGTGTCGTCTATGATGATGTCGTCCTTGAAAACCCGATCCTCAAAGGCTTTCCCGTCTTTGACCTCGACCGCGTCGAAGTCTTGCGCGGGCCGCAAGGCACATTGTTCGGCCGGAATACGCCCGCCGGCATCGTTAAGTTCGATTCCGTCAAGCCGGGCAATGAGGTTACCGGCCATGCGCGCCTCAGCTATGGCCGCTTTAACGCGCTGACCGCTGAAGGCGCGGTCACCCTGCCGATCGTCGACGACACGCTGTCGGCCCGCCTCTCGGTTCTCTATCAGCGCCAGGACGACTGGATCGATAATGACAATCCGTCGGCGCCGGAAGATGATGCACTCGAGGGCTATGAAGAAATTGCCTTGCGCGGCCAACTCAAATTTACGCCGACGGATGAACAGGAACTGCTCATCACCGGTCAGTATCGCGACCTCGAAGGCACGGCCCGCGTCTTCCGCGCCAATATCTTCACCCGCGGCGAGCGCGGTCTCAATGCCAATTTCGACCGGGATTCAGTGACCGTCGATGGCCAGAATGACCAGCAGATCGAAACCTATAATATCGCCGCCCGCTATACCCATGATCTGGGCCCGGTCTCTTTGATCTCGGTAACCAGCCTGTGGGGTGGTGACGCGGCATCAGTCGGCGATGTGGATGGCGGCTTTGGCGCCAACTTCCTGCCGCCCGACTTATTCGGTCCGGGACAGATCCCGTTCACGGCCGAAACCCAGGACGCGGTGCCGTTCCTGACGCAATTCACGCAGGAAGTGCGGCTCGAAAGCAATGGCGATGGCCCGTTCGACTATCAGGTCGGCTTCTTCTATTTTGACGAAGACCTGCGCATCGACAGCACCAACTTCTCAACCCTGGGCGATCCGTTCAACCCGGTTGGCGGCCCGAACATCTTTGTGCGCCAGCGCCAGTCGAGCGAAGCGTTCGGTATCTTCGGTGCCGTGACCGTGGAGCTGACCGACCAGTTCAGCGTTTCCGGCGGCCTGCGCTACAATGATGACGAGCGCGACTATAGCGTCGTTCGCTCACTGGATACCCAGTTCCCTGCTTTCCTGCAGAACCCGCTGGGCACCGTCACCCGCTCGGTCAGCGATGACAATGTCACCTGGGATATCAGCGCCACCTATGCCGCGACGGATCATATCAATCTCTATGCGCGCATCGCCCGCGGCTATCGCGCACCAAGCATTCAGGGCCGCATCCTCTTCCCGCCAGCCACCGCAACCCCGCTGGAAGATGGCGTGACGATCGGCGATTCCGAAACCATCCAATCCTATGAAGCCGGGATCAAGGCCACGGTGCTTGATGGCCGCGGCCGGATCAACCTCAACGGTTTCTACTATGATCTCAATGATGCCCAGCTGACCGCTGTTGGCGGCGGCGTCAATGCTAACCGACTGATAAATGCGGATAATGTACGCGGTTATGGCTTTGAACTCGACACCGAATTCAAGCCCATTCCGGAGCTGCTGCTGACCGCCAGCCTCAGCTACAACAATACCGAGATCCAGGATGATGGCCTGACCACGGCCGCTTGCGGTGCGACGCGGGTGGACACGTTCCCGGACGTTTCGCTCTGTACTTTGCTTGATCCGATCGTGACTCCAGCCGCTCCATTCTCTGCGGCTATCGTCAATATTGACGGCAACAGCCTGCCCCAGGCACCGCGCTGGATTGCGAACTGGACCGCGGCTTACAGCATCCCCGTCGGCGCTGGCGAAGTCTATGCGTTTACCGATTGGTCCTATCGTTCGAAAATCAACTTCTTCCTCTATGAGTCGGTTGAATTCCAGGATGGCGGACAGCTCGAAGGCGGCCTGCGCATCGGTTACAAAACCGACAGCTTTGACGTTGCCGGCTTTGTCCGCAACATCACCAATGATGAATCGGCAGTGGGCGGAATCGACTTCAACAACCTGACCGGTTTCGTCAACGAACCGCGCATCTGGGGCATCGAAGCCGGGTTCAGATTCTAGTCGGGAAAGCTGGTTGCAGAGGCAGCTATAGCCGGTTGCTGACTTCGACCAGATTTCCATCGGGATCGTTGAAATAGACAGATAGCAAATCACCGACGGCTCCGGACCTCTGTCCGGGGCCGTCTCTTATTTCGACACCTTCCGCAATCAGATGGTCCAACAGACGGTCTATCGGGTCGGAAGTCACCAGACAGAAATTGCCGCTGCCCGGAACCGTATCCTTGGCTATGTCTGGAGCAGTAGCGGCATCCTGCAGACTGATCTTAGCGTCACCAAAGTGGAGCGAATATTTACCGGGCCGTTCTTCGCGTGACTCCATGCCTAGCACGCGTTCATAAAAGGCGCGTGTCTCGTCTACATCTGCCACACACAACACGATATGATCGAATTTCTCCAACTGCACTTTCATCGCGTACTGTCTCCTTTAAAATTCAAAGGCGGCTTGTCCTTCCTCGCTCGCTTGCTCGCCTTCGGCCTCATCCACCCCCTCAAGGTTCGCGAGCGTCAGGCCAAGCAACCTAACACCATTTTCCACCGGCATGATGCTGGCCAGCAATTCGCGGCCCATATCGGCAAATTCGGCCTTGCCCTCGACATTGCGATCCAGTGATTTGGACCGAGTGATCTGCCGGAAGTCCGCATATTTCGCTTTCAGCGTCACCGTCCGGCCGCGCGATCCGGATTTCTCGATACTGTTCCAGACAATGTCGATGATCTTCTCCATCGCTTCTTCCAGATCTGTATGGCTGACTAGGTCTTTGCCGTAAGTCCGCTCGCCGCCGACAGACTTGCGGATGCGGTTCGGTTTCACCTCACGGTGGTCGACGCCGCGAGAAGCGCGGAACAGATAGCCCGCCGACTTGCCGAAATGCTGACGAAGAAATTCTTCGGACTGGGCGCGCAAATCGGCGCCTGTATGAATATCCAGTTTGGCCATGCGCTCGGCGGTCTTGGGGCCAACGCCAAAGAAGCGCCGTACCGGCAGTTGCGCCACGAAATCCGCGCCCTGATGCGGTTTGATCACGCAAATCCCGTCCGGCTTGTTCTGATCCGACGCGATCTTGGCGATGAATTTGTTGTAACTCACCCCGGCGCTGGCTGTCAGCTGGGTCTGCTTTTTGATCTCGGCACGTATCATCTCGGCAATCCGGGTCGCATTGCCAATCCCCATCTTGTCTTGTGTGACATCAATATAGGCCTCGTCCAGCGATAGCGGCTCGACCAGATCGCTATGGCTGCGGAATATCGCGCGAATCTGCTGCGACACTTCGCGGTAGACATCGAAGCGGTGTTTGACGAAAATCAGGTCGGGGCAACGCCGTTTTGCGGTCACAGATGGCATGGCGGAACGCACACCAAATTGCCGCGCTTCATAGCTTGCCGCCGCAACAACGCCGCGTGCTGCTGACCCGCCAACCGCAACCGGCTTGCCTCGTAATTCGGGATGATCGCGCTGTTCGACGCTCGCAAAAAAGGCATCCATATCGATATGGATGATTTTGCGGATGCCAAGCTGTTCCGTCATCGTTCTTCTTCGGCTGCCCCGCGATATTGATCCATGACTGCTTCCGGCACAGCCATCCGCACCATCGGCGGGAAACTCGCTCGCGCACCGCAGCTGACATAATCCAGCATTGGACTGTCTTCATCTCCGCGCAATTGCCCGCCTTTATACACTTCGATGCGGCCGTCATGATAGCGCAACACCGGAAAGTTACGGGTCACGCCGTTTTTTTCCTGCGCGATGCTGTACCAGCCCGTCGCCCGGTCAAAGCGCAAACCCTTTACCTTGAGTCCGCAAAGATGGGCATTGGCACCAATGGCATCGCCATAGGCTTCCAGACTGCCATCCATGCTGCGCTTGACCAGCAGGCTCGCCCGAGCCTCGCCCGCCAATATCGGCGTCAACTGGAAGTAGGTTGGTGATTGTTTAACATCGTCGGTCAGCGGCAAGACTTCTTCAAGGAAAAGGGCTTCCTCACCAGGTTTCAGCCAATCCGCTTCTCCCAATAACCCTATTAACTGGCCGACACGCTGGTCATAGGATCGGCGCACGCAATCGGTTGAATATTCCTCAGCGCTGCAGGCATCCCGCCGTTTGAGCCACGCTTTCTGGCTTGCTTTCACGCTGCGATCCCGTTTGCGCGCTTCCTTGTAGAGCGCCGCGACTTGTCGGTCATAATGGCGCATGGCGCTGTTATATTCGCCGCAAATCTCCTTTTCGATACTGCTTCTGGCCTCGCCACAATCAAAAGAAGGCGCGTCGCTATCCTCAGCGGCCAGCGCGGAGGCCATCAGCAACAGCCATGTTTCCGGCAGCACCATGACTTTCTTGTCTCCGCCAGCGATAAATACCGCGCCCATATTGTTGGCATCTTTAAACGCTGTCACCTGGCGCGGACTGATCACCGTCTGGTTCAGCATGGCACCGGTAAAACTGGCGTCATAAAAACCGAAACGGCTGATATCGACAAAGGCGAGATTCGCCACATGCGCCCGGATTCCGCTGCGATTAATGGGACAGCCATCGCTCACCGTAATACCGCAATCAAATTTGAACCCGGTCAAATTGGCGCCGTCCAGCTTCAATCCCTCGACATCACCATCCCAGCCGCCGTCCAATTTACCGCTGCTCCAATCCACGGCTTTAGCATCAACCCGAGAGAAATTGCTGCTGCGGATCAGGATGTCTTGCATCCTTGCGCCGATCATTCCAACAGCTTCCAGATTTGATCTTATGAAGCCGACACCCGGCGCTTTCACCCCGGTCCAGTCCGACCGGCTGAGATCACTCTCCACAAAACAGATGTTCGATAGTTCGACACCAGTGAAATTCCATCCCGCAAAATAACCCCCTTGAATCAGGATGGCGTCGTCACCTGCCGCTTTGGAATAAGCCGCGAGCTGCTCTGGTGACGTTATTTTCTCGCCATCATAGCTTTTCATCGCTTTGCGTGTGGCCCCATCCTCGGAACCGCCGTAGATATTGCCATAGGCATATTGGCAGCCCGGTACCGGCGGAATCGGCAATTGTGCAGCGGCAGGGTTGGTCATGAATGGCAGCGCCATCATCATGCCGCAAAGCCAAATCTTCGTGTAATTCACGATCGCCAAAAACTCCCTGTTCGCATGTCGACCATTGTCCATAGCATTTTCACCTATAGCCACGATGAATATTAGTTGCCATAGGCCGCCAGTGAATAAGAAAGCGCTTCCTTTTCCGATAGGCCGTATTGAGCTGATCATCATGATGGCCAGCCTGATGTCGCTCAATGCCTTGGCGATCGATATCATGCTGCCGGCGCTCGGCCTGATATCCGATGATTTTGGCCTGACCGGCGACAATGATCGGCAATGGATTGTGACTTCCTATATTTATGGCATGGCGATCGGGTCCATTCTCTATGGCTCGCTAGCGGACCGCTATGGCCGAAAACCGATCGTATTGGTGACTACTGGCGTGTACATCCTGTTTGGACTGCTCTGCGCGGTTAGTAATAATTATGACCTGATGCTGCTCGCGCGGTTCATTCAGGGTCTTGCCGCATCGGCCATGGGTGTCCTTGCCAACAGCATCATTCGCGACCGCTATGAGGGCGACGCCATGGCTCGAACCATGTCGACAATCATGATGGTTTTCATGGCGGTTCCGGTAATGGCGCCGATGCTCGGTCAACTCGTGCTGGTATTTGCACCATGGCAGGTGATTTTCGTCGTCTTGTCGGCCTTTGGCGCGTTGGCACTGATATGGGTGCTGATCCGCTTGCCCGAAACGCTCAAACCAGAGGACAAAACTCTAATCAACATGGTGTCGGTTACCAGCGCCTGGAAGAGCGTGATCCTGCACCGGAACGCTGTCGGCCATGTTCTGGCCAGCGGCCTCATGATGGCCCCGCTTTTTGCGTTTATCGCGTCGGCACAGCAGATATTTTACGACACATTTGATGCCGCCGATATTTTCGTTTTCATCTTTGCGCTCAACGCCATTGCCATGGCTTTCGGCAATTTTATCAACAGCCGGATCGTGATGCGATTTGGTGCGCGCCGTGTGTCGCAATCGGCATTGCTATTCTTCATCTTCGTAGCGATCATCCACTTAGCGGTGACACTTTCGGGATGGCTGACCCTGCCGCTGTTCGTTGTCCTGTTGGCTGCATCCATGGGTATGGTTGGCTTTACCGGCGCGAATTTCAGTTCCATTGCGATGCAACCTTTTGGCAAAAGTGCTGGCGTTGCGTCGTCCTTCCAGAACTTCACACGCACCTTGATATCGGCCACCATTGGCGGAGTGATTGGTCTGCAATTTGACGGTTCCACCTTGCCATTGGTAACTGGATTTTTCCTTTGCGGCTGCGCTTCGTTTCTGTTTATCCTATGGGCCGAAAAAGGCAGGTTATTCCGGCGTGTTCAGACAGTTGTAACCAAAGAGCAACTATCGCCGAAAGAGTAGATATCTCAGAAAATTATAGGGTAGGACCATATGAAACAGTCTCAGATTGCAAAAACCATTATGTTGATTGGCGGACTGTTGATGACAACACCTGCACTGGCTTCTGGTTCGATAAATGGCAATTGGGTAACGCAAGATGGTGATGCGATTGTCAAAATCGGCAAATGCGGAAATACGGTCTGCGGACGGTTACACAAATATCTCGTCACACCGCCCAACGGCGTGAACCAAAAAGATATCAACAATCCTGACAAGAAGTTGCGCAACCGCAAATTGCTTGGCATAGCGGTGCTATCCGGTTTCAAACCGGACGGCAAAGTCTGGCGCGGACGGATTTATGATCCCAAGACCGGCAAAAGCTATCGCTCCGAAGTGAGCCTGCGGTCGCCGTCAAAGCTGAAGGTTAAAGGCTGTATTGCGTTCTTCTGTCAGGGCCAGAACTGGACCCGGGCGAAATAGGGAGTCTTTTTATTTAGCCTCAAGCGCCGGGCGGGCACATCCGTGCCCTTGGCTATCGCGCCAATAAGGCGCGGCGCGCGGTCGCGCTTGCCTCGCTGCGCTCGGTCTTGTGTTCCCCCTCCCTGCAAGGGAGGGGAGATGACGAGTGCCAGTCCGACGAGAAGCGGAGGCAAGGCCGACCGGCCGCCCGAGCTTATGCGAGGAAAGCCAAGGGCACGGATGTGCCCGCCCGGCGCCTGAGGGAATAAAAAATCTCCGCGCCCGGCGCTTGAGGTTATTAAAGAACCAAACCGAACGTCATTCTTCCATCGCCGCGATCCACTCGCCAAGCAAGGCCGCGCCTTCATCGTGAACCAATGACCGGCCAACTTCCGGCATAGCTACACCGGGCTCCAGACTTTTCAGCCGGTGCATCAAGATGCTCTGATCCGGTTGTCCCGGGGCAATTGCAAACTGGAATCCGCCGCTGCCCCGTCCCGCTGCGACCGGACGCTTGCCGACGCCGATATGAACGGGCGATTCTTCTTCATAGGTGAGGAACAGGCCCGAATTGCTCGCGGAGCCCTGTCGGTTATGGCAATGCGCACAATTGATATCGAGATAGGCACGTGCCCGGCTTTCCAGCGGCATGGCGGCATCGGCATAATCCGGGATGGGCGGATGATCTCGGTCAGGCTTTTCGAGCATGGCGTTGCTGAGCAGCATATCGAGCGTATCGTGCGCCAGATTGCGCATCTTGGGTCCAATCGGCACCACGGCACCTGAAAGCGAATGGCATTCCTTGCACTGGTTCTTGTTGGGCACGGCATAGCTGATGTTTCGGGTCGCGCCCGAAGGATCGGTAAACGTGACCGGAACACGCTTGCCCGCCACTTTCAGCACTGCCTCCGTCTGCTCCGCATTCCAGACATAGGGCAAAGCGATCCAGCCATCGGCGCGATGCAAGAGCACGCGGGTTTCAAGCAATCGGTCCTGTCCGTCTATTTCATAGCCAAAGCTTTTGATCAGTGCGGAACCGACCGGAAATTGAAGCAGGCCGTCGTCATCAACCACGGCCTGCTGCCCTGCGGGAACATAAATATAACGATATTTCTCGGCATAGTCGGTGAACAGCGCGCTGTTGAGCCGGTAGAGTTCGACGCCCTTGTTCGGTTGCCAGCCGGATGCATCCTTGAAAAAGCCAAAATCCGACAGTTTTTTGGGCATGCCTTTGGCCGTGATCACGGCATCATCCACCGGTGCAATCGGCCTTGTCGGCGCCGCGCTCACCGCGAAACCAGCAATACAAAGAGCAACGGCGGCGAGGACAGTACGCATTATTTGAGTGCCGCCTCCATTGAGGCAGGCAGAACAATGGGTGATAATGCGACAGTCTCTCCTGCCCCATCCTGTCTATGGAGAGAAGGCTTGGCCTCGGTCGGCGGTTGCCCGACTCTCGTCAGGCCAAGATTAAGCACCTGCACCGCATCATTGACAATGAGCCCTTTGCCCAGACCATCATAAACGATCGCAGGCAGTGCACCACCAAAGGCCGCGGCCAGTTGTTTGCCGCCTTCAAAATCCGGCGCAAATCCCGCGCGGCCATAGACATTGTCCGCAACATAAACATCCCGCGGGGTCGGATCATAATTGGGATCATCAAAGCTCTGCGTATAGGCGACCACCATAACATTGGTTGTGCCATTATTGATCATCGCATTCTCAACAACCTGAACATTGCGATTGGCCATGACCATCACGCCAGTACCGGCTGGGACGCTGGCGACAATGTTGCCTTCGGGCGCAAAATTATCGGTATTATTGGCGATGATCGCATTGCGGGCGACCAGCACATTATGCCCACCCATCTGCGGCAGGTTGGGCAGATCAAAGACCAATATCCCGCCGGTATTGCCGGTCACAAGATTTTCGGTGACCTCGGCGTCAAAGCTATTCTCAATCTCAATCCCTGCGACATTTTCAATCGCGGTGTTGCGGCGGACGATTATGTTTTTCGATTGTCCGACATAGATGCCAGCATCCGATGCGCCGCGCACAACACTGTCCTGCACAAGGATATCGCTCGCCTCGACCGGATAGATACCATAAGCGCCATTGCTCGCCTTCGGCCCGCCTGTCCACTCTACGCGGATCGCATGATAAACAATCCGGTCCGCGCCTTTGGATTTAATGCCATCACCCTTGCTGTCCTCAACCGCGAAATCGCGCAGCACCACATCATCGGATGTCACCAACAGACCTTCGCCCGCTCCCAGCTGCCCTGCGAAACTCAGGATGCTCTTGTCCATGCCGGCACCGCGAACAGTGACTTGGTCGACATCAAGCGACAGCCCGTCGGTCAGCTCAAATGTCCCTGCGCCCAGCTCAACCACATCACCCGGCTCGGCCAGAATCAGTGCTTCCTGCAATCGTTCCTGCGCATCGGCGCCCGCTTCGACAGTGATGGTTTTGGCCGCGGCTGGCATGGAGCAGCACAGGGCAGTGGCGGCAAGCAAAGTCCGGATCATATTTCTCTCTCCCATTTCCGAGAGATAATGACGCAAATTTGGACCCTTGCCAAGGGCATTGACAGAACTGTCAATAAGCGCGCCGCACGACGCGCTTCATGCTGCATCTTGGATTACGATAAAGGTGCAAATCCGGAGGTTGCACTCTCCTCTAAAATTCAACAGCTTCTAATCTTCTGCAAAACAGATTTGACATGGATATTTAGTTCGGATACGAACTAATAATAGTTCAGGTACGAATTAATCCGATGAAACAACCCAAGATATTTTATCTCCTGCAAAAAGCACATAGCGCCCTGTTCCGTGCATCAGACAAGATATTGAAACAGCAAATAGGCCTGACTGCTTCTCAGCAGGCTGTGCTGTTCATTTTGACCAAGGGCGATGGTCAACCGATTTCTGCGATTGCAGAGCAATTGAAAATGGGGAAATCTAGTCTGACGGGGCTGGTCGATCGCATGGAAGCCAGGCAACTTGTCACTCGGCAAAAAAGCGCGTCCGATGCACGTAGCGTCGAAGTTTTTATTACACCTACTGGCACAGCTTTGGTTGAGGCCTCACTGTCAGGGACCAAGCGCGTCAATGCCGCCTTGTTAGAGCCATTTTCATCTGATGAGCGCGCCACGATTGAGCGCTTTCTGAAACATGTAGCGGAACAAGCCGATTCGATTGTTCAAACACACGCAAAACACGAAATCCCCGAAAGGAATGACCTATGAGTAACCATATCAAAATCGACACGTGCGACCGGGTCACAACGGTGACAATCTCACGAACCGAGAAGAAAAATGCCATCACACAAGACATGTACGCAGCAATGGCTGACGCCATCAATGAATATGACAGCACAGATGATGCGCGTGCCATCATTATCACGGGTGATGGAGATATGTTTACTTCAGGGAACGACCTGCAGGATTTCTCAACAGGGGGCGACAAGGATGACGATATTCCTCCTGTCTCCCGTTTCCTGATTGCAATCAAAGACTGTTCAAAACCGGTTATCGCCGCTGTCAATGGCCCGGCTATTGGAGTTGGCCTGACAATGCTTTTGCATTGTGATTTGGTTTATGCGGCTGAAAGCGCCACATTTGGAGCGCCTTTTGTCAAATTGGGATTGGTTCCGGAAGCTGCGTCTTCGATGCTTTTGCCCGCTGCGGTGGGTATGGCCGTGGCCAATGACATATTATTGGCAGGTCGCACACTGACCGCAAAAGAAGCTCTGGAGCATGGTCTGATCGCAAGGGTTTTCAAGGAGGTGGAATTGGCCGATGCCGTGCGTGATATCGCTATTTCGATCGCTGGCGCCGCACCCAACGCATTGCGACGATCCAAATCGCTTATTCGCAACAACCAAGAACGCGTATCCCAACATATGATGGCAGAAGGCCAGGTCTTTGCAGAGCAGCTTCAGTCAACCGATTTCATGGAAAGCGTAGCTGCTATGATGCAGAAAAGACAACCGGTCTATTCATGAAAACCATGATGGATAAAACGATGACCTTCGTTCTCGATGAAACGAGCGTAAGAATAAGCCTTTCCTACAGAGACCGGGCTGTGATAATTCTCCGTCACTCCGTTTCGACTGGCCAAATCCATCCGGTTTTCCGGTCGATTTCGCGTGCCTGAAATCCGTCAAAAATTTTTGGGCGATTCTGTGTCGAACCTGTATAATGTGTCCATCGTTGTCCAACAGGAAAAACGAGGCAGGTTCTTATAAAATAAGAATTTTATCCGGTTTTCGGCTCGAGCCGGCTAGTCGCCACCCAAAATCCAGTCAACAGCCGCATTGGCATGGATTTCGGTGCTGTCATATATAGGCAGGATATTCGCTTTCGGATCAACAATCATCGCCAATTCCGTGGATGCCAGAACAACGGCATCAACCTCTTGTTTGGCAATGTCGGTGATGAAGGTTTTCAGGGTACGCTCTGAATCGCGCGTGACCTTGCTGAACATTAATTCTTCATAGATGATCCGGTCGATCTCCTCGACGCGGTCCTCATTTGGCGGGGTCAGGGTGATGCCTTTGCCGACCAGGCGCTTGCGATAAAAACCCTCTGTCATCACATTGCGCGTACCGATCAGGGTTGCCGTTTTGGCCCCGTCTGCGATCATTTTGTCGCCCACCATGTCAGCAATGTGGAAAACCGGCACGTCCACTTCCGGTGCAACCTGTTCGTAGATTTTATGCATGGCGTTAGAGCAAATGAGGATGGCAGTCGCGCCAGACTGCTCGAGCCGCTTGGCGGACCGGGTCATCAGGCCCGCCGCCGCGTCCCAGTCATCATCCGACTGCAGCCGCGCATAGTCATTGAAATTGACGCTTTCGATCAGCAAATGCGCGCTGGCAAAGCCGCCCAGCTTGCGCTGCACTTCTTTATTGATCCGGCGATAATAGCTCTCCGTCGAGACCCATGACATCCCGCCGATCAGACCCAATTTACGCATTGCTTATATCCCTGACAGAGTTGTCCGCTTTGCAGGAATCAGATCATCCTAAAGCGATTTGACGATATCCTCGCACATTTTCTTGGCATCGGACAACAGCATCATGGTCTGATCCATGTAAAATACCTCATTGTCCACACCGGCATAGCCGACACCGCCCATTGAGCGTTTGATGAAGAAGATTGTCTTCGCCTTATCGACATCGAAAACGGGCATGCCGTAAATGGGTGAGCCCTTGTCGGTCTTCGCCGCCGGATTGACCACGTCATTGGCACCGATGACAAAAGCAACATCGGCCTGCGCAAATTCGCTGTTAATATCCTCCAGCTCAAACACCTCATCATAAGGCACATTGGCTTCGGCGAGCAGCACGTTCATATGCCCGGGCATCCGGCCAGCAACCGGGTGAATAGCATATTTGACGCTGACACCTTCTTCCTTGAGCATGTCGCCCATTTCACGCAGCGCGTGCTGGGCCTGCGCCACCGCCATGCCGTAACCGGGTACGATGATTACATTTTCCGCCTGCTTCATCATATAGGCTGCGTCTTCGGCAGACCCACGTTTCCACGGACGATCGATCTTCTCACCAGCCGGTCCGCCAGCGCTGTCATCGGCGCCAAAGCCGCCAGCGATCACGCTGATGAAGCTGCGGTTCATCGCCTTACACATGATGTAGGACAGGATCGCACCGGACGAGCCCACCAGAGCACCGGTAATTATCATCGCGGTGTTGCCAAGCGTAAAGCCCATCGCTGCGGCTGCCCAGCCGGAATAGCTGTTCAGCATCGACACAACGACCGGCATATCCGCGCCGCCAATCGGGATGATCAGCAGGAAGCCGATAACAAAGGCCAGCGCCACAATGGTCCAGAAGATCATCGCTGTTTCGACCGTGGGCAGGACCGCGAAATAGGCGGTCAGGCCAATGATACCGGCAAGCACACCGAGATTGATGACATGACGTCCCGGCAGCATGATCGGCGCACCGGACATATTGCCGTTTAGTTTCAGGAACGCGATAACCGAACCGGAGAAGGTAATCGCACCAATGGCAACGCCCAGGCCGAGTTCGACCCGGCTCACAACCAGTATCTCACCTACGCTATCGAGAATGTCGAATGCACCGGGGTTAAGATAAGCCGCGATTCCAACCAGCACCGCTGCCATACCGACAAGGCTGTGAAAAGCTGCCACAAGCTGCGGCATATCCGTCATCGGAATACGCCGGGCAATTATGAAACCGATCGCGCCACCGATGGCAATGGCAACGCCAATTTCCGGCAGGCTGGCAATATCATGCGTGACCAAAGTCGTGACCACGGCGATCAGCATACCGATCATACCAAAGCGATTACCGCGCCGGCTGGATTCCGGCGATGACAAGCCGCGCAGGGCCAGAATGAACAATACGCCAGAGATCAGATAGGCCACCGCCACCCAAGGATTAATTGCTTCGCCGGATGCGGCCATTGCTGGCGTCGAAAATGCCAGTGCACCTGCGAAGGCAGGTGCCCATCTCCACAGCTTCCGTCCAGATGCACCGGCAGGAGATGGGCCCCGGATCAAGTCCGGGGCACGAGTGACGAAGCTTGTTAGACTATCACGGCGCATTATTTGCGCTCCTTTTTCTTATACATAGCGAGCATCCGCTCGGTCACGGCAAAGCCGCCAAAAATGTTCACGCTAGCCAGAACCACGCCCACGAGGCCCAACCATTTTGCAGTCTGCCCTCCATCAGCTTGCGACCCTGCAGCCGCCGCGATCAGTGCCCCGACAATGATCACGGAGGAGATGGCATTGGTCACCGCCATTAAGGGCGTATGCAGCGCTGGCGTCACTGACCAGACCACATAATAGCCGACAAAACAGGCCAGTACGAAGATTGAGAGAATTGATATAAAGTCCATTTTAATGCCCCCTAGTTCGCCAGAAGGCGCTCATTCACTACTTTACCGTCTTTGGTCAGACGGATGCCCAGCGTCACTTCATCATCATCTGGAAGCACCGGCCGCTTCGTCTCTTCATCCCAATAAGCGCTGAGGAAATTATAGAGGTTGCGGGCAAACAGTGCCGAGCTGTCCGCAGCCATGGTCGATGGCATATTGTTCGCGCCATAGATTTTAACGCCGTGCTTCTCGACAACTTCACCAGCCACGGCGCCTTCCACATTGCCGCCTTGCTCGGCCGCGAGATCGACAATGACACTACCAGTGCGCATTGTCGCAATCTGGGCATCGCTGATCAGGCGCGGGGCCCGACGTCCGGGGATAAGCGCGGTGGTAATCACGATATCCTGCTTGGCGATATGTTTGGAAACCAATTCGGCCTGTGCCTTTTGATATTCCTCGCTCATTTCGGTCGCGTAACCGCCCGTGCCTTCGCCTTCGATGCCGGCGACATCTTCGACAAAAATGGGCTTGGCACCCAATGACATTATCTGTTCCTTGGTCGCGGCCCGTACGTCAGTTGCCGACACCTGTGCACCGAGACGCCGGGCTGTTGCAATCGCTTGCAAACCGGCAACGCCGACGCCCATAACGAAGCATTTAGCGGCAGAAACCGTGCCCGCCGCCGTCATCATCATCGGAAAGGCGCGGCCATAGTGGGACGCCGCCTCGATCACCGCCTTGTAGCCGGACAGGTTGGATTGCGAGGATAGGATATCCATCGATTGCGCCCGGGTGATCCGCGGCATGAATTCCATTGCCAGCGCATCAATGCCTAGCCCCGCATATTCATCGACCCGTTCCCGCTCCCCAAAAGGATTGAGACTGGCCACCAGCCAGGCGCCCCTTTTAATCCCCTTGAGTGACTTCGGTTCCGGTCCCTGCACACCCAGAACGATGTCGGCATCTTTCAGAACCGCTGCCCGAGTCCCGACGCTGGCGCCAACAGCTTCATAGTCCGCATCTGCTATCGCTGCCGATTGGCCTGCGCCTTTTTCGACCGCCATAGTTGCGCCCAGTCCCGTGAACTTCTTTACCGTTTCCGGGGAAGCACTAACCCGCTGCTCACCGCTGGCGAGTTCTTTCAATACCGCAATTTTCAAGGATTATTCCAATCAGCTGACAATGAGGATGATGACCAATATCGTCACTAGAGCTGTAATGATCGTACCGATCTTAAGCCATGACAGAAAATGGCCATATGTTTCTTCCGCCGATTTCATATTGTTATCAGAAGCCATGATTCCTCCAAATATTCGAATAAAGTTTGGGGATGCTCTAACCATATATATCCCATCCCTCAAGGCCCAGCGGCGCGATTTATCCTAATAAGAGTGATAGAAAATATCAGCGCTTCTTAATCCGGTCTTTACCCCTCGTTGTTACAGAATTGGTTCATTCTGGCACATATGGGATAAAAATGGCTCAAAACGGCACGAAATTGCTGATGCTAATCGACGATGAGCCGGCACAATGCCGACTGATCTCTGCATTGGCTTCACGGGCGGGATATCGCACAATCTTTGCACGCGATGCCGAAACCGCCATTGCGACACTCGGAACACAGGACGGAATGATGCTGGATGCAATTATTCTGGATCATTGGGTACCAGGTTCCGAAGCAACGGAACTGATCGCCGAATTGAAGTCACGCCGCCCGGCCTTGCCGATACTGATGCTGACGGCAGTGGGTTCGATTACCGAGGCAGTAGAAGCGGTTCGCGCTGGCGCAACCGATTATCTGATCAAGCCGGTTGCGCCCGAACAGATGCTGCAAGCACTAGCCGCAGCAGTAGAAAACTCAAAAGAAGCGGGCGAGCTACAACCGCTGACCGAGAAAATTTCCGCGCCGCTGGAATTCGAAGAAATTGTTGGTGCTGCGCCCGCTTTTCGCGCTGCACTCGCCATCGCCGCCAAGGCCGCGCGAGCCCGCGTGCCGGTGCTGATCGAAGGTGAAGGCGGCGTTGGCAAAGAAGTTATCGCTGACGCCATTCACGCGGCCAGCCCGCGTTCTAAACTGCCGATGCTTAAGATTAACTGCGGCGCGATTACCGGTAACTTGCTTGATTCCATTCTTTTCGGCCATGAAAAGGGGGCTTTTACTGGTGCGTTTGATCGCAAAATCGGCCTATTGCAGCAAGCCGAAGGTGGCACGATATTCCTCGATGAGGTCGATCGCATTCCTCCAGAGACACAGGTTCGATTGCTGCGATTCCTGAAGTCATCGGAAATTCAACCCCTTGGTAGCCCTAATAGCTATCAAATCGATGTTCGCGTCATTGCTGCCACCAACCGTCAGTTGGAGCGGGAAGTCCGTAAAGAGCGGTTCCGCGAAGATCTTTATTATCGTATGAATGTCGTGCAACTTACCATCCCGCCGCTGCGTGATCGTACGGGCGACATTCCGGCTCTGGCTCGGCATTTCCTGTCCCGTCTTGCTTTGCAACCGGGACTGCGCAGTCTGGGCATTACCGATGAAGCGCTGAGCCTGCTTCGCAGCTATCAATGGCCTGGCAATGTGCGCCAATTGCAAAGTGTTTTGTTTCGCGCGGCCGTCATGTGTGATCGCGATGCGTTGACCTGTGACGAATTTCCCCAGATTGCCTCTTTTGTAGCCGAATCTGGCGAAGCCCATCCGCAAATGCCAAACAGCCCCGAAGGCATTGGCATTACACTATATACGGAAGACGGCAATCTGCGTCCGCTTGAAGAAATTGAAGCGGATGTGATTCGTCTGGCCATCGGCCATTATCGCGGCCGGATGACCGAGGTCGCACGCCGTCTGGGCATCGGCCGGTCTACACTTTATCGCAAGCTGGCTGATCTCGGGATCGACAACGCCGCATAATTACAACGCCGGACCAGAATGCGTCATGTTCTGAGTTGATGTTTATGGCGCTTCTCCCTAAGTCTAGCGAATATGACTTATATGCGATCCACATTATCGATTGGTGCTGCTCTTTCAGCAGCCTTGCTTCTGTCCTCCTGCGGCAAACAGGAGGCCGTTGGCGACGTTCCGTCCAGTGAAGAATTGGCACGGCAAGCCGATGCAGCCAGCAAAGCCCTGCAAGAAGAAGAGGCGGCCGCCGGTGCGGCAGGAGCGGAAGACGCAGCCGCTATCGATAGCGCTGAAATGATCAGTTACACCAATGCGCTGCGCGGTTTTTCAATCATGGTACCGAAAAACTGGGCTGTCGACGAAGCAGCCAGCGACGATAATGGTCAGGTTTTCAACGACGCGCAATCGAACGCCACACTGACCGCTGGATGGATTGAGAATAGGGAAGATGCCGATCTGGCTGCCGCCGTAAAAGCCCTGGAAGATGCCGGAGAAGGCATGACCGGCGATTATGTCAACGAGAATGAATATCGCGCCTCTGGCTTGATCGAAGAAGGTAACAAGACAGCGCAGCGAATCTTGCGCAAACCAGACGGTACGATGATTCAGGCCGCGATTACTTATCCGGCCGATAGCGCCGAAACTATCGATCCACTGGCAACTCAGATTTTGGATAGCCTAGCGCTGCAATAGCGACGGCACATAAGCGCAAAAGCCTGATCTAGCGATCCAGCTTCGCGTCTAGAAAACCCGGGACTGGGCCGTTCCAGCCATCATCTTCTGAATCATCGACCGGCAGTGAATCAAGAGTTGGTTTTGCTGGCTTTTCAGGTTTTGCAGATTTTTCAGGACGCTTCTTTTTTGGTTTTTCGTCCTTGGGCTTTTCTGAACTCGTCTTTTTACCGCCCTGCTTTTTCTCTGGCTTGACGGACTTGCTATCTCGTATCGGTAGCTTCGTACCAGTCAGTTTTTCGATGCTTTCGACATGCTCATCATCGCGCTTCGTGACAAATGTGATGGCCACTCCCGTCGCTCCGGCCCGGCCAGTTCGGCCGATGCGATGAATATAGTCGTCAGGATGCCAGGGAATATCGTAGTTCACAACATGGCTGACGCCTTTGATATCGAGCCCCCGTGCCGCGACATCAGACGCACATAGAAGATTGATTTCACCAGACTTAAAGCGCTCCAGCTCCTCAAGACGCGAACTTTGATCCATATCGCCATGAATTTGTCCGGCATCAAAGCCATCTTTGCGCATCTGTTGGCACAAATCGCGCACTTCTGTCTTGCGGTTACAAAAGATAATTGCGGTGTCGACACCCTCATTGTCCAATATGCCATAGAGCAGCTTGCGCTTGGCTTTTGGGGCAACATGAATAATCGATTGATCAATTGATGTATTGGCCGTTGCTGGCCGTGAAACCTCAACAGACTTCGGATTGTTGAGAAACTGGTCCGACAGCTTTTTAATCGGCGGCGGCATTGTTGCCGAAAACAGCATCGTCTGACGGGTCGATGGCAATTTTGAGCAAATCTGTTCGATATCAGGAATGAAGCCCATATCGAGCATACGGTCAGCTTCATCGATGACGAGCAGCTCACAACCGGACATCAAGATCCGGCCGCGCTCGAACAAATCCATCAACCGGCCCGGCGTTGCGATCAGGACATCTACACCTTTTTCCAAAGCCTTGACTTGATCCCCCATCGACACGCCGCCGATCAGCAGCGCCATGCTGAGATTATGGTTCTTTCCGTATTTTTCAAAATTTTCAGCCACCTGCGCAGCGAGTTCCCGGGTCGGTTCCAGGATCAAGGAACGCGGCATCCGGGCACGGGACCGGCCGTGAGCCAGTATATCAATCATCGGCAAAACGAAACTTGCCGTCTTGCCGGTACCGGTCTGGGCAATCCCGATAATGTCCTTCATCATTAAGACAGGTGGTATCGCCTGCGCCTGGATTGGCGTCGGCTGATCATAGCCTGCATCGGCTACCGCTTTTAGCAATTCATCAGAGAGGCCGAGGTCGGCAAATTTCATAACGTTTCCGGAAAATAGCGGTGCAATATCGCACGATCAACAGGCTTGTAAAAACCGCGTGGAGGGATGGTGCCAAACGTGCCTTTTGTCAAGTTATCTAGCGTGTTGACCTTATCAGGCTGCTGTTTCAGAAGCCGCCTTCATTCGGGCACCAGCAATCGAAACCGATCAATCTCGCATTTCGATCCGGTGCGGGAATGCAAAATGTCACGGCCGGTACAGATTTTCCCGTCCTGTGACTTTTCCATATAAAATCCAGAATAGAAGTTGCGGGCCTGACATTTTTTTTCAAGCCGAGCCCGAATTTGCTGCCGGTCCTTGGTAACGAGATCAACATAGCGTTCGCCAAATCTCTGAACACCCAAGATGTTATTCATGGGCAGGCACTTGCCGATTTTCTTAAGCGTATATCTGGTCGGAGCTGATCGGCGGCTGAAGTCCGCCAGTGGAGCAGACGCAGCGGGCCGACGCCGGGGCACACGGATAATGATCCTTTTCTCGATCCGAACCTGAGCAAATTGCTTCTTTACCGGAGCAACAAATATACCTTCGGTAGAGGAGCTGTTATCGGCCGCATGCGGCTTTTCTGCAACGGGTGCGGCCAACAGCAATGATGCATGCAGCAAAAGACTCACTGAAAACCCCTAGTTATCATCGCCAAGCCTATAACAACGCCGATTGAACATTTGATGAACTATCGTTTCTGTTGGTATATTGGTCTTTTCACGTAAAGCATCTATAATCTTTACCATTCTCGAAAATATCGGAGTTAATAATGTCGGACACACCCGATTGGCTGCATCTCATGGCTGAAATCGTCGGAACCAAGGGTTTTACCCGCATGGAAGACGAGATGCAGCCCTGGCTGACCGACTGGCGTGGCCGCTATACGGGAAAGGCGCTTGCTCTGATTTCCCCGGCGTCGACGGCAGAAGTGGCCGAACTTGTCAAAGTTGCTGATGCCCATTCGGTCGCCTTGGTACCTCAGGGTGGAAATAGTGGGATGGTCGGCGGCGCCACGCCGGATAGCGAGGGGCTATCGGTGCTGGTGTCGTTGCGCCGAATGAACAAGATTCGTGACATTTCAGCCGACGATCAGCTCGCAATCTGTGATGCTGGTGTCATTCTGCAAAATCTGCACGAAGCCTTGGATGATCATGGCCAGCGCTTCCCATTAACGTTGGGGGGCAAGGGATCGGCGACAATAGGCGGCCTGGTTTCTACTAACGCAGGCGGAACACAGGTGCTACGGCACGGCACGATGCGCGCTTTGGTTGCCGGACTGGAAGCGGTATTACCCGATGGGTCAATCTACAATGGGCTCGCTCCGCTCAAAAAAGACAATCGCGGATATGATCTGAAGCAATTGCTGGTCGGTGGTGAAGGAACATTGGGCATTGTGACTGCTGCAACCTTAAAAACGGTTCCAGCACTTATTGATCGATCTGTTGCATGGGCCGGCGTGTCGTCCCCGCAAGCTGCCTACAGGCTTTTCCAGTTCCTCAATACTCGCGGTAGCCAGTCCCTGGAGGGATTTGAGATTATCCCTAAATCCTGCCTTGATGCTGTGCTCACGCATATTCCTGATACGCGCAGTCCACTCGAACAAAGCGCGGCTTGGAATGTGCTGATCGAAGTTGTCCGCGATCAACCCGATGCGATCGATCCGCGCATATCCATCGAAAATCTGCTGGCTGAAGCGATTGACAAGGAACTGCTGGAAGATGCTGTGATCGCTGCCAATGAAGCGCAAGCCGAAGCTTTCTGGAAAATCCGAGACTCTATCTCAGAAGCTGAACGGGCCAATGGCCCGGCTTTGCAGCATGACATCAGCGTACCTGTGGCCCGGATGGCTGATTTCATTACCGATGCTGGCAGCAAAATCGAAGCCAGTTTTCCCGGTACAGCCGTCGCAGCCTTTGGCCATATGGGAGATGGAAATGTCCATTTTCACGTCAAAGCCCCCTCTGAGATTACCGGTGCCTCAGAGGCTGCTGAATGGATGTCGCGATGCTCCGAAACGATATCACCAATGGTTCATGATCTGGTGATAGCCTCCAATGGCTCCATTTCCGCCGAACATGGTATCGGTCAATCCAAACGCGACGAGCTTGGACGGTTGTCGGGAGATGCACGCATAATGGCATTGCGTGCCATAAAAACTGCCATCGACCCAAAAAATATTATGAATCCGGGTAAGCTAGTTCCTCTTGCGTCAAGCACGTCAGCCTCTTAAAGCCAAAGCAACTTTTGAGACAATTTATTTTTTCGGAGATTTCATATGGCCAGCGCGCCTCAAGCCCAAGCACTTCCTATGTTTTACAAGGATCTGGTTCCACTCAATTCCCAGGAGCATGCCAAATGGAGGGTAAAGGGACTCGACAATGCATCGTTCATGCAAGAACAGCATGCCATTCCCATTACGGTTGATGAGTTTTCCAACGCTGCCCGCAACTACCCGATCGTCTTTTCAGTGGGAGATAATAGCGTTCCATTGATCCTTATGGGTCTGAATGAAGGCGTGAATACGTTCATGGGCGAAGATGGCCGTTTTAGTGAACCTGCTTATGTTCCTGCCTATGTTCGCCGTTATCCTTTCATGCTGGCCAAATTGCGTCCGGATGCTGAAGAATTGTCGCTATGTTTCGATCCAACAACCGGCGCGATTGGTGATTATAAAGATGGCGATCCGCTATTTGAGAACGATCAGCCGTCAGAAAAAACAAAAAGCATTTTGGAATTTTGTGAGCAATTTGAACAAGCAGGCCAGCGTACCGGTCAGTTTGTTGAGGAACTAAAAAAACTGGATCTTTTGATGGAAGGGGAGGTGGCCATCCAGCAAACCGGCGTTGAAAAACCATTTGTCTATCGTGGTTTTCAAATGGTCAACGAAGAGAAACTCCGGGATATGCGTGGGGACGAACTGCGCAAAATCAATCAAAACGGTATGCTGCCCTTGATTTATGCACACCTGTTCTCGCTGCAGATCATGCGCGAAGTCTTTGCAAGACAAGTCCAGGCCGGCAAAGTGCCCGAGGTTACCGAAGCACCAAGCATATAAGTTACCGGTAAATTTTGATGGGGATTGTGTCATCCTAGTCAGCCAACGCTTGAAAAAAGCAGTTTGCTCTCGCAAGATCGTCGCAATCCTCATTTCTATCAATGCTTGTTTAGCAGAATTGCTAAAGGCCCATCAAAACCGGATATAGAGGTCATCCCATATGGAATGACTGTACTATTCCTATGTCCAGACGGTCCAAATAAAATAATTGCACAGAATCGGATCAATAAATTCACGATTGGGTCTTGCAACTCGCTATGCAAGCGACCACATTGTGAGTTGTATTGGTTTACATCCCCCGATTGAACCAATACCGGCATTCTCAGAATGCCACCTCCCTGAACCTTGGCCACCTCGCCGACATGGCGAGGTGGTTTTTTTTGGTTTGATCAAATCAGCCCTATTCTGCGGCAAGTAAGAACTGATTCTCAATCTGGTTCACCAGCCGTTTTGCCAGATTCAGGATATGGTCAGCCATTACGGATGCCTGATCGCTGGGTTCTCGCAATGCCGCATCAAGGTAGAAGCTGCGATCGACCTCCAGTTGCAAGGCGTGAATATCTCTTTCAACCTTACTGTGCCGCTCCAAAATATAGCCACCCGCATAAGGATGGTTCAGACGCGTTTTCACGCCGAAATGCTGAAGGAAAGATACAGCAAGCTCAGAAAAACGCGACCCCGCGCTTCGGCCAAAGCGATCACCGATGACGATATCCACATTGTCATGCTCCGGACCAAGCGGCGGCATACTATGTAAATCAAGCAGGATGGCACCGCCAAACTTCAATCTCATCTGCTCCAATATCTCAGTAATTCCGCTGTGATAAGGTTCATGGTCAGACGCAAGACGAAAGCTAATATCTGCCCACTGCCATTTTTTTCGCCATAGATTGCCGACGCCATGTAGACGGCTTGGTATAACACCCAATCCACCACGTACTTTGCGACTAGGCATCGGAAGCTCCGACGACGACAAACCGACAACCATATCTGCATCGATTTCAGCCCGGTTGCGGTTCAAATCCACCCAGGCACGGGGGCGATGAGCAATAATGGCAGGAAAGCCCTCGGCAATGGCGCGGTTGGCGAGACGGTCAACATAGCGATCTTCAAGCCTCAATAAATGAGCAGCTGGTACAGCCAGATTTTCCATGATTTCTCGAGGATAAACCCGTCCTGCATGTGGAATGCTAATCAAAAGCGGAAATTTCAGATTACCAGTATTATGAATTGAAAACGGCCTTTTGTCAGAATCGACATGCATCAGATCATAGACTGGCTGGTTACTCATTGTGTTCCGTCCGTTTTACACTCGATATAGTATAAAAACGCGAAGCAGAACCAAAATATTAAGGGATTTGCGCCTATAGCCAAGTTTGGGCATAAACATAGCAGTTTTAAGACGATAGGGATAAGCCAAGCTGATGATCAGAATTCTCCTTGCGGAAGATGAACAGGCGATGCGTGAACATCTTACACGTGCATTGACAAAGTCAAACTATGAGGTGGTTGCCGTTGATCGGGGAACCGCCGCACTTCCTTATCTCGAATCGGAAAAGTTCGACCTCTTGTTGACCGATATTGTCATGCCGGAAATGGATGGCATTGAACTGGCCCAGCATTGTGCCAAAGTGTCACCCGATACCCAAGTGATGTTCATTACGGGATTTTCGGGTGTTACCCTGCGCGCTGGCGAATCTGTTCCCAAGGCCAAAATTCTGTCCAAACCGTTCCATCTCAAGGATCTGGTTCTCGAAGTGCAGCGACTGTTTGAACCCGATAGTATCGGTGAGTTGAATTAAGTCTTGCGCCCCGCTTATGGGCTAGCTAGATGGCCTGCAGCGTGGGCGTATAGCTCAGTGGTAGAGCACTTCGTTGACATCGAAGGGGTCGGGAGTTCAACTCTCTCTACGCCCACCATTTTTCAAGAATTTTCTCAGGCGGCAAGCGCAATATGCGCCGCCAGATCGCGACTCGGTGATCGGCCATGCCAAGAGGTGTAAGCCCTCGTAAATGCGCTGAGTTCACTATAGCCCAATTTTGTGGCAATTTCGGATAGGGACCGTGTCCCCTCAAGAAAATAGAGCTGGCACGCATCCCTGCGGACCCGTTCCAGGATCTGGCGAAATGACGCCCCCTCCGCGACTAGTTTACGGCGCATGGTGCGTTCGGCCATACCGAAAGTCTCTGCTGCCGCGTCCAAACTGAGTCCAGACTTGTCCAGAAGGTAGAACAGATATTCGTAGCTCAGATTTGCCAAAGGGATCGCTTGTTTGTCCTCGGCATGAAACACACACATGTGCTCTTGCAAAGCTCGTGCAACCATTTTGTTTCGAAGAGGATTGGACGTCAACACCACATCACGATGAAATTCCAAATACGTCTGGCATTGATTGAAATAACAAGGCACTTTTAACGGATGATTTTCTGACCGAGCAAATTCGTCACAGTTTTTCGGTTCACGACACTGAAAATAGGCAGCCTTAATCGGTATCAGGCTCCCATTGGTCGTCTGATTGCCAATGTGAAACAACATCGAAAAGACAAGAAGGACGAGATCTTTCGCCTTCTCGGAGGTAGGGTCACACAATAGACGGCATGTTGAGCCAGTACGCTCCCATCGCAACATGGGTCTGTTGGCACCGAAATCGATCGCATCAGCAGCAGCCCGGAATACATCTTCAACGGTATCGCCAAACATCGCGGCATATCCGACATCTGAAAAGCCCACAGGTATCATTCCGAAGCCAATATCTTGATATAAATTGCCGCGTCCAAGTTCGTGGACTGTGGCTTGGTATAAACTTGTCACCGATCGACTGTCGAAGCGAGCTTCTGGATCCCGTAATTTTGAATCTGTAATATCGAGGGCAGATAACAATACAGGCTTTCTTGCGCCGAGATCTTGGCAGCTACGAAAAACCTGAAATAAAAATTGTGACGAAACGCTGATATCGTCTAAGTTATTCTGCCCCATAGCAATAGCTAGGAACAGAATAGTCGGAAGCTCAACGCTCTTTCGACCAAGACGCCAAATAGGCGACGAGCATGTCATTTAGCTTAATTTGGAAGGGATCACAGTCCCAATGAGCAAATATCAGTAGCGAATTACACTAGCACCCCAGGTAAAACCGCCTCCCATCGCTTCCAAAACCAAAAGATCGCCTTCTTGTACACGGCCATCTCGCACAGCGACATCAAGAGCCAAAGGTACAGAGGCTGCGGAGGTATTGGCATGTTGATCTACCGTTTTAATAACTTTTTCTGGCGCCAGTTTGAGTTTTTTAGCCGTTGCATCCAATATGCGAGCATTGGCTTGATGCGGTACCACCCAGTCAATATTTTCGATATTTTCTCCGGCGGCATCCAAAGCCTCTTGCAGCACAGAGGATAAATTTACGACGGCATGTCGAAAAACCTCCCGCCCTTTCATTCGCAGCTTGCCGACCGTTCCTGTGGTTCCGGCACCGCCATCTACATAGAGCAATTGATTATGCTCTCCATCAGCATGCAAACGGGTAGACAAGACGCCCTGGTCTGTTTCTTCGCCTGAAAGGACGATTGCGCCCGCCCCGTCGCCGAACAGGACACATGTCGCGCGATCCTCCCAATCGAGGATACGGCTGAATGTTTCCGCACCGATCACTATCGCATTTTGGGCACTTCCGGCGCGAATCATACTTTCCGCAACCGAAAGGGCATAGAGAAAACCGGAGCAAACCGCTGCTACATCAAAAGCAACGCAGCCGTTGCAACCCAATTGGTCCTGCACAATCGTCGCGGTGGCCGGAAAGGTTTGATCTGGCGTTGCCGTTGCCAAGACGATCAGATCGATATCCTGCGGCGCCAAACCCGATTCTGCGAGCGCTTTGCGCGCTGCTTCCGTAGCTAAGGTCGACGTTGTTTCATCATCCTCAGCGATATGTCGGAACTTTATGCCTGTACGCTCAACAATCCATTCATCAGTCGTATCAACTTTCTGAGCAAGCTCGATATTGGAAACTCTTGTCCGCGGAAGGGAAGAGCCGGTCCCTTTAATGACCGCACGGCGGGCGGTCGTGATAGTCATTTCGCAGCTGCTTCCAGAGGCGTAACGCTGCTGATCTTGTCCAAATCCTCGCTAATGCGTTCCAAAATGCTATCCTCTACCAACCGGGCTGCGACTTCCACCGCATTGGCTACGCCTTTTTCGTCCGCACTGCCATGGCTTTTTACAACCACGCCATTCAAACCCAAAAATACAGCGCCATTATGGTTGTTGGGGTCCAAATGCTCTCTAAGCAATTCGGTTGCTGGTCTGGAAATCAAAAAGCCTATTTTGGACCGTAAAGAGCTTAAAAAACTGCGCTTCAACAGGTCGGTAACAAATCGAGCCGTCCCTTCTAGGGCTTTCAGAGCGATATTGCCTGAAAAACCGTCCGTGACAATGACATCGACTTCACCGGTTGAAATCTTGTCCGCTTCGGTAAACCCCTGAAAATCCATTGCCAGACCGTCAGAATTTTTCAGGGCGTCAGCTGCGACCTGCAGTGCGCCCGTGCCCTTGCTGTCCTCAGTTCCGATATTGAGCAATTTGACGGTAGGTTTTTCAAAACCGTGCATGATCCGGCTATAGGCGGCCCCCATCACTGAAAATTGCACCAAATTGCGGCTGTTACACTCCGCATTGGCACCAAGATCCAGCATCACCACGTCGCTGTCTTTCATTGTCGGCAATAAAGCTGCCAACGCTGGGCGATCAATGCCTGCCATCGTGCGCAATGCCAGTTTTGAGATAGCCATCAGCGCACCGGTATTACCAGCGCTCACAGCAGCACTCACTTCGCCAGATTTCACGGCACCGACCGCCATGCCCATGGATGTTTTCTTGGAACCGCGCAGCGCCTGGCTCGGCTTGGCATCGCCAGAGACAATGTCCTCCGCATGTAATATTTCGGAAGCAGCACTTAGATTTGGATGACTTTTGAGCGCTTCCTTAATCTCGGTTTCATTACCCACAAACAGGAATTGAAAACCTTCGTGTCGATGTCGAGCGAGAGCAGCACCTGCGACCATTACGCGCGCGCCGATATCGCCGCCCATCGCGTCAATTGCGATTCGCGGCCTCATCCCCACCGGTTATTCCCCTTGATTAGCTGTGTGATAGTCGTGAAGTTAGTCGATTAAGGTCAAAAAGACTATAGGTCCACAGCCATGACTTCACGGCCATTATAATGGCCACAAGAACCACACATATGGTGTGGGCGCTTCAGTTCGCCGCAATTGGGGCATTCCTGATAGGCTTCTACTTTCAAAGCATCATGGGAACGGCGCATACCGCGCTTGGACGGCGTAGTTTTTCGTTTAGGGACAGCCATTGCTCAGCCTGTTCGTTAAATTTCAAATTTCATATAATTATGCAGTAAGCCAAATGCGCTTCTTGAGCAAGTCAGCCCCTACAGTATGTAGAGAATCACTGGGCTCTCACGATCAGCATATTGCACGCGAAGGGGCGCGTATAACGATTTTCCTGTGCGTTGCAAGCATTGTGCATCTATAGCAGCAGGATATTTATTATAACTGCAGGGGGAATCATGATTTTACCGATTACACTTACCATTGCCGGAGCTGCTGCCTTGGTCAATATCTGGCTGATGATTCGTGTCGGACAGGTCCGCACATCGGAAAAAGTGAGCGTTGGCGACGGAGGCAATGAAAAAGTGATCCGCCGTATGCGCGCACATGCCAATTTCGGTGAAAGCCTGCCTGTCGTGTTAATTCTTATCGCTGCGATCGAACTTGCAACTGGTTCATCAACGTGGCTCTGGATCGTTGCAGGCATCTATATGCTAGGACGCGTAGCGCATGGCGTCGGAATGGATGGTGGCAAGCTTGGCAAGGGCCGTATGATCGGAACGATACTGACCCTACTCATCATGCTTGGTCTTGGTATCTATGCCATTTCAATACCTTATTTCAGCGTTCAGGATGCAAGCACCACTCCGGCAATGGTCCAAGCAGAATAAGGTAGTAACAGGTTACTGACGGTCAATTTAATTTGCTGTCAGGGCTTCTCGGCCCCTTGCCTCCAACAGCAAAGCCACGCAACCAGATCGGCTGTGTGGCTTTGCAAAGGCCTTGCACCCAAACGCTAAACCGGATGGTTTAGGAGCTGGGCAATGCAAGTTTTACTTTGGACGCCTGGGCTGAGATTTGTCCGACGGGGCTTGGATCATCCGGCGGTATTGGCGCATCCGGCCACATTTCAATTAAGGCATTGATTTCGGACTTAATTTTCTCTGCATCACTAGGATCAAGCGAATCGGCGCGCGCCAATGCCACTTTCGCGAAACCAAACGCGTCCTGATATTCACCAGGATCAGAGACTTTGCCATCCGTGATCGCCACAGTATATTCTTCAACAACCGTATCCATCAGATAATTGATAATATCCGCTGTATCTCCTCCAGCTTTTTTGGTGACTTCAGCGATATTTTCTTCCGCTGCTTTTAGCTGACCTTCAATTTCCGATGCCGGCTTGCCCTCTTCTAGAGCGGTAGAAACCGTTTCAAACAAAGATGCGTCAAATCCAAGATCTTCCAGCCCCTTACGTTCCGCCTCATGGGTTTCCGAGACGGGATGCAATAAATGCGGCGCCGCCATTTCTAGTTCGCCCGCGCGATAGAGTGCTAAGCCCGCCTCAACATGACCTGCCATGAAAGCCAGACGCTTTGGCAAGGGGAGTTGAGCCATTCCGCTTTCGCCGCCCTCTCCTTCTCCGCCTTCACCTTCGCCACCTTCGCCTTCACCGCCCTCTCCAGCGCCCATTTTACCCGTCGCCGTGGCTTCGGCCCCGTCTCCGCCAGCCTCTTCTGCGGGTGAACAGGCTACAATACTGGTTCCGACAAATGCTGTTGCAAGGCCCAATCCGGCCCATTTCTTTATGGAGGTTTTCATGTCATAACCCTTTGCTGATGAGAAAGTTTTTATAACTACGCTATTATCCGCAAATGAAAATCAATATCAATTAAAAATATGATTCTCACTATATCTGACATTGTCGATAAAGAGCTGCAACCGCGCATCTCCTCTTTGCTGGAAAAGCAGTCCTGGCGTGATGGGAAAGTAACCGCAGGCGTTGTGGCTAAAAAGGTTAAACGCAACCAGCAAGCAGACATGAGCAGCGCTGCAGGCCGAAAGATAGCCAAAGAACTAATGGTAGCGATTTCTGCCAATTCCGTGCTGCAAGCCGCTAGTCGGCCGCGAAAGATTTCTAATCTGATGATCAGTCGAACTGGCGAAGCCAATTATTATGGACCGCATGTCGACAATGCGATCATGAAAATAGGCGATGATCGTTTGCGCACCGATTTGTCATTCACCCTCTTTCTTTCTCCCGCAGATGCTTATGAAGGCGGCGAGCTCATAATTCATGCAGCCGGAGCCACGCAATCACTGAAAGGGGATCAGGGTGATCTGATCCTCTATCCTACATCCAACATCCATGAAGTTTCACCCGTCACCGCCGGTGAACGCATTGTCTGCGTCGGATGGATAGAAAGCCTCGTCGCCGATGCCAGTCAGCGGGAATTGCTCTTTGATTTGGAAAATCTGCGTGTCTCACTGCGTACCACCATGTCCACACAATCAGCGGAAATGATTACGCTGGACAAGGTTATCGCTAACCTGGTCCGCCAGTGGGCAGTTACATAATTATCGGGTCGGTATTTCGAAAACTATTCGAAAGCCCGATGCAGTGAGAATTACAATTACTGCCAGCCGACGCGATCAAAAACCTTCACCGCCTCGGTCTGGTTGCTGCCTAGTTCCGATGCGTTAATTTCATCTTCTTTAAACTCACCCAACGCCTCGACGACCGATGCGCTTTTCACACTCGCGACAGCAGGATATTCGTTATTGCCATTTGCGAAATATCGCTGTGCCGACTCCTCGGTCAAATATTCCAGGAAACGAATAGCATTTTCTTTGTTGGGAGCATGTTTGAGCAGCCCAGCGCCACTTATATTAACATGCGTGCCTCGGCCTTCCTGATCCGGAAATATGATACCAACGGCCTCATATTCGGCCTTAGCCTCATCATCACCGGCCATACGCGCCAGATAATAGCTGTTAACCACAGCAATATCGCACTCTCCAGCTGCTACAGAAGAAATTTGGCTTGTATCATTACCCTGCGGTGCCCGCGCGAAATTAGCGACCACTCCCTTGGCCCACTGCTCGGCGGCTTCAGCACCATCATGCGCGATCAATGCCGAAAGCAGCGAGATATTATAGATATTCGATGAGGAACGGATACAGATTTTGCCTTTGTGCACGGAATTGGCAAGATCGGCATAGCTGTTCAAATTGTCCGGGCGGCCTTTCTCATTATTATAGATTATAACCCGCGCACGCTTTGAAAGGCCGAACCAAAGACCTTCTGGATGACGCAGATAATCCGGCAAACGCTCGGTCAGAACCTCTGATTCAACTGGCACCAACAGACCCTCTTCTTCAGCACGCCAGAGACGACCGGCGTCTACCGTAATGAGCAAGTCACCAGGGCTAAACTCGCCTTCGCTTTTAATGCGTTCAATCAACGCATCCGCGCCTGCTTCAATGCGATTGACTTTGATCCCCGTCTTAGCCGTGAAGTCGTCATAAAGTGCTAAGTCGGTATCATAGTGACGGGAGGAATAGATATTTACTTCACCCGTGATTGGTACGTCCGCTTTGCCCCCATCCTCCGCACCAGGCGCACAGGCAGAGAGCGCAAATATCGTAAGCGCGGCAACAAGGCTTTTCAGTTTCATTATATCGACCTTTCGGGAAAGAAAATCACTTATTGCGAATCGTTATCATTATATTGGTGACTTGCGCAAGCACGGATTTCAGGACGTGGACGAGAAAGCCAAAAGCTGTCCCGATTTGACCGTAACGTCGACACGATCGCCACGGTTTGGCACTGAAGAGATAGGAATTTCAGCTTCAAGCCGATCTCCGGCATCATTCACCAAGACCAGTTTACGACCATGCGTTGTCCGACGTACATCCAATACGGTACATCTATTACCGTCCGAGTTAATCTCCAGCGCCGTCGGCTGCACCAATAATTCCAACTGTGCGTGCGCGGAACCCGCATCATTTTTCAAACAAGAGACAGGCCAGAGCCCGAAAGCAGTTTTGATATCATCGCCTTTGCGTGTCCCAGAAACAATCTGACCACCGCCAACCAAAGATCCGATCGCCGCTGTGGCCGGTGCGTCGTAAAATTCATCAGGCGAGCCATATTGCACGATGCGGCCATTTTCCATAACTGCAATCCGGTCCCCCATTTCCATCGCCTCGTGCGGATCATGGGTTACGAGAATAGCCGTCGCAGCGCGTTGGCGGAGCAAGGACAAACTGTCCCGGCGTAACTCTTTTCTCAAAACCACATCGATATTGGCAAAAGGTTCGTCCATTAAAAGGATATCCGGTTCGGGTGCCATCGCGCGAGCCAAGGCCACGCGCTGTCTCTGTCCGCCCGATAACATATGGGGATAGCGGTCTTCAAAACCGCCCAAGCCGACCTGTTCCAACCATCCTGCAATTGCTTTGGCATGAACTCCGGTGTCACCAAGGCCAAAGCCGACATTTTGAGCAATCGTCAGATGCGGGAACAAAGCGCCTTCCTGAAAAACCAATCCGATGGGTCGCTGCTCCGGTGGCGGATTTTTCCCGGCTTTGGCCAACGGCACACCGTCAATCCGAATTTCCCCTTGTTGGACATCCTGCATTCCTGCCGCTAGATGGAGCAGCGTGGTTTTCCCACATCCTGACGAACCCAAAAGACAGATGATTTCTCCGCTGGATATTGCAAGGCTGATATCAGAAAGTGCCTGCACCGCACCGTACCGATGACCAATATTTTGAAATTCCAGCTCCAACCCGTTTCCCATCATGTCGCTTGATGGAGCGCCTTAATATGATAGTCCGTTGCAATGCAATATTTGGTTTTTATCGGGCCGGTGAAGAATGACTGAGAAATGGCGTCTCAACGGCTGGATCTCGACGGCCTGGGGGATAGCGTTGATCGCCGCCATCCCGATATTCACCATCTTTTTTTATCTGCCATTGGGAGGAGCGGGTTCGTGGAGTCATTTGTGGCAAACCACCCTGCCCGACTATCTCCTGAACACGTTTTCGCTGATGCTCATGGTAGCGGTGATTGCCGGCTCTATCGGAATCACCACAGCATGGCTGATCACAACAACAGATTTTCCGGCCCGCCGCCTGCTATCGTGGATGTTGATCCTGCCGCTTGCAGCGCCGGCCTATATCGTTGCCTATGTCTATACTGATTTTCTGTCTTTTGCCGGACCTGTCCAATCGGGACTGCGATCGGCCTTTGGTTGGGGAATGGGCGATTACTGGTTTCCTCCGATCCGCAACATTCCCGGCGCAGCTTTGATGCTCGGGCTCGTCCTCTATCCCTATGTCTATCTACTCGCTCGTGCGGCTTTCGCAGCGCAGAGCCTAAGCCAGTTTCAAGCGGCACGGTCATTGGGTATCGGTCCCGGCAGGGCTTTTTTTCAAATCGCTTTGCCTTGCGCGCGGCCTGCCATTGCTGGAGGATTGGCTCTCGTCCTGATGGAAACGCTCGCTGACTATGGCGTTGCTGACTATTTTGCGATCCCGACATTCAGCACCGGCATCTTCCGAAATTGGCTCGCAATGGGCGACAAGCAGGCGGCCATGACACTGGCCGCAATCATGTTGTTATTCGTCATGCTGTTGCTCTGGCTGGAAAGCGGCAGCCGTAAAGGCCGCGTAGCCAGTGGTGATGGGTTGGCTTCCACGATGCCGCGACGCAAGCTCAATGCTTCAAAAGCCGCTTTAGCCACGCTGTGTTGCGCAATGCCAGTTCTGCTAGGCTTTGTGATACCAACTTTGATATTGCTGCACTATGCCACCAATGTCGGTGATGGACAGGGCTGGATTGAGCTTTGGCAATATATGCAGGGAAGCTTATGGTTGGCTGCCATCGTGGCAATCGTCGCCGTCTGCCTCTCGCTGCTTCTCGCTTATGCTCAGCGCAGCAGCAATAGCCCAGTCGGTAAAGCCGCAATCCGGGTCGCAACTTTGGGTTATGCACTGCCTGGCGCTTTATTGGCGGTTGGGCTCTTGGCCCCACTCGGAATTTTCGATCAGTGGATTACCGGACTGTCGCGGAACAATTTCGGCTATACGGGCGGACTGTTGCTAACCGGCAGCGGTGCGATCCTGGTCTATGCACTGATCGTTCGTTTCCTCACCGTATCTTTCAATAGCATCAGCGGACAAATGACAAAAATTCCGCCATCGATGGATGCCGCGGCACGATCTCTGGGCGCGACGCCAGGTCGACTGATCCGCAAGATTCATATGCCAATTTTACGTGGCAGCCTTGCAGCGGGTGCGATGTTGGTCTTTGTCGATGTCCTTAGAGAACTGCCCGCAACGCTAATATTGCGGCCATTTAATCTGGAAACACTAGCCACCCGGGTATACCGGCTAGCAAGCGACGAACGTTTAGCCGAAGCCTCGACCTCCGCTTTGCTCATCGTGATTGCCGGGTTGTTGCCGGTTCTGCTGCTGAACAGATTCGCCCAGAAAGGTTGATAGCGGCTGTCGAGATCATATACTGCGCCAATGTGTATGCGCTTCAAAGAAGCTCGCCTGTTACCCAATTTCGGCCAGACATTTAAGCTTACGCCAGACACAAAAAAACCGCCAACCCGTTGGGGCAGCGGCTTTTTGTTGGTTGCGGGAGTAGGATTTGAACCTACGACCTTCAGGTTATGAGCCTGACGAGCTACCGGACTGCTCCATCCCGCGCCACCAAGACGATCTGCCTTATCAGCAAATCTGAAAATAAAAAAGCGACCGGCCCGGTGCCGGACAGGCCGCTTTTTGAAAAAGTGAATGGGTTATTTCCTCGTGACTACATCTTCATGCGCCTGCTGCAATGCCTGGCGACGACCTACTCTTCCATGCCTTAAGACAAAGTACCATCGGCGCTAACTGGTTTCACGGCCGAGTTCGAGATGGGATCGGGTGGGGCACAGTCGCTATGGCCACCAAGCAATGAAGCAAGCGCATAAGCTGTAGTTACGGGTCTTTTAATCGATGTGGTTATGACATGCACAATTTTAACCGTGCATGCTGACCATGGGCCGAGCTTAATCGTCCACGCCTACAACGATGCTTTCCAACATTGTTGTTGATGGCGGGATTCTACAAGCGCGAATAGAGTAATTAGGACTGGTTAGCTTCATGCATTACTGCACTTCCACACCCAGCCTATCAACGTGGTGGTCTCCCACGACTCTATGATAACTTATCTTAAGGGAGGCTTCCCGCTTAGATGCTTTCAGCGGTTATCCCGTCCATACATAGCTACCCAGCGGCACGCCTGGCGGCATGACTGGTACACCAGAGGTATGTTCAACCCGGTCCTCTCGTACTAGGGTCAACTCCTTTCAATTATCGACGCCCACGGCAGATAGGGACCAAACTGTCTCGCGACGTTCTGAACCCAGCTCACGTACCACTTTAATTGGCGAACAGCCAAACCCTTGGGACCTGCTCCAGCCCCAGGATGTGATGAGCCGACATCGAGGTGCCAAACGATTCCGTCGATATGAGCTCTTGGGAATCATCAGCCTGTTATCCCCGGCGTACCTTTTATCCGTTGAGCGATGGCCCTTCCACGAGGGACCACCGGATCACTATGACCGACTTTCGTCTCTGCTCGACTTGTCAGTCTCGCAGTCAGGCGGGCTTATGCCATTGCACTCTAACAGACGGTTTCCAACCGTCCTGAGCCCACCATCGCGCGCCTCCGTTACTCTTTAGGAGGCGACCGCCCCAGTCAAACTACCCGCCACAGAGGGTCCCTGATCCGGATAACGGATCTAGGTTAGACACCAGAAAACAATAGGGTGGTATTTCACATTATGGCTCCACTCGAACTGGCGCTCAAGTTTCAAAGCCTCCCACCTATTCTACACAATTCTTTCCTAATGCCACTCTGAAGCTGCAGTAAAGGTGCACGGGGTCTTTCCGTCTAACCGCGGGTACTCCGCATCTTCACGGAGAATTCAATTTCGCTGAGCATATCCTGGAGACAGTGGGGAAGTCGTTACGCCATTCGTGCAGGTCGGAACTTACCCGACAAGGAATTTCGCTACCTTAGGACCGTTATAGTTACGGCCGCCGTTTACTCGGGCTTCAATTCAGAGCTTGCACTCCTCCTCTTAACCTTCGAGCACCGGGCAGGCGTCAGACCCTATACGTCGTCTTGAAGCCGACTTAGCAGAGCCCTGTGTTTTTGCTAAACAGTCGCTACCCCCCAGCTTGTGCCCCCTGCAAAAAGTTGCCTTCATGCAGGGCCTCCTTCTCCCGAAGTTACGGAGGTAATTTGCCGAGTTCCTTCAGGATACTTCTCTCAAGCGCCTTGGTATACTCTACCTGCCCACCTGTGTCGGTTTCGGGTACGGTCTATATGGTGGAGCTATTTCCTGGATCCACTTCGAAGCCTGATCAATCCAATAAGATCAGACAACACACGTGAACCGTCACATTCCACCAGGTCACGGAATATTAACCGTGTTCCCATCGACTACCCCCTTCGGGCTCGTCTTAGGGGCCGACTCACCCTGCTCAGATTAGCTTTAAGCAGGAACCCTTGGGCTTTCGGCGACAGTGCATCTCACACTGTTTGTCGCTACTCATGTCAGCATTCGCACTTCCGATACG